>CAZZYZ010000350.1:0-1515 GCA_964658425.1 Vulcanimicrobiota bacterium | reverse complement strand
CCGCCGCACCCGCGACGAGCGGCGTCGACATCGAGGTTCCGGCGATCAGGATGCGGCAGTCGCCGTTCGCGCCCGAGTAATCCGTCCCGCACGAGCCGTCGTACATGCTCGTCGCGGGCGTCGT
This sequence comes from Vulcanimicrobiota bacterium, assembly GCA_964658425.1. Taxonomy (GTDB): domain Bacteria; phylum Vulcanimicrobiota; class Vulcanimicrobiia; order Vulcanimicrobiales; family Vulcanimicrobiaceae; genus CAZZYZ01. Next base: position 1,391 of record CAZZYZ010000350.1, on the reverse strand, counting down.
CGTCCAGACGTTTTCGATCCAATGCAGGTAGTCCGCGTCTTGATCGACCGGATCGCCGCCCGGCGCCACGATGCCCCACGCGCTGGCGTTGCGAAACGACGCACCCGGCGTCCCGTAGTCGGAGTAGGACGCGACGTACTCGACCGGGTTCGCGGCCGTGCCCGAAGTGTTCTGTCCACCGGTCGGTTGTCCGTCCGAGAGCGCCGTCGCTCCGGCCGCGATGACGCTCGCGTCGCAAGCCGGCGGCGTGACGTTGTTCGCCGAGTCGTTCCCCGACGCCGCGACGACGATGATATTCGCGGCGATCGCGGCTTTCACGGCGGCGTCCTCGTACGAGTCGGGATCGACGCCGTTGGTGCATTTGCCACCGGATTGTCCGAGACTCATGCTGATGACGTTGACGTGATTCGCGATCGCATCGTAGATCGCGGAGGCGATGTCTTCCGTGTCCGCGCCGCACTGTGCGGGGACGTTCGAGCCCGTCGCCGTGATGCACGAGTTATCGGGCGTGGGATCGACGCGATACGCGTAGATCTGCGCGTTGCCACCCGAGCCGACGAACCCGAAACCGTTATTGCTCGCGGCCGCCGCGATCCCCGAGACGTCGGTCCCGTGGCCGTCGGGATCGAGCGCGAAGCTCGAATTCGACTGCACGCCCGACGTGGGATTCGTAATGAAGCACTGCTCGTGGACGATTTTCGACGCGAGCTCGGGATGGTTTTTGTCCTCACCCGTGTCGATGATCGCGATCTTGATACCGGCCGATCCGAGCGCGTTCGCGTTTCCGACCGAACTGCCGTTATTGCTCTGGCTGTATTCGAAAGCGTGTTCGAGTTGGATCGCGTGGTCGCCCCACTGGCCGGGGACGCTCGCCGATTCGGCGTAGGGCAACTGCTCGTACGTCGCCGGCGGCGCGGTCGCCGTAGGCGTCGGCGGCGCGGTGACTTGGAAGCCCGTGAAGTACGGATCGTTCGTGTAGTACGGACCGCTCACGGTCATCGGATAACTACGACCGCCGCGGAGCGCGACGGAGCGGACTCCCGTCGACGTGCGGAGTGCGGCGACGAGTGCCGTCGCGCGAGACGCCGGGACGGAGAGCACGCGCGTCGTCGTCCCGTTCGTCTGTGCGGTCGAACGCACGAGCGAAGCGCCGAGCACGCGTTCGCGCGAGGAGATCGTCGCCATCTGCGTCGCGACGGCATATCGCTCGTACGCGACCGCGACCGTCCGCATCTGCGTGGCGGAAGCCGGCGCGTAGCGGCGCGGCATGAGCCGGGCCTCACCCGACGCGCGGCTCGCGACCGACGCCGGCGTATCCGACGACGGGCACACGAAGGCCGCGTCGTTCGCGGGTACCGGCGTCGGCGTCGGCGTCGCGGCGGGGACCGCCG
>CAZZYZ010000349.1:0-1533 GCA_964658425.1 Vulcanimicrobiota bacterium | reverse complement strand
CCGCCGCACCCGCGACGAGCGGCGTCGACATCGAGGTTCCGGCGATCAGGATGCGAACGTCACCCGTCGCGCCCGAGGCGTCGGTGCCGGAATCGCCAGCGAAATCGCTCGTCACGGGTGTCGTGGTATAAATGTTTTCGATCCAGTGGAGTTCGTCCGTCGTGTTCCCCGACGTGTCCGCGGTACCCGGATCGCCGCCCGGAGCGACGATGCCCCAGGCGCTCGCGTTGCGGAACGATGCGCCCGGCGTACCGTAATTGGAATACGAGGCCACGTATTCGATCGGGTTGGCGGCCGAGCCCGACGCGCCGCCGGTGCCGTTCATCTGACCGTCGGCGAGCGCCGTCGCGCCCGCCGCGATAACGCCGGCATCGCATGCCGGCGGCGTGACGTTTTGTGCATAGTCGTTGCCCGAAGCGGCGACGACGATGATATTGTTCGCGATCGCGTCCTTCACCGCGGCATCCTCATACGAATCGGGATCGACCCCATTGACGCATTTGCCGCCGGATTGTCCGAGACTCATACTGATGATATTCACATGATTTGCGATCGCATCTTCGATTGCGGATGCGATGTCCTCGGTGTCGGCGCCGCATTCGGCCGGCACGTTATTGGAGTTCGAGTCGTTGAGGCACGCTTTGTCAGGCGTCGGATCAACGCGATACGCATAGATCGAAGCGTTTCCACCCGAACCGACGAACCCAAAACCGTTATTTGTCGCCGCGGCCGCGATACCCGAGACGTCGGTTCCGTGACCGTTGGGGTCGAGCGTGAAGTTCGACGTCGACTGCACGAGCGAGGTCGGGTTCGTGATGTAGCAACGCTGATACACGATCTTCGAAGCAAGCTCGGGGTGATTGACGTCTTCGCCCGTGTCGATGATCGCGATCTTGATCGACGACGATCCGAGCGCGGCGGTAGAACCGACCGAACTGCCGTTATTCGATTGGCTGTATTCAAAGGCGTGTTCGAGTTGGATCGCGTGGTCGCCCCATTGTCCGGGTACGGCCGCCGATTCGTCGTACGGCGGCACTTCGAAGGTCGACGGAAAGGGCGTCGACGTCGCGTTCGGAGCCAAGTTCGAGAAGCCCGTGAAGTACGGATCGTTCGTATAATACGAGGCGTCGACGGTCATCGGATACCGGCGGTCGCCGCGGAGGGCGACGGAGCGGACGCCGGCGGACGTGCGCAATGAGGCGACGAGCGCCGTCGCGCGAGACGCCGGAACCGAGAGTACGCGCGTCGTGGTTCCGTTCGTCTGCTGGTCGGAACGGACGAGCGAGGCACCGAGGACGCGTTCGCGCGTGGCGATCGCCGCCATCTGCGTCGCGACCGCATGGCGATCGTACGATACCGCGACCGTCCGGGTCAGCGCCGCGGAAGTGGACGCATAGTGCCGCGGCATCATCCGCGCCTGGGCGGGCGACGCACGTCGCGCGACCGACACCGGCGTATCCGACGACGGACACACGAAAGCCGCGTCGTTCGCGGGTACCGGCGTCGGCGTCGGCGTCGCGGCGGGGACCGCCG
>CAZZYZ010000348.1:0-1558 GCA_964658425.1 Vulcanimicrobiota bacterium | reverse complement strand
CCTCGCTGCTGTGGCGCGTCGGCCTGGTCGACGACGACGTCGCCGGCATGGGGGGCACACGCCCGCGCTGGCGCGGGCTGCTTGCCGGCTGGCGGCTCGATGCGAGCGTCGCCGGCCAGTCGGTGTTCAACGACGTGCACGCGACGCTGGCCTTGATCGGCGCGGGCGAGCTCGGCACGGCGCGCGACTGGGTCGCGACGTCGCTCGACGAGTCGGAGCGCCAAAGCGGCTGGAACCGCGAGGTCGCGCGCGACCTCGGGTTCCTACGGCTCGCCGCACTCGAAGCGTTCGAACGCATGAAGACGCAGCTGCTCGAATCGTTCGCTACCGAAGTTCTCGGCCGCGAACTCGCCATCGCGCGAAGCGACGTCGATGCGCTCGCCGCGCGCGTCCTCGCGCAGCTTCCCGATCTCGAACCGGTCGCGCTCGTGCTCTCGCCGAGCGATGCGCGATTCGCACGTTCCGGCATCCCGGTGCGCGTCGATGCGACGCTCGCCGCGGGCGATTTCACGGTCGACGTGCGCGACGGTTCGATCGAATCGACGTTCTCGTTTCGGCTCGCCGATGCGCTCGTTCGAGCGGCGTCGTGATCGGGCGCGGCGTCGGGTGCGTCGTACGAACGCTCGGTGAGAGCGTCCTCGCTTCGCTCCCGACCGCGGCGATCGGCGACGGAGTGTGCATTCGTGTGGGCGCGGGGACGCTTCGCGGACAGGTCGTCGCGATCGATCGCTCGCGGGTCACGATCGTTCCGTTCGGGTCGCTCGCGGGGATCTCGATCGGCGACCGGGTCGAGGTGCGCGCGGCCGCGCTCGCCGCGCCCGTCGGCTTCGGACTCCTGGGCCGCGCGATCTCCGCGAACGGCGAACCGCTCGACGGCCGTGGACGGGTCCACGCGGCCTCCGTCGTCGCCGGCGCCCACGCCGCACCGGCGCCCGGAGATCGTTTACCGGTAAACTACCCGTTCTTCACCGGGATTCGCGCGATCGACGGATTGCTATCGATCGGTCGCGGCGCGCGAATCGGTTTCTTCGGCGCGCCGGGCGCGGGGAAATCGACGCTCTTGGAGACGATCGCGGCCGGCGCGAGCGGCGATGCCGTCGTGCTCGCGCTCGTCGGAGAACGCGGTCGCGAGGCCCAGCGCTGGTTCGAGCGCCTCGATGCGCGGACGACGATCGTCTGCGCGACGAGCGATCGCGGCGCGGCCGAACGGATCCGTGCCGCCGACGTCGCGATGGAACATGCGGCGTACTTGCGCGCGCGCGGGCTGCACGTCGTCCTCGTCGTCGATAGCCTCGCACGGTATGCGAACTCGCTGCGCGAAGCGCGCGTCGCGCTCGGCGAGCCCGTCGGCCGCGGCGGTTATCCGCCCTCGGTGTGGGCGCACCTCGCGCGCTACGTGGAGCGCGCGGGCAACGGGTCGAGCGGCTCGATCACGCTGCTCGCGACCGTGCTGACCGACGGTTCGGACGAACGCGAGCCGCTGGCCGACGCGGCGCGTTCCCTGCTCGACGGGCACATCGTTCTCTCGCCGTCTCTCGCGGCGGCCGGTCACTATCCG
>CAZZYZ010000347.1:0-1572 GCA_964658425.1 Vulcanimicrobiota bacterium | reverse complement strand
CCCCGCCGCGCCTCGGGATGGCGCAGCAGCGCTTCGAGTGCGAAGCCGCCCGCGAGATCGTTCGCGACGAGCCGCAGCAGGCGCGGCGGGACGTTCGGGAACGCCTCCGGTGCGAGTGGGGCGCGGACGACGAAGCGATCGACGACGCGCGGCAGCCCCGCGGTGTAGACGATCGTGCCGAGCGCGTCGCCGAGCGAACAGCAATAGCGTTCGGCGATGAAACGCGCGAGCGCGAGCCCGGCGCGATCGAACGCGGGCGGTATGCCGGGTGCGGGCGTCGCGACGCGCGTCCCGGGCGGCGGGGCGCCGCGCCGCGCGTCCGAGACGACGAAGCCGTAGAGTTCTTTCGGGCCGAGCGGGACGCGCACGACCGCGCCGATGCCGAGTGCGACGCCCGGCGGGAGCGCGTACGTGAGCGGCCGTTCGACGCGTGCGGTGCGCTGCTGCACGAACACGTCGACGAGGAGGGCGTCGTCCGTCTTAGCGCAACTCCGCGGCGCCGGGTTCGGCATGCATCCGGCCGAGCACCGCGCGCAGCGTTCGCGCGGGGACGCTCACGCCGTATTCGACGTCGCCGATCGCGCGCGGCACGACGAAGCGCAGCGTCCCGGCGCGCGTCTTCTTGTCGTTCGCCATCGCGGCGATCAGCGCGTCGTCGTCATCCGTCGGCGTGACGAGCGGCAGACGCAAGAGCGCGAGCAGCGACAGCACGCGCAAGTGTTCGTCCGCGGAGAAACGGCCCGTCCGTAAGGCGAGCAATCCCGCCGCCCGCAAGCCGATGCTCACGCCCGCGCCGTGCGAGATCCGGTACATCGTGACGCGCTCGATCGCGTGCCCGAACGTGTGCCCGAGATTGAGGATCTCTCGCGCGCCCGCTTCGAGGCGGTCCTCGCCGACGTACATCGCCTTCACGCGCAGCGAATCCGCGACGACCGTCTCCCACGGCCATTTGCGCAGGTTATGCGGTGCGAGCGTTTCGAGTGAGTCGAAGGTCGCGTCGCCCTCGATGATACCGTGCTTGACCATCTCCGCGATCCCCTCGCGCAGATGACGATCGGGGAGCGTGTCGAGCGCGCCGATGTCGCAGAACACCGCGAGCGGATCGCGGAACGCGCCCGCGAGATTTTTCCCCGCACGCAGATCGACGCCTGTTTTCCCGCCGATCGATGCGTCGACCATCGCGACGAGCGAGGTCGCGACGTTCGCGAAGGCGACGCCGCGCATGTAGGCCGCCGCAGCGAACCCGAAGAGGTCGCCCGCGACGCCGCCGCCGACGCCGACGACGAGCGTCGTGCGATCCGCACCCACGCGCGCGAGTTCGTCGAGCACGCGTTCGACCGTGCGCAGATTTTTGCGCCGTTCGCCGAGCGCGAATGCGAGGACGGGCGTCGAGCGCCCGATCGCGCGCGCGATCTTCTCGGCGTACGCGGTGACGGTGCGATCGGCGAGGACGACGACGCGCGGCCGGCCGCGGTCGCGCACGAACGCCGCGACGTGCTTCGCCACGTCGCGTTCGACGACGATCGGATAGGGGAGCGTATCGATGCGATTCACGATTCGCGCAACCGGTTC
>CAZZYZ010000346.1:0-1578 GCA_964658425.1 Vulcanimicrobiota bacterium | reverse complement strand
CGAGCAGTTGATCGCCGAGTCGAAGAACGTCGCACCGCAACCCGTCCTCATCGCCGAAGCGGTCGACCTCATCGCTTTCATCACGCGCACGGCATCGAGCCGGCGCGTGACGGAACTCGTGCGCACGGGCGGCGTGCGTGACGGCCAGTACGTCCTGACGGACATCCCGCCCGGCAGCGTGCCGGCAGCCTAACCGTTCCTCTCACTCGACACTCGAGAAAGGCCTCTCACACGATGTCGAAACTCCAGAAGACCCTCCGGCTCGCGGGACCGATGGTCCCCGTCCTCATCGCTGCTTCTCTGTCCGTCGCGTCGGCGACCCCGGTCGGCACCGTCCCCGGCGGTGGCGGCGCCGGCGGCGCATTGCCGTGGGAAGGCGTGCTCGCGAGCCTCGCGACGGCCTTGACCGGCAATACCGCGAAAGTCATCTGCATCATCGCGATCTTCGTCGCCGGCGTCGCGCTGATCTTCGGTGAAGACATGGGTCACTTCGCGCGCCGTCTGCTCATGATCGTCATCGCGGCCGCGTTCCTGATCGGCGCGGCGTCGTTCATGAACACGTTCCTCGCCGGAGCGCACATCTAAGGATGAGCGCCGTCCGCACGCGGATACGGCAGTCGATGCTGCGTCCGATGCTCGTCCTCGGCGGCGAGCGCGAGTTGGTCATGGCGAGCGGTATGATCGCGGCCATCCTCGCGCTCGCCTTCGGAGACATCGTGCTCGTCGCGATCGGCGTCGCGTTCTGGCTCGTGATTTTGGTGATTCTGCAACGGATGGCCAAGCACGATCCGCAATTGTCCCGCGTCTACGTTCGCCACCTCAACAAGAAAGTGTACTATCCGGCGCAGGCGCATGCGTCCGCACTCGAGCCCGAGCTCAAGAAACACCAATAGGTAGGTAACAACCTCGTGACCGTCATCGTCATCGGTGTCCTCCTCGCCCTCGCGTTGCTCTTCTTCGCGTTGCGCGGTCAGAGCCCGCAGATCGTGCGCGAATTCCGCACGAAAACGAAGGCGTATTCCGACCTGCTTCAATATGCGGCCGAAATCGACGACGGGATCGTGTTGAACAAAGACGGCTCGCTGACCGCGGCGTGGTCGTATCGCGGAAACGATCTCGATTCCGCGAGCGCCTACGAGCTCGATTCGCTCTCGGAGCGCGTCAACGCGTCGCTCAAACGGCGCGGCAGCGGCTGGATGCTGCACGTCGATGCGATCCGGCGGCCGTCGCGTACGTACGCGCGCAACAGTCGCTTCCCCGATCGGACGACGGCGTTGATCGACGAAGAGCGTCGGCTGCAGTACGAAGCCGAAGGCGCGCATTACGAGACCGAATACGTTTTCTGCGTCACCTATCTCGCGCCGATGGATCGCGACGATCGCTTCACGTCGCTCCTCGTCGAGGGTGACAAGTCGGACTTCGAATCCTCGTCGGCGCGCGCGCTGCGCACGTTCCGCGCCGCGCTCGACGAGATCGAGGACACGCTCGCACAGCAACTGCGGCTCAATCGCCTGCGCTCGCGCCACGTCGTCGGCGAGCGCGGCGAGGACATCGTGTACGACGATCTCCTCGCGCACC
>CAZZYZ010000345.1:0-1587 GCA_964658425.1 Vulcanimicrobiota bacterium | reverse complement strand
CGCTTCTCGCCGCTGTAGCCGATGTGCGGATCCCAATCGTCGATGTTGGCGTTGAACCCGTCGTTCACGCGCTCGCCCGAGTCGAGCTGGATGTCGCATTCGTAGCGCGCGGCGCAATCGATCGTATATTGATGCCGGTCCGTGAACGTGAACGACACGAACGGACGATCGTCGGCGACGGCGACGGCGGCCTCCAACGAGAACGCCGCGGCGGCGACGAGAGCGAGCGCGATGCGACGACTCATCCCTTCAGAATGCTCCAATTCATGTCGAAATCTTTGACGTACACTCCGGCCGGGTTGTACTGTCCGACGAGCGGATCGTTCGGCACGAGCGGCTTGTCCGCGAGGTACACCGTACCGGTGAACGTCTGTGCGACGGGCGTCGCGTTGACGCTCGAGCGCAAACGCTCGTGCCACGAGAGGCGATACGTGAGATCGGCGAGGCGGCTCACGTCGACGTCCGTCACGGTGCGCCGCCAGCCGCGCTGGGCGAGCTTCTTCGGATTGTCCTCGAGCACGAAATTGCGATACTCCGTTAAGGCGGGCGAATCGGAGAGGGTCGAGTACAGGACGGTCTGCGCATTCCGATTGATGAGATCGTCGTCGGAACCCGGGATGTCGCGCACGGCCTGAAGCCAGACGGTCAGTTGGTGCTTGATGGCCTCGTCGGAGGCAAGTCGGGCGTGGCTCGATAGCCCGATCAGCGCGATGTCGCCGTTCGTATCTTCTTTGTAGACGACGGCTTCGGTATGATCTTTGGTCGCGAGGACGAGCGCGATCACCACGACGACGAAGCTCAAGACCGCCGTGGCAAAAAACGCCCGCCGCCACGACGTCGCGTGCCGTTGTTCCCGTTCGAGAACCCCGATGTCGATGAGGCGCGCGTCGGTATACGGACTCTCACCGTCGGGCACGGAAGTCGCGCGACCGCGACCTTCATTTTTCTTCGTCAACATGGCCCCGTGTGGCGAAGCGCGCGCACGCAGATATTCGTAAAGGCGACGACGCGAGCCGTCGAGTGGAGCGTCCGTTGAGCGTCCGTGTAAATAACTCCTCCGGGTTTTCGGTCACTCTTGCGAGCAGAAGTTATACGCTGTTATGCTTGTGAGACGACGCAACGAGCGCGCGAGGCCCGGGCCGTCGAAATTGCGCGGCTCCGTCGCAACGTAACCGGGCGGGCGCATATGGTAAATCGTAAAGCATCGCATGACAACACACGAACGGAGGGAATTTTGGTGCGCGTCGGACGTTCGTTTCTCGAAGTGAAGCCGCGCGGAGCGGCGGCGAATCCGACCCGTCGTACGAACGATGCTTCGTCGGAGAGTCGCACGCGTGTCGCGTAAGCGCGGCCGTCACGTTCATGTGTTCGTATCGGCGACCGGCGGTGACGCGCCGAGGACGATACGACGCGCCGACGACGGCGCGAAACGGCGCGATGCCGCGCGTGCCACGACGCGGACGCCGCGAACGATCGCGCGTTGGGCCGTCGTGATCGTTCTCGTGGCGTGGGCCGCCGCCCGCGGCGTCTCGCCGTTTACGAATATCGGATTCGCCGTCACACTCGCGCCGCTCGTCCTCGGCTCCA
>CAZZYZ010000344.1:0-1603 GCA_964658425.1 Vulcanimicrobiota bacterium | reverse complement strand
GTTATTCGCTTAACTGACCGGGAAAGACACCATTCCATGACGTTTCCAGAGATCGCCGCTACGCTCGATGGTGCCATACGTTCCCGAACGACGCCGGAGTACGGCGGCAAGCCCCTCGGCAACACCGTCTCGTGGCGCATCGATCCGCGCGGCCGCAATCACAGCGCCGTCGTTCAACAGAACGGCGACGCAAAAATCAGCCTCGATCTCTACGTGAAGAACGATCCGATCGGCGAGCGTCGCGAATACGACCTCGAGGACGGCGCGCTCGATGCCATCGGGATCGCCGTCTCGGATCATCTCGGCGCGGCGGGCGAGGCTCTCGCAAAAGGCTGATCGAAAGCTCCGTCGCAACGAAGATGGAGCGAAAACGATTTCTCCGCGCCGCCGCGGCGATCTCCGCGACGGCAGCCCGGCCGGCCGAGGCCGACCTCGTACCGGGAAAACCGAAGCGCCCCTCGGCATCTTCACATCGGTCCGCGGCCGCAGCCGATCTCGCCGCGCGCGTCCCCGGCGCGGGGATCGCGCCGTACGGCCGGCCCTCATCGTACGCATCCACGATCGTTCGCACGCCACCGGGCGCGAGCGAGATCGCCGTCACGCCGCTCGGCAAACAGCTCGGAACGATCACACCGAACGGACTCTTCTTCGCTCGCTGCCATGCCGGGGTGCCGACGCTCGACCCGCGGACGCATTCCCTCGTGATCTCGGGGCTCGTCGCGCGGCCGCTCGAATTCTCGATCGCCGACATCATGCGCTTCCCCTCGGTCGCGCGGACGCATTTCATCGAGTGCGCCGGCAACACGTCCGGCGAATGGCAACTCGCCCGCGCGGCGAGCATCGCCGAGACGCACGGCCTCGTGTCGTGCGCGGAATGGACGGGCGTGCCGCTGCGCACGCTGCTCGAACGCGTCCAGGTTTCGGCCGAGGCGCGCTGGGCCGTCGCCGAGGGCGCGGACGCCGGCCGGTACGATCGCAGCATCCCGATCGAGAAACTCATGGACGACGCACTCGTCGTCTACGGCCAGAACGGCGAATTGCTGCGCCCGGAGCAAGGCTTTCCGCTGCGCCTGCTGCTGCCGGGATACGAGGGCAGCACGAACGTGAAGTGGCTGCGACGCCTGACCTTCGGACGTACGCCCGCCTATTCGCGCGAGGAGACGGCGGAGTACACGGAACTGCTGCCCGGCGGCAAGGCACGCGCCTTCACCTTCGTCATGGACGCGAAATCGGTCATCACGTGGCCCTCGGCGGGCGATCGCCTCGCGGGCCCGGGTGCGTACGAAATTCGCGGATTCGCGTGGTCCGGCCGTGGGAGCATCACGCGACTCGAAGTCTCGACCGACGGCGGCGCGACGTGGGTCGATGCCGCGTTGCAGGCGCCGATCCTCGCGAAGAGCTTCACGCGCTTCACGTCGCCGTTCGCGTGGGACGGCCGGCCGGCGGTTCTGCTGAGCCGCGCGACCGACGACACGGGCTACGTGCAGCCCGCGCACAAAGCGCTCGTCGCGGCGCGCGGCTTCTTCTCCGAGTATCACAACAACGCGATCCAACCGTGGCGGATCGCCGCCGACGGCAGGCTGAGCGATGCGCGCGAATAGCC
>CAZZYZ010000343.1:0-1615 GCA_964658425.1 Vulcanimicrobiota bacterium | reverse complement strand
GCCGCGCTCGGCGCGGTACGCGCACGGCGAATGCCCGTCGACCTGCTCCGCGCTCGCCATCGCGACCATCGCTTCATGCACCGTGTCGCGATCGGGCGAAAAGAATATCGTCATGAAGTCGCTCGCGTCGTGCGCGACTCGAAACCCGAAGACGACGTGCCGCTCCACGCGATACTCTTGCAAGCCCTCGCAGCTGAGGACGCCGACGTATCCGCTCGCGTCGCTCGCGTGCATCATACCGCGGCGATCAAGCGAGAGCACGTGCCGGTCGCTCGACGACGCCGGATCGCACGCCTTGGCCGGACCGCTCCAGACGCAGAGATCAGCGAGCGCGGTCCCGTGGCCAGCTGCGGCACCGTGGACGAGCATGAACGCGCAGGCGACGAGCGCGATGGTGGGCGGCGCGAGGTTGGGAAAGAGGCGGGTCATGCGGATCTCCCATGCAGTTTCGTGCGGATTTCTTTCATCGTCTCGTCGTAGTCGTGCGGGACGCCGTTGACGAGGATCGGCTCCTTGCGGCGCGCGGGCGGAACCGCGACGGCCGGGGCGGACGGTTTCGGCGCGGCCGCGCGGCGCGCGCGCGCTTCTCGCACGATCGGGTGCGTCGCCGTCGCGCCGACGAAAGGCGGGAACCGGCGGCGCAGAACGATCACCGCGCGATCCGGACCGCTCGGGTCTAACTCGAGATCGAGGCTGACCGGCAGCGCGAGCGAGTCGTCCGTCCAGACCTTCGCCGCGGTGAGCGCGTCGAATTCGCATTTTCCGGCGTTGCCCGCGTCCTGGCGCCGGTACCGCGAGCGGTACAAGACGAGCTGGGTGTCGACGAAGTACGTCGCCGTCGCCCAGCCCGAGGCCGCGATCGCTGCTTCCGCCGCGGTCTGCGTCGCTTCGAATAGGATCCGGTACGCGGCCGACTTGCGGCCGTAGGCGAGCCCGTCGCGCCCGAGGGCGTTGACGCTCGCGTAGCGGCCGACGATCGGCACGGTGATGACGAGCACGTCACTCACGCGCGCACGCCGTTTCCGATCGCGCGCGAAGACCGCTCGTAGATCCGGTGCGCGAGCGCGCGCGAATCGAACCGCGGCAACCGCTCGCGCGGAACGAGCGCGGATTCGCTCGGAAGCAGGCGCCACGCCTCGCGATCGGGACCGCTACGGAGGCGGCGGATCATCGCCCGGATCGCGCCGAGCGAGCGCCGCGGAACGTGCGCTTGGAGCAAGCGGCCGCGCTTGCCCGCGACGTAGCCTTCGCGCAGCGCGGAGATCTCTGCGGGCGTCCAATCGACGCCGTCGTTGCGGTAACGCATTTACGCTTTCGCTCCGCGGCGCGCGCGCGTCGCCTTCTTGGATCCCGCGTCCTTGCGCGTAGTCTTCGACGCGGTTCCCGCAAGGGACGATCCTCGGCGCGGCTTCGCGGGCGCCGGCATCGCGTGCTCCTCGATCTCGCCGGTTGCGCGAAGGTGTTGCGCGTGACGCCGATCGTGGCCGGGGATCGGCGAGGCGATCTCCCATCCGCACTCGCAGAAATTCGAATCCTCGAGCGACGGTACGAACGCGTACGCCGTATCGATCGCGGGAATCGGAGCGCCCGTCGCGCCGTCGAGCACCGTCGCGCC
>CAZZYZ010000342.1:0-1617 GCA_964658425.1 Vulcanimicrobiota bacterium | reverse complement strand
GAGATGTTTCATGCGACGAGCATGCCGCACGCGCGTCCCCGAAGCGTCCCCGCCGAGCGCGCCCTCGCAACGAGCGCGACCCGCGACGTCCGAAATGCGAGTTCGGCGGACGCGCGTGTTATTTTTCCAGCACGGCCGCCGACACGTCGGGCAACGGCTTGCCGGTGAGCGGATCGATGAGCCCGCTATAACATTCGCCGCGAATGTGACGCGTCGTGTCGAAGCCGGTGTCGTCGCACATCGCCGACTTCGCCACGGCGTCGTACTCGTAATAGAAGAGATATCCGATGTCGACCGGGTCCGGTCGCGCGCGGAGCTCGTCGACGACGTCGCCTTCGAAAGCGCGGATCGCCCCCGCCCGATCCATCGCGGGATACGGGCTCGCCGCGAGGTTCAGATCGCCGCCCGGATGTCCGTGCGCGTCGTATCGGAAGAACCAGGTACGACTCGACCACAGCGCCGAGCCCGCCTCGTTCCATTCCGTGATCCAGATCGGCTTCTCGTCACGATGCGGCAAGGAAGCGGATTGCGCCGCGAGGTCCTGCGAAGCGGCGCGAACCATGTTCGCCGTCGTCGACGCCGACACGTAGATATGGCTTCCGTATCCGTCGACGAGCGTCGTGTAATCGAACGCGTTGCCCGATGCGTCCTTGTAGTTCGCGAGCGCGGCGATCAAGGGCGCGGAATTTCCGGTCGGATTCGACATCCCCGCCGTGATGATTTTCGCTTCCGGAAAATACTCCCTGATGAGACCGGCGTAGGTCTTGAGAAACGGCGCGTACCCCGCGACGAAGCGGCGGACCTGAGCGTCGGTCAAAAACCACTTCCAGTGATGCGCCGCGAAATCCGACGTCCGGGGCATGTCGGCATCGTTGCAGTAGAGATCGACCTCGTTACCGATTTCGAACGCATCGACCGAGACGCCGGCCGCTCTGAGCGCGTCGAAATGCGTCCGGATCCGATGCGTGAAGCGCGCGAAGTCGATCTTACTGAGCGGCGCGGTCGACCACGCGCATCCGTTGGCCCGCGGATCTCCGGCGATCACGTCGGCGGGATCGAAATCCGTTCGCGTCGCGCCCACGACCGCGAGGACTTTCACGCCGCGGGCGTGCAGCCGCGTCACCGTATCGACGAACAGCGCCGCGTCGGCCGCCGTGTCGGCTCCGAAGCCGTCGCGGAACCACTGCGGATGCAGGTTTCCGATCCCATCGAAGACCGCGACGCGACGGGCCTCGAAGACGCCGGGCGCGTTATAGGCTCCGTCGAACGGATACGCCTTCGGCTCTGCGGGCGGACCGAGCGACCATTCCGTCGACATGTTCGATCGATCGATCCCGATTTGCACCGGCGCGGCGATCGGCGCCCGGCGATCGTCCGCACGGGCGACCGCGTGAGGCCCCGCGACGCTCGCCGCGACCAGCACGGCGATGAGCGTGCGAAATACCGTCACGACGCGATCGTACGGCGTCCCGTCGCGACGCGCAAGTCGCTTCGGTGAGAAACTCCGCCGCGAAGGCGCGCGAACGGCGAGCCTCGCGACTCGCCGTAGACGCCCGATCCGTCGGATTCGAATGGTCGGGCAGACAGGATTTGAACCTGCGACCCCTAGTCCCCCAG
>CAZZYZ010000341.1:0-1642 GCA_964658425.1 Vulcanimicrobiota bacterium | reverse complement strand
GCGATGAAAGCCACGATGTTCGCCGACGGCGGTTCGCGCGGAAACCCCGGGCCGGCTGCGAGCGGCGCGGTCCTCTTCGACGAATCGGGCGCCGTGATCGCCGAAGTCGGTCTCTATCTCGGGATCGCGACCAACAACGTCGCGGAATGGCGGGCGCTCGTGATCGGTCTCCTCCGGGCGCGCGAACTCGAGGTGACGGAGATCGCGATTCGGATGGATAGCGAGCTCGTCGTCCGTCAAGTGACGGGCGTGTACCGCGTCAAGCACGCCGATCTGATCCCGCTCGCGTCGCAGGCGAAGGCCCTGCTGAGAGGGTTCGGCGCGGTCGACATCCGGCACGTCCCGCGCAAGCAGAACGCGGCCGCCGATGCGGTGGTCAATGCCGTGCTCGACGAGGCCGCCGCCTCCGGGGCGGGTCTGCGAGACTGAGGGCGAACCCGCCCGAGTGCGCTCCGGTCCCATCCCGTTCATCGTCCTCGTCGTCGTCCTGCTCGGCCTCGGCGGAGCGTATTACTACTTCACGAGGACGCAGACCGATCGCTACGCGCGATCGCGGCACGTCGTCGATCAGGTTTCGATCATCGATCTCTCGCTCGCCGTCTCGTACGATTCGGGCCCGCTGGTCCGCGAAGACTATCGGATGCGAGACGACGACGGCGTCTCGAAGGCGGAGTACCGCGTGCTCGGACGCAGCGGTACGCAGATCACGGTCAGCGAGACGCCGCGCGCGACGCTCGATCCCGAGCTCAACGTCGCGTTCTTCTTCGACCAAGTCGTGCACGACGGGATCTGGGAGCTGAGCTCCAAGCCGCCGCGCGGCGAGACCGGCCGGCATTTCGAGATTCGGATCGCGCAGCGTGCCGGGCCGGCGCACGGCTCGCGCGACATCGTCTTCACGGATCCGCACTACTGGGCGACGACGGGCGGCCATCAATTCACGATCAAGCTGCATAAGGGCGCCCCGATCCCGAACCTCTTGCAGCTCTCGAGCACGACGCTCGTCGAGCCGAGATACGCGGCGCTCGTCGCCGATTTTCGCGCGTTCGGACCGGCGTCGTTTCGAGACAAAGCGCGGGCCGCTCGCATGCGACTCGGGGCGCGAGCCTAGGTGCGCCGCGGGACGCTCCTCGCCGCCGCGCTCGCGATCGCGGCGATCGGGGGCTACGCCGCCTATGAAGGGGTCGAGGCGCCGGGCAATCAGCTCTTCGGGCCGACCGTCGTGCGCGGCGGCAGCGCTTTCAGGCGCGACAGGCTGGCCCAGAACTGCGGCGCGGTCCCCTCGAACATCCGCCCACAGCCCAGCGCGAACAGCGAATCGCCGACAAAAGCTATATCCGCCTCGGGCAGATAATAGGCGATGTGGCCCAGCGTATGGCCGCCGACATCGATCACCTGCGCGGTATATGCGCCCAGCAGGACCGGATCGCCCTGCGCGACGATGCGATCAACGCCGGCAATCTTGCTCGCTTCGACGGCGGGAGCGGTGATCTTGCACCCCGTCGCCAGCTTGATCGCGCCCAGCAATTCCTGCGTCGTCGCGAACGTCGTCTCTGCCTCCATCACCACGCCGAGCAAAGCGAATAATTTTCGGTGGTGGCCGGGGTGTCGAGGCCGCCGGATTGAGGCCGTGACTGTCTCACCC
>CAZZYZ010000340.1:0-1673 GCA_964658425.1 Vulcanimicrobiota bacterium | reverse complement strand
AGCCTCGGCCACGCGCGTCGATCGCGACGCTGCGATCGACGCGCCGGCACGCGCACCCAACTCCGTCGTCGCGGTCTTCGCAACCATGCGAGAGCTGCTGCGCGCGTCGGCGCCCACACGCCGGGCCGCCGGTCGCGAGAAGAAAACGGAGACACGGAAGCGCGTCGCCACGGATTCGTCGAGCGACGCCCCATTCGCTTGCGATCTTATGGAATCGCGGGAGAACCATGACGAAGCGTCCGAGTCGAATCGGTTCGATATCGAATCGCGCGACGTCGCGATTTCGCCGCACGAGCGGCTCGCGTTTTCGCTGGTTCCCGGCGTCGAGGAGCGACACGGGTCCGACGACGCGATCGTAGCGGCGCAAGAGCCCGAACGCCCGTCAGCATCGGCGGTCGCCGACGTATCGCTGCGTCGCGGATCCGCTCCTTCGGATTCGGACGCCGACGGATTCGAGCGAGTCGTACCGCTCACGCGACTCCCGCTTCGCCCTGTCGCGAGCGAGATTCGCTGGACCGAGGCGCTCGGCGACGATCGCGGTAGAATTCCGGCGGCGAGAAACGAGCGTCACGCCGTCCTGGGTGCGATCGTGACGGGCAAGCGTGCGGCCCCGGACGGACTCGTCGTCGCCGCATATTTCGAGGAAGACCTCGAAGGGCGGATGCTCGCGCTCCGCGCCTTACTCGCGCGTCCGAATGCGGATCGCGCGCCGTTCGTCGATGCGCTCAAGCGGGGAAGCGACGACGAACGCGCGCTCGCCGTCGACGGACTCGACGCGTTCGACGATCGCGACGCGCTCGTTCCGGCGCTCGGCGATCGCGTCGAAGCGATCGCCGCTCGGGCGGCGCTCGCGATCGCCCGTACGACCGATCGCGCCGCGTTCGTCGCATCCATCGCCCGTCACGTCGACGAAACGCGCCTCGCGCAACTCCTCGCGATGCTCGCCGGAATCGTCGAATGAACGGCGTGGGGATCCGGAACGTCCGCGAATCGCGACTCGTGCATCTCTTCGCGATGCTCGTCGGCGGCGTCGGATGAACGGCGTAGGGCTCCGGAACGTCCACGAATCGCGATTCGCACAGTTCTTCGCGATGCTCGCCGGCGGCGTCGGATGAACGGCGTGGAGATCCGGAACGGGGCGGAGCGGATCTTCGCCTTACTCGAACGCGGGCGCGCCCGACACGCTTCGGACCTGCATCTCGAGCCCGGTCGCGGCGCCGCATATCGTATCCACACGCAGATCGAGCGGATCCCCAACGCAACGATCGACGAGAGCGACACGCTCGATTTCATCGAGCGCACCCTCGACGCGCGCGCGCGGTCGCGACTGGAGAAGCTCGGCGCGAGCGATGCCGTATACGTCGACGAGCACGTCGGCGCGATCCGCATTCACGCCTCGCGGGGTCGGATGGGGCCGCGGCTCGCGGTCCGCTTGCTCGCACGCGCGATTCCCGAACTCGATTCCCTCGAGCTTCCCGATGCCGTCGCGCGTTTCGCAGAGTTGCGCTCCGGTCTGTGCCTCGTCACGGGACCGACCGGTTCGGGAAAGTCGACGACGATCGCATCGATTCTCGATCGGATCAACGCGACCGCCCACAAGCACATCGTCACGTTCGAGGATCCGATCGAATACACGCACGCGTGGATGAAATCGGCGATCACGCAATACGAGA
>CAZZYZ010000339.1:0-1711 GCA_964658425.1 Vulcanimicrobiota bacterium | reverse complement strand
CGCACCAACAAGTCGCCGTCTTCCACGAAGTACTCGGGGAGGCGGTCAAAGACTCGGGTTCGTAAAGACGGAGCCGTTTTACGCGACGCGACGAGGCGACGCGGGCGCGGCATGCGGGTAAGGGCGGAAACGCGCACGCCCTGCGTCGACGAATTCCACGTCATGCGCGGCCCGTCGCCGACGCTCCGCGCGCGACGTCGTACGCTGCAGGTAGGGTATCGAAGCACCTGGAACGGCGCCGAACTTCGAAAGGGGGACCGGTCGTGTTCAGCCGCTTTCAGCTCGCCGCAGGTTCGCTCGCGTTCGCCGTCGCCGGGACCGTCGCGTCCGCGTCCGCGTCGGCAGCCGACGTTCGTGACTTCTCGCTCGGCGGCTACAAGCTCGGTCAATCGCTCGCGACGATCCGTCCGGCGCTCGAAGCGAAGTTCGGCAAGATCTCGAACGATCCGCGTATCGCACTTCACGCCGCGTTTCGCGTCGGTGAATACGATTGTAAGAGCGGGCGAGATCTCGCGACGCCCGCCGAGATCGTCGATTTCAACCTCGATCAGGCCGAGCGGACGTTCCCGAACAATCGGGCGTTCTACGAAGGACAGCGCATCGACCCGAGTACGGTCTGCATTCGTAGTTACTCGTTCGGCAACGACGACGCCGCCGTCAAGCTGTACTTCCGAGCGCTCGATGGAGATCCGCACGACGAGGTCGTTTCGCAGATTTCGTTCACGCAACGCATCACGGAGAAGCCGTCGGGGCCGGACGATCATGGGGCGACCGACCGCTACTTAGCCGAAGCGACCAAACAGTACGGGAAGCCGGCGATCGTAACGCGCGCGTTGTCGTACCAATATCCGGCGGATGCGGCGTGGTGCCCCGCGCAGGCGGCGAAAGCGATATGCCGCGATACGGTCGCGGCGGACTTTCCCGAATTCGGGTCGTCGGACGGGGGTGTCTATCGCGGGCCGAAGATTCGCGATTTCATGACGCTCACGTTTTTCGATCACGTGATCGCGGACGAGATGACGGCGACCTTCAACCTCGTCGACAAGACCGAGTCGGAGACGAAAGCCGACTACGGGCATGCGACGAAGCCCCTCTTTTCGTCCGGCATCGATGCCCACGCGGGGCCGAGCGCACGGAGCGCGCCGATCGCGCCAGGGCATCCCGGCCCGCACGCGGCCGGCCAAGCGAGAGCCGCGGTAGCCGACGTCCGATTCGACGTCGTGAACGCCTGGAACGATAAGGCCAACGATACGGCGAAAGAGACGTATTACGTTCACGACACGATCACCATCCGTGGCGGAAATCGTACGACGACCGTGACGCCCGGAATGTTCGGCTTGACGATGCGGCTCGCGAACGGAACGACGGCGACGTACGCGGCGATGTCCGGAGTGGCGCCGAGTTTTCGGCGCTTCGATCCGTCGACGAACGACTTCAAGCTCGTGCCGACCGTCGCTCCCGCCGAAGATCTCGGCGCGCTCGGCTCGGTATCGGTTCCCGCCAACGGCTCGGTCAAAGTCACGCTCACGTTTGCGGCCGACGGCGCGCTCGCCGACGTCTCCGACAATCGCAACGTGACGCTCCGCTAACGACGTCGGGCCGTCCGCCGACGACGCGTTCGGTGCGGTACGCCGCGGTCTCGCGACGTGCTCCGGAAGGCGGTCAAAGACTCCGGGCCGCAGTAAGGACTCGATGGCACGTCCCACGATCG
>CAZZYZ010000338.1:0-1713 GCA_964658425.1 Vulcanimicrobiota bacterium | reverse complement strand
AACGATCTCCGTGCGGCCCGCGCCGACGAGGCCCGCGAGCCCGACGATCTCGCCCGCGCGAACGGAGAACGTCACGTCCGTAATGGGCACGCCCTGCGCGCTCGTGAGCCCTCGGACGGCGAGCACGTCCGGCGCGTCGGCCGCAACCGGCGGGAGCTCGGGAAACTGCGCGGAGAGCGAACGGCCGACCATCGCGCGGATCATCTCGTCCGGCGGCATGTCGACGGTCGCGCGTGTCTCGATCGTCTTGCCGTCGCGGATCACCGTGATGCGATCCGAGATTCGCGGCAACTCTTCCAAACGATGTGAGATGTACACGAACGCGACGCCCTGTGCCTTGAGCTTCTCGATCAGGGCGAAGAGCGCGTCGATCTCGCGATCGGTCAGCGCCGCAGTCGGTTCGTCCATGACGATCAGTCGCGCGCTGCGCACGAGCGATTTCGCGATCTCCGTCATCTGCTGCTGCGCGACGGAGAGCCGCCGCGCCGTCAGCTCGAGCGGCAACGCGATGTCGAGCTCCGCGAGCACGGCCGTCGCGCGCGCGAGGGCCGCCGGACGATCGAGAAAGCCCGAGCGCACGGGCTCGTGGCCGAGGAGGATGTTGTCGATCACGCGCAAGTCGGGCACGAGATTGAACTCTTGATAGATCATGCCGATGCCGAGCGCCTCGGCCGCTTTCGGGCCGTCGATCTGCACGGCCGTGCCGTCGATTTCGATCGTCCCGCCGTCGGCGCGATACGCGCCCGCGAGCGTCTTCATCAGCGTCGATTTGCCCGCGCCGTTCTCGCCGACGAGCGCGTGCACTTCGCCGCGCCGAACGTCGAACGAGACGCCGTCGAGCGCCTTCACGCCCGGAAACGTCTTCACGATGCCGTTCATGCGCAGGAAGGGCGCGGGCGCCGCGTGCTCCGCCTCGGAGCCCAACTTACTTCGCGTCCGCCTTCGTGAACGTTCCGACGGCGACCGTCACCCGCGCGGCCGGTGGTTTACCGCTGAAATACTCGTGAATCGCGTCGACCGTCTTCGCACCGATCTGATCGGGATGCTGGATCGCATCGCCGTACATCGAGCCCGATTTGATCGCCGTGCGCGCTTCGGGCGTTGCGTCGTAACCGACGACCGCGACCTTGCCCTTGAGACCGGCCGCGTCGACGGCGCGCGAGGCGCCGAGCGCCGAATCGTCGTTGATGCCGAAGACGCCCTTGAGATCGCGGTGCGATTGCAGCACGTCCTCCGTCGCCGAGTTCGCCTTCGCCCGTTCACCGCCGCCGTCGATGTCGGCGACGATCTTTGCCTTGGGACAACCGGACGCGAGCGCGGCCTTGAAGCCTTTGACGCGATCGGCGACGCTCGTCACTTCCGGTTCGTCGATGATCGCGACGTCGCCGCCCGCGCCGCCGAGCGCGGAGCAGACCAATTTTCCGGCTTGCGCGCCGCCCTGCACGTTGTCGCTCGCAACGTGCGCGACGACCTTGCCCTGCTTCGATCCGTTCGCGATGTCCGCCGTGAACACGGGAACGTTCGCCTGATTCGCCTCGACGATCGCACTGCCGATCGCCTGCGAATCGTAGGGCGTCAGCACGATCGCCGCCACCTTTTGCGAGATGAAGTCTTCGACCTGACTCTGCTGCTTCGAATTATCGCGGCTCGCGTCGACGACCGTCACGGAATAGCCGTATTTCGCAGCTTCCGATTTCATGCCGGCTTCCATGT
>CAZZYZ010000337.1:0-1715 GCA_964658425.1 Vulcanimicrobiota bacterium | reverse complement strand
GCAGCGGCGATGTCGGTTTCAACGCCGCGATGACGTACGATCTCGAAGTCTGGCTGCCAGGGCAAAATACGTACCGCGAGATCAGTTCGTGTTCGAACTGCACCGATTTCCAAGCGCGTCGCGCGCAGATTCGCTTTCGCCGCGACGCCAAAGCGAAGCCCGAACTGGTGCACACGCTCAACGGTTCCGGCCTCGCCGTCGGGCGCACCCTCGTCGCGATCCTCGAAAATTATCAGCAAGCCGACGGCAGCATCGTCGTCCCGGCGGCGTTGCGCCCGTACACCGGTTTCGATCGCATCGAGAAGCGGGCCGGCACGCCGTAGCCGACCCCGGCGAGCCTCGATGCCGGCTCCCGGTTTCGTCGGTAGAAGGCCGAACGTTTTCATCGTCGCGTACTCAGCGCGAATCGCGCGAGAAAAGCGACGGCGTTTTCGCGACGAGCCGGCGGACGGATTCGTCGATATCGTAGCGCTCGATCTCCGCGAGCGGGATCCATGCGACGGCGTACGACTCTGCGTTACGCTGCGGAGCCTCGTCACGGTCGGCGAAAAACGCGAACCGCACGTCGTAGTGATCGTGCGCGGGCTCTCTCCCGCGCTGCGGAATCGCATGGACGTCGACGTCGAAAATCTCGCCGTCGACCGCCACGAGCGATGTCAAACCCGACTCCTCGATCGCTTCGCGAAGCGCGACGTGTCGCGTATCGCCGTCGCCGTCGGAATGGCCGCCCGGCTGCAGCCAGCGATCGAGTTTCCGATGATGCAACAGAAGCACCGCCGACCCGTCTCGCGAGACGATCCACGCGGAACCCGTCACGTGACCGATAAGAAGCGTCCGTTCGAACGCATCCTCATGAGCCGCGACGAAGCTGGAAATTTTCGAGACCATCGCGCGTTCTCGAGCGTCGCTCCCGCCATAGTGCGAGAGCGCGATTGCGAGATCGAACGCCGGTTCAGGCAACCCGGTGCACGCAGAGATCGCGACCACGACGCATCGGCACCGTTGGCCGAGCACTTCGTCGCCCGTATTCGCCGAGGCGATCACCGGTACGCATTATCGATGATCCCGAGACACCGTCGTTCGAATCCGCACGCACGCGGCGTCGCTTCGACGGTATCGGGAATTACCCGCTCGAACGCTCGGGTCGCGTGCGTCGCAACCGCCCGGCCTTCAAAGAAACGTATCGATCCATGACGCTCGGTCGATGAGAGAAGCAACACTTTCGCCGCAGCGAAGCCGCATATCGCCGCGCGATGAAGCCGACGCCCGTCGATGACGAGGACGCAATGAAGGAGAGAACGCTCCCGAAAGATTTCGAACAGCTCTTGGAGCGAGGCGATCGTCCGACGATCGAAGCTTATCCGATCGATGCGAGATCGATGCGCGCGATGGGATCTGGAAACAGCCGCGCTCGCTTTCGAAAATTGCACGGACGAATTCGCTCGATGGCTCGTCGCGCACGGCGCCGAGATCGATGCGGATACGGTACGGGCCGCACGCTGCTCCGCGAACGTGCGGGGAACTGGCGCGGCAATGTTCAGTCACTGCCCGTAGCGCGTTTACCGCCGAACGACGTTCGGCGGTGAGCGAAGGGCTCGAGCGGCTCGACGAGTTCTTCGACGTACATCCGGTGCCGCGGCGCAACGTACGTCACCGATCGTCTCGTCGCGAGCGAGGGCCCGTGGGAAGAGCGGCATCGCGAGGAGTAGTGGGAG
>CAZZYZ010000336.1:0-1716 GCA_964658425.1 Vulcanimicrobiota bacterium | reverse complement strand
CTACGGCGGTGACGCCCGCGGCAACCGTCGAAACGTCGTCCAACCTCTCTGCGCCGACGTTGACTCTAACTGATCCGCTTTTATTCGAGGGACTCGCAACTTGGCCAACAGTCTGCGCCTCGCCGTCGACTACTACGCCGCCGCGCCCCTCGTGCGCGCAATAGACTTTTTTGAATACCGCAGTACACGATCGGATAGCGTGAACTAGGAACGTGTATCCGCCGTTGCTTCTCCTAACACTTCGGCCTGTGACTTTGAGCCTGGACGGACCGCGGAAAGGCGGCAACGCGTGCAACGGGTACTGCCCGCCGGTCGAAGATCCGGCTGCGCGAGCTACGAGTTTCTGCAGTTCGGTCTTCGCAACCGGATCGTGTAGCAGACGAGCGATCGAGACACATTCGCCGGAATAAACAGGCGAGCGCAACTGGATGTAAATCGCATTCTTCGCAGGAATCGTGTCGAGACGCGTGCAGATGCGCTTTGGATCGGTCAACAAAGTTCCGTCAAGGATTGCTCGACTCAGTGCCGTCGAACCTCCCCCGAAATAGAATCGAAACAGTTCGGAGCACGGGACAATAAAAGTCATCTGTCCGGCGTTTTGAGTTCCTCCGGTTATTTCGACTCCGTACGCGTCGCTGTAATCGGCATGGGTGTAAAAGTGAACCTTATCGATCATGCTCGTCAGAAGCCGGATGACGAGCGGCTCTCGACCAACTACGCAATCGTAGATCCGCGTTTCGGACGTCAAGTCCAAGTGGTTGCCCGAACGCCAGAGACTTCCGACTTCGAGAACCGGAAAATAACCTACGTCGAGTAAGACCCGCTTCGATTTGCAGAAATTGCCCGGCGCATCGCGGGATGTTCTAGGCGGCTCTGCGTACCGGTCTCGGAGCCGACTGAAATTCACGGCCGCTTGAATCGGCGTCCCTTTGGCAGCCGACTTGATAAGCGCCCCGACGCAGTCGATCCGCCATATTCCGCCATCCTGAGGGAAAGCCATGATCTGAGGAATCGGCACCCCTTGATTCTATGGCACCATTTACTATTGGACAAGCCGTTACCAGCACCATCGTCTTTTAGGCAGCACCCTTGTCTCTTGGAATTGACACCGCCTCCGCAGAGCGCGACCTGCGAGATCGTATGGTGCGGTGCGCGAAACGGGCGGCTCGTCACGATCCCCGCACCCTCTTCGAGCAGACCCGCGGCGCTGTAGATCTTCGTGACCTCGAGTGCTTCGCCCGGCGACATGCGCGGCAAGATCGACGGCAGGCGCTGCGCGAGCATCGTCTTCCCGCATCCCGGCGGCCCGACGAGCGAGACGTTGTGCCCGCCCGCCGCCGCGATCTCGAGCGCGCGTTTCGCGAGCGATTGGCCGCGCACGTCGGAGTAATCGGCGAGCGGTGGGCTCGGTTTCGAAGGGCGGCACCGTTCGCTCGCAAGATAGCGATACTTCTCGCCGTGCCCGACCACGACCGCGACCGCATCGTGCAAGGCGTCGACCGCGTAGATCGCGAGATCGTCGACGAGCGCGGCTTCGCTCGCGTTTCCGCGCGGCACGATCAGCGCGTCGAAGCCGCTGTCGCGCGCGGCGATCGCCATCGACAGGACGCCGCGCGTGGGCCGCACGGCACCGTCGAGCGCGAGCTCGCCGAGCGCGACGAAGCGTTGCAGCGCGAGCGTATCGAGTTGCTCCTCGAGTGCGAGTAACGAGAGCGC
>CAZZYZ010000335.1:0-1744 GCA_964658425.1 Vulcanimicrobiota bacterium | reverse complement strand
AGCTCGTCGGGCTCATAACCCGAAGGTCACAGGTTCAAATCCTGTCCCCGCAACCGATTTAAGCCCGTTACGACGGGCTTTTTTCATACCCCGTGCACAGATTTTGGCCGGATTTTGGCCGAGCGTCGAAATTACGGCTTCGTTTCCGAGACGTTCTGCGGCGTTCATCGCCGCCATGACGGTTTCACCGATCGCCTCACCGATCAGCGCTGCCGCGTTTCGATCGAGCGACTCCGAAGCGTGCAGATACGTGTTCGCCGTGATCGCGATCGTCGAGTGCCCCATGCTCGTGCTCAGCGTCTTGAGATCGACGCCGTTCTGTAGCGCGAGCATGCCGTAACTATGGCGCAGGTCGTGCAGCCGGACATCGAGTCCGGCGCGCTCGACCAGCCGCGCGAATCGCTTCGAGAACGCCTTGAGATCGATCGGCAGGCCCGTGCGCAGATCGGCGAATACCGGGCCGTCGTCTTTGCGCCCGATCCCGAACTGCATGTGTAGCCGCTTCTCTTCCATGCGGTGCGCCCGTAGCAGATCGATCAGAAAGGGCGCTAGCGCGACCGTACGCGCGCTCCGCGTCGTCTTTGGGGATTTATACTGCAACGTGCCGTCGTTGAGCTTCTCGAGGCTCCTACGCACCGTTAGGCGCCCGCGCTCGAGATCGATGTCGGACCACTTCAGCCCGAACGCCTCGCCGCGGCGCAGCCCGGTCGTGACGAGCAGCGCAATCGGCATCTGCATGTCGGTCCCCGCGGCTGCGCGGAGCAGCGTCGCGACCTGCTCCCGGATCAGCGTGTTCATTTCTCGGTGCTCACGCCTCGGCATCTCGACGGGCAAGGCTGGATTCGCGCTGATGATGCCGTCCTCGACCGCCGACCGCAGGATCATGCGGAGCGTGGCAAGGGCATGCTGGATCGTCCGCGCGGAGATCCGGGTCGCCGCGGTCGACTTCGCGCCACGCGACTTCGGAGCGGTCGCGGCGTCCGTGTAGCCGCGGGCGGCGCGCACCTTCTCGTTTCGGCCGGCGCCGCTCCATTCGGAGATCGCTTCGCGGATGTGGCTCGGCCGCAGCGTCGCGACCCGGCGCGATCCGAGCGACGGGATGATGCGCAGCCGGACGAGGCTGTCGTAACTCGCCCAGGACCGCGGCTCGACGACGCCCTTCTTCGCCGCGAGCCAGCTTCGGGCGACGTCGGCGACGGTGAGCTTGCGGTCGTTGACGATTCCGCGCTCGACGGCGGTTAGCAGGTCGCGCAGACGTTGCTCGGCCTCTTTCTTCGTGCCCCGGAACGTCTCGCTTTGGCGTTGGCGTCGACCGAACTCGCCGATTGGGAGCTCGTAGCGGAGATACCAAGATCCCTCGGCGTAGCCTCTTGCGATCTGACCCTTCATCGTTTCGTGCTCCAGATAGCGGATGCGAATGGCGATCGGCGCCGCGCGCGCCGTCAGGACTTCTTCTTGCGGCTCGGTTTTTTCGGCGGGTTGCGAAAGCGGTCGACGCGCGCCGAATTACCGCACGCATCGGAGCAGTAGATCGGCTCGGCTTTACGACTGTGGGCGTTGATGACGCGCTCGGCTCCGATGACGCCGCCGCACCAAACGCAGTGATAGATTTTTCCGCTCATTGACGCTCCTGCGCGCTTCGTGCTACAAGTCTGTAACACCTACAGCGTTACAGCGAATCATCGCGCCATTTTCTTGACACTCTCGACGTCGAAAGGGCATTCGCATGAAGCAGATCCATCCG
>CAZZYZ010000334.1:0-1750 GCA_964658425.1 Vulcanimicrobiota bacterium | reverse complement strand
CGGATAGTGACCGGCCGCCGCGAGAGACGGCGAGAGAACGATGTGCCCGTCGAGCGAGTTCCTCCCAGACCGTTCCGGCAAGGCTTGGGGCGCGATCCCTTACCATCGGCGGGCGTGGCGAAGCGCTCGAGCGCGAACCCTTATGCAGCATTTCGTGCATCGCGTAAACGAAACGCGCGTAACCTGTTTACGCGCATGACTTGCGTGTGACCAATGCGACGGCTATCGTGAATCTATGGACGATTACTGTAAGCCAATTCTGCTCGACTATGACGCGGCGCAACGTTATCTCGGCGGCGTCTCAAGGTCGACCGTCAAGACGCTTATCGGCCGCGGCGACATCGAGGTGATCCGCGTCGGCGGAGGTCGCGGGCGCACCATGTTTACGCGAGAGGCGCTCGATCGTTACGTCGAACGGCAACGAGAGAAGGCAGCCGCAGCTATCTCGTCTCGCTAACGCAAAACCAAACGGCGCTCGAGGTTAAGTCGAGCGCCGTTTGTACCAGGCACAGGATCCGCGGTGATTATATCACGGCAGGACAAACCCCGCGCGCTCGAGCTGCGGGTACGGCCGATCGGCGGTCGGCTCGGTCTGACACTCCGAGCAAAGATCCGGAGCGACCCACTCGCACGTCTCGCCGTCGATCGAGACGCACGCGCGCTCGTCCGTGCAGCCGCAGCCGCTGCACGTCATGCTCGCGCCTCCGGCAGCACGATCCGCGACGCCGAACGCTCAGCGTTCTTCATTGCGCGCAGCGCTTGAAGCGCCGACGTGAACTCCTGCTGCATCGCGTGCACCGCGCGAAGCCGATCGACACTCGCCTCGCGATACGTCATCGCTCGCAGCTCGATCAGCGCGCGCTCTCCGACTTTGAGCTTCTCGATCGCGGCGTCGACGTCGATCCCTTCGGCCTTCGGATCGGGCAGCGAACGGAAGAACCCGAGCACATAGTCCGCCCACCTCATTCCCGCCATCAGTACGGCAACCCCGCGCCGTCGGTCCGGTCGTCGTCACCGATCGCGACGCCGTCGATGTGCTCATATCGTGGCGGCACCGGCGTCTCTGCGGCGCGCCGAGCGCGCACCTCGTCTATGCGCCGATTGATCCGTAGCCCTCGTCATGCTGGTTGATGATCGCGAGCGCGAGCTCGATACGCTGCTCACTCGGCGTCATCGTCGTCGTCCTCCTCGTCCTCGAAGCCGTCGCGCTCCGCGTCCGATCGCGCGTCGAACGGCTTCGCATCGAGCGGCAGATCCGGCGAGATCAGCCGCACGCCGCGCGCCGCGAGGACACCGACGAGCTCGTCGCGGCGCTCGCCCGCGAGCTTCACCGCGTTGCTCGCGCGGCCGCGCTCGGACTTCGCCTTGTTGAGGACGTCGGTGCGCTTCGAGAGCTCGATCACGAGCGTCTCGATGTCGGGTTCGACCATCCGCTCTTCGCGCGGAACGGTGCCGTCAACGACCGCATCCTTGCCGTCGACGGTGGTCTTGGTTTTACTCATTCGTGTTCCTCCAGCGCGGCTTGCAGCGTCGAGATGATGGTGCGTGCGCCGGCTTCGCTCACGTGCACGAACGCGATCGCGCCGCCGACGCTCTGTTGCAGCGGAACAGAGATGGCATAGTCGGTTTCGCCGACGAGCGGACGTCGGCCAAGGCCGCCGGGCGCATCGAACGCCCAGATCTCCGACGCGATCGGCGCCTCGTTGTAGCCGCCGATATTGCCGAAGCGCCTCTCGATTGAGCGAGTAGC
>CAZZYZ010000333.1:0-1769 GCA_964658425.1 Vulcanimicrobiota bacterium | reverse complement strand
GGAACGCACCGGCACTCGCGCCCCCACCTCGGTAGCCGCCGCCTTCACCGAAAGAACGGACGCCGCCACCTACCGGGCGCACCGCTCCGGTGAACGAACGCTCACCGCCGTACCCACCGCGATACGCACCGCCGCTCGCGGTCGGGAAGCGACGCCCTGCCGGATACGCGCCGGAATAGGTCCGCGCGCCGAACGACGAGCCGCCGCGATTGACGTAATTGCCGTACGATCCGCTGTAGCCGATCCCGCGACCGTCGCCGCCGTAGGCGCCGCGACCATCATGATCGTGGCCGTACCAACCGTGGCCGTAACCGTAGCCGTAGCTATTGAAGCCGATCCCGAAGCTCAAGATCGGACCGCCGAATCCGAAGCCGTAGCCGACGTACCCCGGGAAATACCCGAAGCCGTAACTTCCGTAGCCGTATCCGAACCCACCGAAGCCGCCGTACCCGACGTCGTAGCCGGGGTAAACCGCATTCGCATAGCCCGGAACGGAATAGGCGTAATCGTCATCGACGTGATACGGCGTATCGATCTCGTTCGCAACGAATGCGTTACCCGCGTTCTGCCCGAGAATCGTCACGGACATCCCGCTCGCGAGACGCAAGCCCGTCGGGTTGATGATCGTTCCGTCGCGCAATTGAACGTTGTCGAGAAATCCGCGCTCGTCGCGCACGCTGAGGCCGTATTTCCCGTCGAAGCTCGAGATCGTGCCCTTGATCGTCTCGTCGGGCGAGCTATAACTGGGCACGTCGCTTTGGGCGAGGGCGGGGGCGGCGAGTGCGAACGACGCAACCGCGGCGGTGAGGGAGGCTCCGATCGAGCGAATGAACATGGTGTCGACCCGTGTAAAGAAGGAATGCCTCTTCAGTATACCCACTCACACGTCGCCACGCACGCCTCGAAAGCGAGGGGCGAGATGAAAATTCGGCGAGAGCTCGCTACAGGACGCCGCGTCCTTGCAATTCTCCGAACGCCTCGTCGAACGCGCAGAGCGTCGCTACGATCACGTCCGGGCCGTGTTCCGTCGACAGAAACATCAATTCGTTGATCGACGGCGCGAGCAAGATGCCGCGCTCGCGCACGGCGTGGTAGAACGCGGCGAACGCGCCGCGGTCCGATTGCGAACGCTCGCCGTAATCGCGAACCGGCGGACCCGCCCGAAATGCGAAGTCGACCATGCTCGCGTGCTGCGTGACGGCATAGGGGATCCCACGCCGGGCGAAGATCGTGCGCAGGCCCTGCGCGAGCGTCCGCGCGCGAGCTTCCAGCCGCTCATAGATGCCGGGATCGGATTCGATGAGGTCGAGGATCCGCTCGCCGAGCGCGATCCCGAACGGATTGCCCGAGAACGTCCCTCCGGTGAAGCTCCGGCCTTCCGGCGCGAGCGCCGCCATGACGTCGGCGCGGCCGCCGAACGCCGCGAGCGGGAAGCCGCCGCCCATGATCTTTCCGAGGGCGGTGAGGTCCGGGACGTGGCGGCCGAGCGCCTGGGCCCCGCCGAGCCCGACGCGCAGCCACGTGATGACCTCATCGAAGATGACGAGGGCGCCCGCTTCGCGCGCAAACGCGAACAGAGCGTCGAGGAAGCCCGCTGCCGGCAGCACGAGACCCATGTTGCCGACGACGGGCTCGACGAGGATCGCCGCGAGGCGATCGCCTATGCGCGCAAGCTTCGCGTCAACATCGGCGAGATCGTTGTAGCGCGCGACCGCAAGATCGTGCGTCACGGCATGCGGGATGCCCGATTTGCTCGGCGCGTCGGTGTG
>CAZZYZ010000332.1:0-1775 GCA_964658425.1 Vulcanimicrobiota bacterium | reverse complement strand
CGACGATTCCCCACACGCCCATCAACGCGTTCGACTCCGTATCTCTCGCGCGCATCGCGGATCGGGGAGTCCCACGTCGTACGCACGTGGTCGCGGACGCGAGGCCGTTTGGGCAGACCCGAGGATCGACTTGGGGGGGGCGGCACGATCGCGATCTCGTTGCGGTCGCGGAAGCCGAACGAATTCGGCCGGAAGTTGCAAGATGCCGCGCTCGCCACGCGCCCGGAACGAAGAAATCAGCGCCGTCGAACGCGTGATCGAAGTTTTTCGAGAGCGGACCGCGGGTGAAAAATCGAAACCGACGTGCGCGTCGCGCGCGCGCCCCGGACGCAAGCGGAAATCTTCGAATTCACGTTCGCCTCCGAAGCGCTCGCCGATCCGGATATCACGAAGCATTCGTTCGATCCCGATCTCAGTCGCGAGCGATCCTCGTCAAAACCGTTCCGTATGCCGCCTCGAACGCGGACTCGTCGATCGGCGTCGTCGTGTCGTCGAGCGTCGCGGAAAAGCACGCCGCCGTCCCACGTTGCGTCGTCACGGATGTGGTCAGATTAATGACGCCGAGATCCGAACCGCCCTTGTACGCGACGCGACGGAAGGCCAAAGGGTCGGCCACGCCCGGGTTGATGGACATCAGCGGTAGATCCGAGACGCGATCGATGAGGCCGCAGAGCTCGCGGACGCTGTCGTGCCACTCGATCGCGAGGTCGGGCGTCGTCGGCAGCACATCGCTCGGGGACGGCGGTAACGCATCGACGCGACGCAGGATCGAGACGCGCGCGGTTTCGGTCGTTGCGGCGAGATACTGCGAGCGTAGTTCCGCGTTCGACGGGGCTCTCAGCGTGAATACCTCGCGCGTCGTGGGCATCGGTCGATCTCGAAACGCATACGGTCGGAGCGCATCCGCCCCGACGATACGAATCAGCGCGTCGGCCGCGGTATTGTCGCTGATCGAAATCATCTCCGCTGCATAGGTCGCGAGCGTGAGCGGAGTCGCAGCGGGCCACGTCCGCAAAACGCCGGTCGGCAAACTCTTCCAACTCGGATCGAGCGGGATGCTCTCGTCCCACTTCAGAGCGCCGCTCGACGTCCGATCGCGTAGCGCGGCCATCACGGCGAGCTTGAATGCGGACCCGACCGCGAGCGGCTCCGATGCGTCGAGGGCCGCTCGGTCGGAGCGGCCCTCGATGATGACGTAAGATAACGTGCCCGTGGGAGATCGGAGCATTCGAAGCGCTCGAAGTCCGTCGTCCAGGGACGACGACGTCATGGCCGGCGGCTTGAACAGCAACCCATCGATGAGATTATTCGCGTCGAGATGGATCAGCACGTCGTCGGTTCCCTTTGCGAAGTGCGCGACGAACTTCTCCGGCGTGAACTCGACCGACCGATAGGCACCGAGCGTGCTTACGAGCGAGACCGCTATGGCGTCGACCTTGCTCGCCGGGATCTGCGCCAGGAACGACGGGCTGAACCAAGCCGGATTCGCGTGACCCGTCTTGAGCAGCGTATCGATGCGGCCACGAGCGAGTTCGATGGCGCCGTTCGGGGACGATGTCGGCGCGGCAGACGCCGAAGCGGAGGGACCCGGGCTTGGCGAGGCGTCGGACGCTGCGAGCGACGGGACGACCGCGGCGAAGATCGACGCGAGAATCGAGAGCGCCAATACAGACATTCGCATTCGGAAGGTTTGGCAACTCGCTCCCGAGCGTCCCTTTCGACGAACGAAACGCAGTCGTGCCGAGCGGATCGCTTCGATCCGCGCCACTCGGGGT
>CAZZYZ010000331.1:754-1786 GCA_964658425.1 Vulcanimicrobiota bacterium | reverse complement strand
CGCCTAGCGGAAGCGATCGAACGCGTGGTCTGGCCTTGGATCGCCGCGGGAAAGGTGACGCCGAGGATCGATCGCGCGTTCCCACTCGAGGAAGCAGCCGAAGCGCACGCCTATCTCGAGCGCGGATCGCACGTCGGAAAGGTCGTGTTGATCGTTCAGTCTTGAGAACGCGGCCGATGAGGATACTGGTTTCGGGAGCATCGCCGCCTTGGCGGGCGGGACTCGTGAAGGGTCACGCGATTGCGGAAACAAGTCTCTCGATGAGAGAAAGTGATGACCGAAAATGACGTTCTTCGCGATGGTCCTGTATGGCGTAACGCGCATAACCGCTCCATTTGGGTTTCTCACTCCGTTGCAGGATTACCGCGATCCGGGTTCCGGATTCGCGCTTTCGCGTGATGGCTCGGTCGGCATCATCCTGCGTCGAAAGGGGACGATCGATCCCGACTGGAGGTGCCTCGTCATCGCACGGAACGGTAGACGGAGGCTTTTGCCTCGTCCGCCGAGTTCGCTGCTCGCCGTTCCGTTAACAAAAAATCCCGATACGTTCCCACCGAGCTACCTATCGTACGATGAACTCGCATTTGCGGATGACGGGACGCTATTTCTCACGACGAGGTTGGCTACCGGGATGCACGGCCTTTGGACCGCCGGCATCGTCTCCTGGAATGGGAGCGTTTGGCGCAACCCGGTCCCATCGAAACCCATTCCGGGCTATACGGGAAACGACGTAGAGCTTGTCGCCGCTACGAGTTCCGAGCGATTCGTAGCGACGGAAGATTTCAACGACTGCGTTCTCAATCTCGATCGATTTAGCGACCCGCATTATGAAGAAGTCAAGTCGCTAATCGTCGACGGAAGGAATATCGTTTCGCTCGGCTACGGCTTCGCGACGGCGATGAAGGGCGGCTTCGTGGTCGGGTATTCTTACGGAGCGCGAGATCGAGAGTATCCGGACGGCACGATTCGTCCGTCTACCGCACTGATGTGGCAAGACGGTTGGCGTACGACGCTAGGCCCCGGAGTCGCGCG
>CAZZYZ010000331.1:0-744 GCA_964658425.1 Vulcanimicrobiota bacterium | reverse complement strand
TGCCGTCGGAGACGACGATGCGACAACGGCGACCGGCCGCGGCCGACCGACGCTCTGGCGCCACGGACGCGCCATCCGGTTGAGCGACGCCTCAGGCAGTGCGATGGCGATCTCGGACGACGGCACGATCGTCGGAACGATCGAGAGCGGGGCGTTCGCGGCGAGCGCGTCCGACCCGACGGGCTCACTGCTCCACTTGGACGAACATCTCGTCGACCGTTCCTGGCACGTTGATGGGGCGTACGCCATCGCGGAAAGCGGAAGAATCCTCGCCGTCGGCAGCCGAAAAAACGGACCGAAGCAGCTACTGATCCTCGATCCCCTCTTCCGGAAGCGGCCCGCTGGTTCGGACCTTGGAACGCACCGCGGTACGCACTCGATCGTTCACCCTATTTCCGATAACGCGTCCGATTTTCGATAACGCGACGGAAGGGCTTAGGGCTCGCTTGCATCGTCGATCGTGGCGAGGCGGAGCGCGACGAACTCCGCGATCTCGAGCGCGCTCGTGACGTAGCGTTTCCGTCCCGAAGCGACGTCTCTTATCGAGCCGCGCCACGTCTCGCGGACCGCGGCATCGCCGTCATTCCACATCCGGATCACGAAAACTCGCTCGCGTCGCTCGGAATCCATGTCGCGATTCTAGCGAAAGCGCGTGCGCGCTCCGTGCCAATCAGGCTTCGGGCCAGGTGCCGTCGCGGAGCGCGCGTTCGATCGCGACGACGAACGGCAAGCGCTCGAAGTAGC
>CAZZYZ010000330.1:0-1825 GCA_964658425.1 Vulcanimicrobiota bacterium | reverse complement strand
TCCATGGTTTCATGGAACGGATGAGCACGAAGAACGGCCGTAAGGTCCTCGCCGCGCGCCGGAAAAAGGGCCGTCATCGCCTGACCGTGTAGGTCGCATGCGTTGGTATGCGTCGCTCCGGCGGCCGAGCGAGATCGCGTTCGTGCGTCGCCGGGGCCGCCGGGTCGCCGCATCTGCCTTCGCCTTCTACGCCTCCGAACAGCGCGGTCGGACGTCGCGAATCGCGATCACCGTCTCGAAGGCTGTCGGTTCGGCCGTCGTTCGGAATCTCGTGAAGCGCCGCGTCAAGGGCGCGCTCGATGCGATCGTCCCCCTCGATAGGGCGTTGCGCGTCGTGATCGTCGCCCGGCCGGAGGCGGCAACCGCCTCCTACGAGGACCTCGCCGATGAGGTCGCGCGCTCGATCGGCCGGCTCGGCGGCACGTGACGTGGCTCGCGCGATGCGTCGCGTTCGCGATCGTCGTCTACCAACGCGGCATCTCGCCGCTCGTCGGGCCGCGCTGCCGATTCTATCCGTCATGTTCGCAGTATGCGAAGGAGGCGGTGTTGAAACACGGGATCGTGCGCGGCGTACCGCTTGCGGTGATGCGCGTCCTCCGCTGCAACCCCTGGAACGCGGGCGGCATCGATCACGTCCCCTAACGGACGCACCCGGCCGTCTCGGCAGTTCTGAAAGGCCTCACCCCTGTGGAGTTCCACTACCTGCCGCTCGTCGCGTTCCCGAATCTGCTGGCGCCGATCATCGGGCTGCTGCACACGATCCTCTCGGGGATCTATGGGGTCGTTCACAACTACGGGTGGAGCCTGATCATCCTCGCGTTCGCGGTGAAGGCGATCTTCTGGCCGCTCAATACGATGCAGTACAAGAGCATGCTGAAAACGCAGCTCATCGCGCCACAGCTCAAAGCGCTGCAGGCGAAGTTCAAGAACGACAAGGAGCGCCTCAACGCCGAAACGATGGCGCTCTACAAGGAGACGGGCGCGAACCCGCTCGCGAGCTGCCTGCCGCTCCTGCTGCAGATGCCGATCCTGTTCAGCCTGTACGCCGCGATCAACGGCGATCGTGCGCTCTTCGCGAGCCAGAAGTGGCTGTGGATCGGAAGTCCCGTTGCGAATATGGTGCCGCAGCACGTGCTCGCGACGAGCCTCGCCGCGCCCGACTACTTCTTGCTCGTGCTGTACATCATCTCGATGTATTTCAGCGTCAAATTCACGAGCCCGGCGCTCGATCCGGCGCAGGCGCAGCAGCAACGGATCATGTCGTTCGTTTCGCCCGCGATGGTCGGCTACATGGGATTCCGCTTCGCGTGGCCGTCGGCGCTGATCATCTATTGGCTCTCGTTCAACGTGTTCACGATGGCGCAGCAGATCTATCTGATGCGGCGCTATCCGCGTCCGGCGATGGCCGGCGGCGCGCTCGTCGAGCCCGCGCGGGCGTCCAAAAACGTCGTCTCTACCAATCCGCTCAAAGCGCCCGCGCGCCCGAACGAGGCGAGTGGTCCGCGCGTCGCGCGCCGCAAGCGCTCGCGTCGATAACGCACGCACGCCGCACCGACTAGGAGAGAGGTCCATCCCGATGGCTGACGAGCAACGCCCAGGCGATCAAGCCGGTGATTCCGCGGGCTACGGCCAGCGGCGTCGCGGCGGGCGCGCCCGTACCGGTGCGGCGGCCGGCGGCGGCGACCGTGGTCCCGCCCCGCGCCGTGACTTCGTGCCCCGCGCCCCCGTCGCGCACGCGCCGCGCCCATCGGAGCCCGAGCCCGAATCCGCCCGGCCGGCGCGCGAGCTGCTCGAAGAGTTGCTGCTCAAAATGGGCGTCTCGGGC
>CAZZYZ010000329.1:0-1843 GCA_964658425.1 Vulcanimicrobiota bacterium | reverse complement strand
GCGCCGATGGTAGTCGGACCGCAGGGTCCCTCGAGAGTAGGACAGCGCCAGATTTGATGAGGAGCGTCTCGCCGGCAGCGGTGAGACGCTCTTTTTCGTCGTGCTGGTATCGCCGTTGCCGTGGGTACGCGCATCGTCAACAATTCACGTCGCTATAAAATGCAAATGTATTCTTGCCGGCGTGTTTGGCGCCGTAGAGTGCGACGTCGGCCGCTCGCAGGAGATGGCTCGCATCGGAAGCGTCTTCGGGAAAGTGCGCTGCGCCGAGAGAGCATGGAAGACCTTCGTCGCGCAGTGCATTCGAGAGCCGTCCGACGAGAGTGCGCGCGAGTTCTCGATCGACGTTATCGAGAATGACGTTGAACTCGTCTCCGGCATAGCGACCGACGATATCTTCCGTTCGGCTCGAGCGCACGAGAGTCGTCGCGATACGCCGCAAGACGTCGTCGCCCCCGGGGTGCCCGCGTGTGTCGTTGATGTGTTTGAAATCATCGACGTCGATCAAAACGTAGGTCAATTCGCGGCGTCCCGCTTTCGCCTTGTTCAAGAGATCGCTCAAGCGGGCGTTGAATCCCCGTCGATTGAGAAGTCCCGTCAGAGAGTCTCGGATCGCGAGCTCGTTTGTCTTCGCGAAAATGACGGCGCGCTCGTACATGACGGCTGAGATCGACGTGAGTGCGTGAACCAGCGACGGATCGTCTTCATGCACGCGTTTCGATGCGTGTCCGTCCACGTAGAGGATACCGGTAACGTCGCGGTCGCTCATGAGTGCGCTCGCAACGTACCACGATCTGACGTCGACCATCGGTGCGGAGAGGTCGTGCGCAGTCCCGATCACGACGGGCAGCTGCTCGCGAAGGATGCTGAGGAACGCACTCCCGTCCCGCAGATCGGGTTCTGCAGTACTGATTTCGACGACGTCGCTTCCGTCGAGCTGTAAGCGCGCTTCGATCCCGGATTCGCGTTCGACGGAAAAGACGATCGCGCGCGAAAACCCAAGTGGGTTCCGAGCCGCGCACAACATCGTCTTGAGGATCTCCGTCGGGTCGTTCACGCTCGTCATCGTCACGAATACGTGCTGGAGCTGGGCGAGCGCATTCGCTTTGTCTCGGATCTCCGCCGTCTGGCGCTCGAGTGCATGGATCCGTCTGCCCATGGCGTGAACGTCGCTTAAATCGCGATCGCGAAATGGGCTAGTGTCGGCGATACGCATTGCTCTGCAGCTCTCGGATCTCGTCCGGGAAAAGCGAAACGCTGCGTGCAGCGGAAAGCTCGATGAGGCCATCGGATACCAGTTCGCCGAGATGCGTCTCCAAGGTTTGGGAGCCTTCGCGCCGCGAACTCGCGATGAGCGAGCGAAGCTGATGCGTCGAGCCGTCTCGAATCATGCGTCGCAGCGCATCGTTCGTAACGGCGATCTCCGCCGCGGCGCGCAGACCGGTTCCGTCGCGAAGTGGTAACAGCCGCAAGCCGACGAGTGCTCGAAGCGAATCCGCGAGCCGCATTCTCGCATTGTCTTGTTCGTCGGCCGGAAAAAGACCGATGATGCGATTCACCGCCTGCGCGCTTTCCGACGGCGTATGGAGTGCGGCGAACACCAGGTGGCCGGTCTCGGCGGCTTGCAGGCATGCCGTCACCGTCTCGACGCCGCGAAGTTCGCCGATGAAGAGAACGTCGGGATCGGCGCGCAAGGCGCCGCGAACGCCTTCGGCAAACGTCGCGATATCGCGCCCGACCTCATATTGCGTGACGACGCTCTTGAGCCACAGGTGCGTGTACTCTACGGGATCGACGGTATGTTCGACATCTCGATGCTCGACCTTCGCAGCGACGTTTCGTGCGG
>CAZZYZ010000328.1:0-1864 GCA_964658425.1 Vulcanimicrobiota bacterium | reverse complement strand
GCCGGGTTGCGGCGATCCGTCGTCGTCGGGCCCTCGCTCGAACCGGAGATCCCGCTTTGGAGTTCGCCTGCTCCAAACGAGCCGGGACCGTTCTCGCGATAACATGCAGGCTATCTTCGCCGTCACCGATCCGAGTTGGCTCGCGACCCTCGCCAACGTCGACGTCGCGGATGGCGAAGTAAATTTCTGGCAGCCGCGACCGACGCGTGCCGCGCAGCTACCCGGAACTCCATACATCTTCAAGATTCGAGGAACCGACCGAATCGGCGGATTCGGCTTCTTTTCGTATTGGACCGAGATGCCGCTCGGGATCGCTTGGGAGACGTTTCGGGTCGCTAACGGTGTCGCATCGCTCGCGGAGATGCGCGCGCGCGTAAACGCGCTACGGCGTGGTAACGATGCCGACGATCGCGTCGGCTGCATCGTGCTCTCCGATACCGTCATCCTTTCGCCTGAAGAGTACGTTGCGGCGCCGAACGATTGGAAACCGAACATCGTCAGGATCGCCGGATACGACATGGGAAGCGGCGAGGGGGCTCGCATCTGGGCGCAGTTACGCGCGCTCGATCGTAAGGCACAGCAACCAGCGCAGAGCTCCTTGTTGCAGACGCCCGGAGGATACTCCGCTCCGCGGCTTGTCGCCGCGCGTCGCGGTCAGGGTGCGTTTCGGCTCATGGTCATGGATGCGTACGAGCGTCGATGTGCGATCACGCAAGAACGGACGCTTCCGGTCCTGGAGGCCGCACACATCCGACCCTTCGCCGAACGAGCCTCGCACGAAGTTCGGAACGGCATTCTCATGCGAAGCGATATCCATCGACTCTACGATCTCGGCTTGGTAACGGTCGATCCCGATCTCTCGTTTCGGGTGAGCCCGAAAATCGAGCGCGATTACTCGAATGGGAAGATCTACTATGCACTCGATGGGCGGAAAATTTCGACTCCAGACGATCCCGACCGAAAGCCGGATTCGTCGGCTCTCGACTGGCACGTGCAGAACGTCTTCCAGCGTTAACAACCCGGATGGGTGTCGTCGTAAGCGCGACTCGCACGAGTTGCTTTCGTGCGATCATGCTGTCGGTGCGTTAGCGGCTCCCGCTCCCGCAAGCGAATAGCTCGTACTTCTGCCGCCGGCGGGATTTTTCTTAAGGATGCCTGTGGCGATTAGTCCGTCGATGTCTCGTAGGGCCGTATCGGGGGAGCATTTGGCGATCTTCGCCCATTTGGATGACGTAAGCTTTCCCTCGAAACCGTCGATGAGTCGGTTTACCATCATCCGTTGCCGTTCGTTCAGCAGAGCCGTCCGATGCCGTTCCCAAAATCGCGCTTTGTCGAGTATCTCGGTAAGCCCGCTGTCGGCTCGTTGAAAGGCGCGGCCCAGGCAGCCCAAAAACCACTCCATCCATCGCGTGATGTCGAGGTCGCCTTTTTGCGTCGCCTCTAGCACGTCGTAGTAATCGGCTCGCTCCTGCTGAATTTGCGCCGACATGCTATAGAAGCGCTGCGAACTTTGCTCGGATCGAGCCAACATGAGATCGCTCAAAGCGCGGGCTATGCGACCGTTGCCGTCATCGAACGGATGGATCGTCACGAACCACAGATGTGCGATCCCCGCCTTCATCACGAGATCCATCTCGTGCTTCGTATTGAACCAGCGTAGGAACGTGCGCATTTCAGCTGCGACCCGTTCCGCTGCCGGTGCCCGGTAGTGAATCCGTTCGCGGCCGACCGGCCCCGAGACGACCTGCATCGGACCCGCGGCGTCGGTCCGCCATGTTCCGACGGCAATTTTCTGGATACCGCTATGGCCCGTGGGAAAGAGCGCGGCGTGCCAACCGTAAAGACGCGACACCGTCAGCGGCTC
>CAZZYZ010000327.1:0-1888 GCA_964658425.1 Vulcanimicrobiota bacterium | reverse complement strand
CGCCTCGAGCGCCGCCGCATCGCCGCGTGCGGCTCCCGCGCGAAACGACGCGACGATCCGTGCGGGACAGTCGAGATGGAGTAACGCCGTCGTCCACTGCGACGGTAACTCCGACGCTCCGGCGCACGCGGCAACCGAGATCCACGCGACGACAAGCGAGACCAGCGACGCCATCGGCCCCCTTACGGGAGACATCAGCTGTGACGCCTTCCGATGCGGCCGGGGCCTATCGAGGATCCCGACGTCGATGAGACGTGCGACGGGGTACCGACTCTCACCATCTGACGGCGAAACCGCGCGACCGCAGGCTTCATTTCCCTTGCTCAACATGGCCCCGCGTATCGAAGCGCGCGCGCGATCGTCCGAGAAGACGACGGCATGTGCCGTCGCGTGCAACGTGCGTTGAGCCTTCGTGTAATAACTCCTCCGGTTTTTTGGAAGACGTTGCGAGCAAAATTTATGTGCCGTTATCCTTAAGAGACGGCTCGTCGCGTAGGATCGGTCGGTCAATCTCGATACCGGCTCGGTCGCGTCGTAACCGGGCGGGCCGAAATAGTAAACGCTGAAGCGTCCCATGACAACACAGGAACGGAGAGGATTTTGGTTCGAATCGGGCGTTCGTTTCTCGAAGCGAAGCCGCGCGGAGCGTCGGCCATGCGGACATGGGGTACGAGCGACGCTTCCTCGAGGACTCGGCGGCCTGTCGCGTATGCGCGACCGACACGTTCAGGTATTTCGTAACGGCGGTCGACGGCGACGCGCCGAGAACGATACGGCGCGTCGAGGAGGGCGCGAGACGGCGCGATGTCGCACGCGCCCCGACGCGGACGCCGAGAACGATCCCGCGATGGGCCGTCGCGATCGCACTCGTGACCTGCGCTTCCGCTCGCGGCGTCTCGCCGTTCACGACCGTCGGATTCGCCGTCATGGTCGCACGGCTCGGACTCGGCTCGACGTGTGCGGACGCGCCGGGCCTTCGCATCTCGCGCTATGTATCGGCACCCACGATCGTATTTCGCACGGTTGCTTCGCTCGTCGCCGTCGCCGGCGCACTCGTCGTCGCGCGCGTTCGCGATCGTCACAGCGGCGGTTGTTTCTTCTACGTGGCGCTCACCCGACGCGACCTTTTTCAAGACCGAATGCTAGAATCAAGCTGCTCTCCGTTATGAATCAAACGGAGCGGATGAGTCGTCAAATGGGTGTTTCGCATACACGACGTGCTTGCGAGGGCCGGAATCGTTTGCAGGGAACGTCGTGTCGTACGACTCGCACGCAGAGCAACTCCGGTGAGGGAGGCAGACGTTGAGCACCGCGCGCGCAACCTTACGATTACGGCGACCGCTCGCCGGATCTCGCGTGTCGGAGACGGCCGTGGCGGTGAAGCGCCCGACTCGTTCCGTCGCGTTCTCCGAGATAGCGCTTTCGCACCTCGCGAACCTCGTCGGCCGACGCCTCATCGAGGCGTCGAGATACGTCGCGGAAGCACGAACGGCACGTCGCGCGCGGCGGAACGATCGTTTCGGCGACACGTTACTGATGGAACCGACTCCCGACGACCGACGAATTCCCGTAACGGCGGCGACGCATTGCACGCCACGGCGCGTCTACTCGGGTTCGAATGCCGGAGTTTCGTGTCCGGCGCGACCGGGGCCCCACGTCGGGTGTTCGACGTTACGAAAGAGCTGCTCGAGAAGCGCGGCGGCGCGATCGTCTATAGCGATCCCCGAACGGCACTGCTCGAGACCGAGTGCTCCGTCTACCACACGATCGAAGACGTCGACGCGCCGTTTCGGCGATCGCCGCTAGCGTGGAAGACTCGTCGCGCGAGGGATCACCGATGAAGCGAGCGTCGGCCCCGGCGCCGATCGTACGGTGGATCGTGAGTACG
>CAZZYZ010000326.1:0-1890 GCA_964658425.1 Vulcanimicrobiota bacterium | reverse complement strand
TCACGACGAGGACGACGCGCCGATCGTTCGGGAGATGCTCGAGCACCCACACGCGGAACGCCTCGAAGCGCCCCGAGCGCACCGCGACGTTGTAGAGCAGCAGCGCGTTGAACACGATCCACATCACGGGCCAGAGCGCGAAGACCATACCGTTCGCGAGCGAGTCGAGCGCGAGGCCGGCCGGGAAGTGCCAGACGAGCGTTGCGATGACGAGCCCGACGACGGCACCCGCGATCGACGCCTGCCACGCCGCGCGCCGCAAGATGCCGAGGCCGACGAGCACCGTGACGATCGGCAACGCCGCGACGACAAACGAAAGCGGTAACGACCCGAAGACGGGCGCCAAATACTGCGCGAACATCGAGCCGCTATTAGACGTTCGGCGTGGATCGCATTTTCATCGCGACGTTACACATGCGGAGCCCGCGTTCAGGGGAGTTGCCTCGAGGTTAGAGGCGGCGCTTCTCGAGAACCGACGTTGCGGCACGTTCTCCAGCCCGCTCGACGCGATGGACGTTTGCCGCCGGGCGCGCGGAGATCGCCGCATGCAGCGCGGTGCCGACGAAGTGTGCGGCCGCGCCGTCGTCGCATGCGAGGCCGCCCGGGATCGCTCCGGATCCGACGGCACCTTCGTAGAACGGTCGGCGCTCTTTCTCGCCGTCGTAATGCGGGCAATGGCTGCCGCCGATAAAGCCGAGCGCCGGCATCGCCGTGAGATCTCCCGCGACCGAATCCGTGACGCCCGCCTCGAACCAGCAGATCGAGCCCGCGCTCGATCCGCAGAGGACGATGCCGCGTTCCCACGCCTCGCGCAGCACCGTATCGAATCCCCAGTGTCGCCACGTCGCGAGCATGCTGCGCGTATTGCCGCCGCCGACGTGCACGACGTCGAAGCCGAACAGATAGTCGCGCAGATCGGCCGGCGTGCGCCGAAAAAATCGCAGCACGCCCGCCTGCACGCCGAGCCCGCCGTAGGTCTCGAAGAAATTCGCGATGTAGGCCGGATCGTCGCCGCTCGCCGTCGGCACGAAACAGACGCTCGGGCGGGCGACGCCGGTCGCATCGAGGACGTAGCGTTCGAGGCGCGCGCCCTCACCCGGCCGCAGCAGCGCGCCGCCCGCC
Source organism: Vulcanimicrobiota bacterium (assembly GCA_964658425.1). Lineage (GTDB taxonomy): Bacteria > Vulcanimicrobiota > Vulcanimicrobiia > Vulcanimicrobiales > Vulcanimicrobiaceae > CAZZYZ01. Next base: position 768 of record CAZZYZ010000326.1, on the reverse strand, counting down.
GCGACGATCTGCGGCCGCGCCGCTATGGGAACGTTCCGCCGCGGACGTCGGCCCCGAACGCGCGGAGCGCCTCGGTCGCGACCGTCGCGAGATCGGCGTAGCGCTTCGCGAAGGGCGGCGGGTCGCCGTACATGCCGAGCAGATCGTGGAGCACGAGGACCTGCGCGTCGCACGCGCCGCCCGCGCCGATTCCGATCGTCGGGATCGCGAGCTCGCGCGTGAGTTCCGCGGCGAGATCCGGCGCGACCATCTCGAGGACGATCGCGAATGCCCCCGCCGCCTGCACGGCGCGCGCGTCGGCGAGGATCTCGTCGCGATCTTCGCGCCGCCGGAAGCCCGTCGTGAGGGTCGCCGTCTGCGGCAGCACGCCGACGTGCCCGCAGACGGGGATCCCCGCCGCCGCGATCGCCGCGATCCGCGCGGCGACGCGGACGCCGCCCTCGAGTTTGACGCTGCTCGCGCCGTGCTTCACGAGCGCGACCGCGGAGCGCACCGCGTCGGCGTCGGTCGCCTCGTAGCTCCCGAACGGGAGATCGACGATCACGTGGGCCGCACTCGCGCCCCGTGCGGCGGCCGCGGCGTGCCGGCACATGTCGTCGAGATCGACGAGCGCGGTCGAAGCATGACCGAGGACGACCATCGCGAGCGAATCACCGACGAGGAGGACGTCGATCCCGGCCGCCTCCGCGAAGCGCGCGAAGGGCGCGTCGTACGCGGTGACGACCGGGAACGGCGCGCCCTTGCGAGCACGGATCGCCGTGGCGGTCA
>CAZZYZ010000325.1:0-1903 GCA_964658425.1 Vulcanimicrobiota bacterium | reverse complement strand
AGCGTCATGACGTTCGCCGTGGTGAGAATCGCGGAGAACAGGTAGGCCGCGCCGAGCACCGCGATCCGCCGATCGCGATCGAGTTCGCTGCGCCAGAGCAGCAACGACGCGACGACCGATTCGCTCGCGATGAGCACCGTCGCGTAGAGCGGATAGAAGCCCGGCAAGATCCCGACGACGAGCCGGGGGTTGGGGATCACGGCGACCGCGACGGCGACGAGGATCGCGATGACGATCGCGGCGACGGATTCGGAACGGGTCGCCGGGACGCGCACGAAGGCATACGGCAACCGCGGACCGCCGACCGGGATCGTTTCGCGAACGGGCGACGATAGCATCAGGGCGCGACTTGTGCGCCGCGTGCGGGCGGACCCTGCCCCGCATTCGAAGCAGGCGAGCGATGAAGCGTATCGCACTCGCCCTCGGGATCGTCGCCCTGCCGCTCGCCGCGGGCGCCGCACCGTCCCCCGCGCCCCACCAGCGGCCGCATGCCGTCAAGGCGGTCGTCTCGCTCCCGGACGGCCTAACGTACGTCGACCTCAAGCGCGGCACCGGGCCGGTCGCGAAAAAAGGCGAGACCGTCTCCGTTCAATACGTCGGCACGCTGACGAACGGTAAGAAATTCGACAGCTCGCGCGACCGGAATCAGCCATTCAGCTTCCCGCTCGGCGGCGGTCAGGTGATCCCGGGCTGGGACGAGGGCGTCGCCGGGATGCGCGTCGGCGGCCTGCGGCGCCTGATCGTCCCGCCGCAGCTCGGCTACGGTGCCGCGGGTGCCGGCGGCGGCGTCATCCCCCCGAACGCGACGCTCATCTTCGAGATCGAGCTGCTCTCCGTAAACTGAAAGTAGCTCGATCGGGCACCTCCCGCGCTTTCGGTCGGCTGCGATCAATTACGTACGCTCACCGACCCACGACCGAAATAAAATTGTCGCAGGAGTGGAGACGTAGCGTCACTCGCCTTCCGCGCGATACGGCGGCTGCGCGAAGCCGGTGAGTTCCGCGAAGCCCGATCCGACGTGCAAGCCGGGAAGATCGTGCTGGGCGACGTCGAGCGCGCCAAACCAGGTGGGGGCGCTCTCGAAGCCGCCGTCGATCTCCTGATCCCGGTCGAGCGGCGCGACGTCGAGCGCACCGAGGCCGAACGGGACGTCGAGGAGCCAGAGCGCGGGATAAGTCGCGCGGTCGTGTGGGCTATGCCAGAGCGTCGGTCCGGCGATCAGCAACGTTGCGACTCCGGGCGCCAATCGCGTCGCCCGCCCGCCGCGGTCGATCGCGTATGCGTCGGTCGGGATCTCGGAGCCGAGAGCGCTCTGCACCGGCGCTTCGAATCGGTCGCCCGCGGTGGTGCGAACGGCGTAGGTGCCGTCGCAGCGGCGGCGGGCGATGAGTTCGAGATCCCGGCCGTCGTCGAAGGAGAACAGGTAGCGCTCGACCTCGCACGGCGAACGGCGGCTCGCGGCATCGTCGCTCGTTTCGAGCCAGCCGGTCCCCGCGACCGCGAACCGACGGCCCGCGATGGCGAGCTTCCCGGTCGCGCGGAGTCGCGGGTACGCGCTGCCGCCAAACTCGACGATCGCGAAGGCCGGGCGTTCGGCGACGAGGCGCAGCGCGATCGCCGCCGCGTCGGTACCGGCGGCGAGATCGAACGTCGCGCGGCCGGAGCCCGGGCGGCGCACGATTCGCCACGCCGCGGAACCGACGATCGCACCCGGGCCCGTGCGCTCCGCCTGCCGCACGACGACCGGCGTCGAACCGTCGTCGCCGCGCAGCGAGAACGCGCCCGTCGCGTATCCGCGCCCCGGCGCGAGCGCGTATTCGGCGAGCGTCACCGTGCCGATGAAGCGCCGGCGCGCGCCGTTCGCCTCACGTAGCCGGAGCGCGAGGCTCGTCATCCGATCGTG
>CAZZYZ010000324.1:0-1905 GCA_964658425.1 Vulcanimicrobiota bacterium | reverse complement strand
CATTAAACGCAGGACCACTAATAGAATCCCGTCGGAAGCGTGGACGAATGTTAAAAACTGAACGGCTTTATTGATCATCAAGCGCATCAAAAGCGCGAATCTAGATAGTCGATAGCAGGCCCGCTCTTTCACCGACTAAAGGCGCGGCGCCGCTCCTCGCAGTGGTATGCAAGTGAAGCGATCATTAGATCGGCCGTTTCATCGAACGGCTTGACATGGTTTGTGTAGATGATGGGGGTAGCACTTCTTGCAGAACCTGTCTGTCCGGATATCGTGCCCGGAGAAAGTGGACGAGTAATGTTGTCTTTGAGTTCGATGAGAATAGCCGTTATCGCTCTTGCAATCGCGCCGGGTTCGATGATCGTGACATCCGCGCCGGCTTTCGCGCAGATCGACGTGACGGGTGACGTCTCGGCGGATGTCGGCGTCGACATCAGCGCAGATGTCGCGCCTCCGCCGCTGCCTACGTATTCGCAGCCCCCATGCCCGGGCGACGGGTATCTCTGGACGCCGGGCTATTGGGGCTATAATGCCGGCTACTACTGGGTTCCCGGCGTCTGGGTTCAACCGCCCGTCGTCGGCGTGCTGTGGACGCCGCCGTATTGGGGTTTCGCGGGCGGGCTGTACGGGTTTCATCGCGGCTACTGGGGGCCGCAAGTCGGCTTCTACGGCGGTATCAATTACGGCTACGGCTTCGGAGGCATCGGATTTGTTGGCGGGTACTGGCAGGGTGGTGCGTTCCAATACAACCGCGCGTACGCCAACGTCAGCGAGACGATCGTTCACAACACGTACATTCGTAACGTGGCCGTGACGAACAACTACGGCCCGAGTTACAACGGCCCCGGCGGTTTCGACGCGCGACCGACGCCTGAGCAGATCGCAGCGGCCGGACAGCGAAGGTACGATGCGACGGCGGGACAGCAGCAAGGCGAAACTGCGGCGCGGGAAAATCGCGGGCAGTACGCTCGTGAGAACGGCGGCCATCCCGAGACGCCGGCACTCTCGACGAACCGATCGGGTTTCGGTGACGGCAACGAAGTCAACACGCGTCAGGGCAACCAGCAATCGCGCATCGATCACGGCGTTGAGGGCGGCGGGATCACGCCGGGCGAGGAACGCAACCTCGAAAATCGTGACAACAGCATCCATAGTGAAGCGCAATCGGAACGCGAAGCGAACGGCGGATCGTTGACGCCGCAAGAGCGCGAGCAGATCAATCAGCGGCAGAACAACGTGAGCCGTTCGATCTACAACGATCGCCATAACGCGAACAACGACGCCGCGGCGGGTGCGCGCAACGGCTACTCCGCGAATCAGGAACGCCGCGCCGCTCAGCGGATTCATCGACAGCAGCGCCCGCGCGGGCCGTACGCGCATCCGCAGCGCCCGTAATCGGCGAGCATCGCGCGGAGATCGAATACCAAGGCGAAGGACCGACGTAAGTACGCCGGTCCTTCGCTTTTCTCGGGGCAGTCTTCTACGGCGTGAGATTCGCGCAAGCGACGTAGTCTTTGAGATCGTTCGTCGATCGGTGGACGTTTACGGCCATCGGCGACGCGAACAACCTCGCGGTCGCCACGTTGACGACGCCGTCTGAGGTGCCGTCGAGAACGGAGTCGAGCGGGTAGGCCGGGGTGGGATCGAGTTTCGCACACGTCCCCTTGTGGATGTGCGCGGGCTGCTCGGTCCCCTTCGGCGCGTTCACCAGGTGGATCTCGACGTCGGTGCGAGCCCCGCGCGGCTTGAGCGCGATCGTGCCGACCTCTCCCGAGCCGTGTAGTGCGTGGAGAAGATAGACGCGACTCCCCGGTCGCTGCGTTTCCGCATCGACGGCGGTGACCGCCGCGGCGAGAAAAAGCGCCGATGCGAGAAGCGTAAACGAAGACGAGATGCGCATGGCGC
>CAZZYZ010000323.1:1122-1911 GCA_964658425.1 Vulcanimicrobiota bacterium | reverse complement strand
ACCGCGATCGCGGCAAGAACATTCTGACTACGATCTCGCGTGGGATCCGGCACGAGGCGACGATATGACGCTTCGGACGTCGCGCTCGACGCTCGGGCAGAAATCTTCGAGGAGATGACGTCGTCGCCCGTGCCGACCGATCTGCGTGCGCTCAAGGCGCCCGAGCGATCGCCGCCGCGGCCCGACATCTACGGGTTTTCCCCAATGTTCGGTCGGTATGTGGTCGGCGTATGGTGGGCGCAACCACTTCTTGCGAGGTCCCTCGGTGTTTCGACAACGACCATTCGTCGGTATCGCGTATATCGGCGCCATTTCGCTTGCCGCGTGTAGCGGCGGGTCCACCACGTTCGCTCCCGGCAAGATCGCGCCGACCGCCGCGCCCGGAGCCACGGCCACGCCGACGAGCGTTCCGAGCGGAGCGCCGACGACGACCCCGACGACCGTGCCGACGGCGACCCCGACGACCGTGCCCACGACGAGCGCGATCGCCCTCTCGCCGAACAGCCTCGCGTTCGAGGCGAATCCGAACAACGCTTGCGGAAACGCGGCGATGAGCTTCACGGCGAGCGAGACGGGCTTTAGCGGTACGTTCTCAGCTACGGCGGCGGATCCGACGCTCGTCACGGTAACGCCGTCGTCGACGAGCGCGTTCGCCGTGACGCCTTCGTCGACCACGAAATCGTCGACGCAGACCACGAGCGTCACCGTGACCGACGGTGCGGGAAACGCATCGACCGTTGCGATCACCTTCAACGCGATCTGTCTCCCCTAATCGCACGCGCGAGTCGA
>CAZZYZ010000323.1:0-1112 GCA_964658425.1 Vulcanimicrobiota bacterium | reverse complement strand
GATGCCGTCTCCACGACGGCATCGACTTCGATGGGTTCGTGCGATCGGCGCTTCCGGCGATCCGTTCTCCGCAAGCGGCGGTCGGACCGATCTCGCCCTTCGCCGAAGTCTCGCATCGCCGCTCGTTCGGTTGCGACCGAACCATCGGGGCCGTGCGCGAGACGGACCAACGCCGAGACGACCATAAATGACGGCGTCTGATTGAGCGCATCCCGCCGACGTCGGATGATTATCGAGCGATCGCATTCGCGGACACGATCGCTTAGCGGAAGCAGACGTAAAAACTCGCAAAGCGAAGCGCCTTGCGAGTTTTCGAAATATGCCGAGAGCCGGGATCGAACCGGCGACACCAGGTTTTTCAGACCTGTGCTCTACCGACTGAGCTATCTCGGCGCGTCGGACCCTAAAGAGTATGAGAAGCGTCCGAGTCGGTCCTTCAAGCGTCATCGGAGCGTGGAACGCGCTCGCCCGAACGGGCCGAGAACGAACGCGGTTCGCCACCGGCGACACCAAGTTTTTCGGACCCGTGCTCGTCGGCAGCCGCCCTCAGGACATGTGTCGGAGCACCGCGGCGACGGGCTTGCGACCGGGCGGCGACGGCTCGATCGCCGGTCGGCCGAGATAGACGAAGCCGACGATGCGATCGCTCGGCGCGAGTCCGAGGTGCGCGAGCACGTCTCGGTCGCGCACCATCGCGCCCGTCCGCCAGATCGCGCCGAGGCCGAGCGCGTGCGCGGCCAGGAGCGCGTTTTGCACGGCGGCGGCCGTGGCGGCGAAATCTTCTTCCGCTCGGACGGGATCCTCGCTCGTCACGGAGCTCACGGCGACGACCACGGGCGCGCGCATCGGTTTGCCCGCCTCGCGGCGCAGGTAGTCGTCGCGATCCGTGCCGGCGAGCGTCGTCCGCGTCGCCTCGCTCGCGGCCCACACCGCGCCGAGTCGCGCGCGCGCGTCGCCGCGCAAGACCGTGAACGTCCACGGTTCGGTCAGCTTGTGATTCGGCGCGGCGATCGCCGCTTCCACGATCCGCGCGATCTCGTCGCCGGAGACGTCGCCCGCGAGCTTTCCGACGCTACGACGACCGAGCATCGCTTCGAATACATCCATCGCGT
>CAZZYZ010000322.1:563-1919 GCA_964658425.1 Vulcanimicrobiota bacterium | reverse complement strand
GTCAACCGACAAGAACACCGCGATCAACATCAACGTCCTCTCCACCGCCACCGGACCCGCCGGGGACACGCTGACCGTGGCGTCGGTAGACACAACCGGCACCAAGGGCACGGTCTCGGTCAACGGCAACGGCACCATCCACTACGACCCCAACGGCCAGTTCCAGGGACTGACCACGGGGCAGACCGCGACCGACACCTTTACCTACACCGTCTTTGACGGCTACGAGACCTCCAGCGCCGCGACCGTCACCGTCACCATCACCGGGATCAGCGACGCACCCGTGATCGCGAACATCGAGACCAGCCCGCTCAGCTACCAGGCCCAGAGCTCATCGGCTCAGGTCACCGCGACCGCGACCATCAGCGACGACGACGACACCACCATGAACGGGGCCACCGCGGCAATCACATCGGGCTTCAGCTCCGGCACCGGGTCGTCCGGATCGACGAGCGGCGCGCATCCCGCGACGATCTCCGGGAGCGACGACGCGTTCGCGGCGACGAGCGGGAGACCCGCGCAGAGCGCCTGCGCCGCGGCGTACCCGAAACCTTCGTAGCGCGACGGCACGACGGCGACCGTCGCGCGCGCGTACCAAGCCAATACTTCCGCGCGCGAGACGTAGCCGCGGAGTTCGAAACGATCCGCGACGCCGCGCGCGCGCGCGAGTTCGAGCACGCGTTCGCGGTACGCCGCGAACGGTCCGACGGCGACGACGCGGAGATCGGGAATCGCGGCCGCGACCGCGACGAGCGCCTCGAGATTCTTACGCGCTTCGACCGTGCCGACGACGAGCGCGATCGCGCGTTCCGCGGGCGCGCGCACGATCGCGGCGACGTCCGCGGCGACGCCGGGATACGCCACCGCGATCCGCGCGGGATCGATGCGCGGCGCGGCGTTCGCGAGCTCGTCGCGGGAAAAGGCCGAGTCGACGAAGATCGCGCGCGCGCGTTCGTACCGGCGGAGTTGGAAGCGCCCGAAATACGCTCGCGCGTACGCGCGCGCGTGCGCCTGGACGTGGAGCCACGCGACGTCGTGGACCGTCGCGACGATCGGCGCGCGCGCGACGAGCGGGAGCGTCCCCGAAAGACCGTGGACGAGATCCACGCGCGCGCGCGCCGCGGCGAACGGCAACACGACTTGGTCCCACGCGACGCGGCGATCGAAGCGCCACGGATCGAGCCACGGCGCGTCGAGCCGCACGATCTCGCAGGAGCCCTCGCGTGCGAGCGCTTCCGCGAGCCCGCGCGCGTACTCGCCGATCCCCGTCGCCGTGCCGACCGCGAGTTGCATGTCGAGCCCGACGCGGACGCTCAGGGGCCGAGCTCGCGCGCGAGCCGATCGACCGCGGGCGCG
>CAZZYZ010000322.1:0-477 GCA_964658425.1 Vulcanimicrobiota bacterium | reverse complement strand
ATCGCCGCGCCGACGCGCGACGGCGCCGAGACCGGTGAGCGGTTCCGCGCGCGTCGGATCGATCGCACCCGCGGCGACGAAGGCACGCTCCGCGCGTGCGAGATCGCCGACGTTGAGCGCCTGATTGCCGAGCGCGACGAGGTAGAGCCCGACGAGCGGCGCGCGTCCGACCGCGCGCGCGTAGGCGTCGAGCGACGCGCGTTCGTGCGCCGCGCGCTCGTCGGACGTTCGCGTCCCTTCGACCGCGACGCGTTCCTCGAGCGAGCCGAGCCGATACTCCGCGCCCGCGGCGAGCGCGTTCGCGGTGGGATCGCTCGCGACGCGCGCGACGGCGGCGCGTTCGAGCGCGAGCGCGTCCGCCCAATCGCGACGCCCCGCGAGGGCATCCGCGTCGTCCGCGATCGCGATCGGATCGCCCGATGCGAGGTCCGCGGCGGCCGCCCCGCGCACGTCGCCACGCGCGCGGGCGAGCGCCGC
>CAZZYZ010000321.1:0-1929 GCA_964658425.1 Vulcanimicrobiota bacterium | reverse complement strand
GGACGCGCCCTAGGGCGACGCCGAGCGTCGAAGTGCCGCGCCGTCGCTCGAACGTCCTTGCGTAACCGAGCGAAAAGACGATTCGCGAACGAACGCGAGAACGGCCGCCCCGAGCCCGGCGAGGAGGACGAGCGTCATCACCGCCCAGCCGACGACCGGCAGCGACCAGCCGACGGTGATCGCGAGGAGGCCGACCCCGAGCGCGGCGACGGGCGTCGGCGTCAGCGTCGGCCGCACCAGCTCGTGGAGGCGGCGGCCGATCAACAGCGCGATCGCGGCGTTCCCGATCCAGAGCGCGGCGAAGATGAGGGCGACCTCGAGCGGGATCAGCGGGATGCCGACGATCGTGAGCGCCATCAGCACGGCCGCCGGGACCATCGCGACGACCACGATCGCTCCGGTCGCGGCCGAAAGTGCCGGATGGCGTTCGACGCGATCGAGTGCCGTCCGTACGCGGACCGGAAAGATCAGGAACGCGAAGAGGACGACCGCATCCCAGGCGAGTTTGCGGCCGAGGCCGTGCGTGAATCCGAGCGCATCGGCGGACGTCAGCGGGCCGAGCCACGGGACCGAATCGCTATCGAACGCGCTCGCGATCTGGCCGTCGACGAAGCACCCGTCTTCCTGCGTGAAGCTCCCGAAAAACGTCCGCACGTCGCCGTCGATCTCGGCGCCCTGCAGGCAGGCGACGTTCCCGAAGACGACGTCGAGGTTACCGTGAACGGTATCGCCGTCGCCGAGCGAGAGATCGCTGAACCAGACCGTCTTGCCGTGGCCGAAATCGCGCGCGCTCGCGACCGCGAGCGAGGCCGCGAAGAAGACGGCGACCGCCGTCGCCGCGATCGCTCCGAAACGGATCACGCTCGCCGGTTTCGGCGCAGCGCGTAGAACGCGACGACGGCCCCCGCCGCGACGACGTCGATCGCGAGCAGGGCCCCCATCGCGAGCGTCAGGATGAGGGTCTGCCGACCGAGCAGATGCGCCGTCGCCTTCGTCAGCCCGGCGAACAACCACGCCGCACCGGCCGTCGCGGCCGCGATCAGCCCGAGGATCGCGCGTGCCGAGGCGGTATCGAAGAGCGCGAAGCCGGCGATCGTGAGCCACGCGAACGCAACGTACGTCGCGAGGACGAGCGGGAGCGACGAACGATAGGCGACGGGCGAGGGGATTGCGCGCACCTCGAACATGATCGCGGCGGTCAGGTCGCCCGCGGGCGCGAGTCGGCGCGGGCGGGCGAGGGTTGCCTCGACGGCTCGCATCTCGCCGAGCAGCAAGCTACAACGCCCGCACCCCGCGACGTGGCTTGCGACGCGCTCGGCCGACGGTTCGTCGAGGGTCCCGTCGAGATACGCGCCGAGGCGCGGCTCAGTATGCGTGCAGGGCACGCGGGCGTCCGAGCGCCCGGCTCGCGGCCGGGGCCAGGGGGAGCGCCGCGACGGCGGCGTCGTCCCGCTCGCGGATCTTTTGCGCGAGCGCGAGCTTCCCGCGATGGATCAGCGTCTTGACGTTCCCGAGCGAGAGCCCGAGCGTCTGTGCGATCGCCTGATATTCCATGTTGTCGTAATAGCGTAGCGCGAGGACCGCGCGCGTGCGTTCGGGCAGATCGGCGAGTGCGGCACGAACGTCGCTCTCGGATTCCGCACGCAGCACGCCGTGCATCGGATCGGCATCGAGCGACGTGTCGGCGATCCGTGCGTCGAGGGTGCGCTCGTCGCCGAGTTCTTGGGTCTGCGGACGGCGCAGCGACCGGCCGAGGAACGTCCGCACGACGTTGCGTGCGATGTGATACAGCCACGTCGAAAACTGCCCGAGGTTCGGATTGAACGTTCCCAGGTGGGAATACGCGCGCAGGAACGTCTCCTGCGTGAGATCCGCGACGTCGGCCGGGCTGCGAACGCTCGCGCCGATGAAATTCGTGATCCCGCGCTT
>CAZZYZ010000320.1:0-1958 GCA_964658425.1 Vulcanimicrobiota bacterium | reverse complement strand
TAATCGACCTCCGCCGCGACGTACGAATCGAGCGCGCCCTGGTTCTGCGCTCGAGCGGTTTCGGTCCGCGCGACCATCTGCGACCACGCATCGACGTCGACGACGTGCTCGTTTCCGGCCGAATCCGTGCGGTGGACGCCCTCGGCAAAGAAATCGCGGATCTCTTGCGTGAGCTCGCGCAGATCGAGCCCTTCTTGCATCGCGCGCCGGATCGCCGCCTTAAGCCACCGCCTCTCGTCTTCCGCGACGGCGACCGAGAACGTGAGCGCCTGCTGGTCGAGCGCCGCGAGCGACCGCGTCGGCTTGAGGTCGAAGGCGTCCGGGATCTCCGCGCGGACGTGCGCGACGCCCTGATCGTAGAGATCGCCGTACATCGCATCGAGCGCGCGCCGGAGCCGATCCGCGCTCATGCGGTCGATCGCGTCGAAGAACGCGCGGACCTCGTCATCGTCGGACGCCTCACGGACCGATTCCCGGGGCGCGCGCGCGAGCACGGGCGAGCGCATCGCGTCGACCGCGGCGACGATCTTCGGCGTGAGATCTCGAGTGCTCGCGATGAGCGAAGCGAACCGCGGACGCACGATCCGGCGCGCGTGCGCGTCGAGCGCGGGCGGGAGATCGTCGATGGACGAGAGCGTTTCCGCCGCGCGATGAAAGTGCATCGCGGCGGCGCGCGCGCTCTGGCCCGCCAGGCGAATCTTCACCGCACGTACGGCGTGCGCTGGAACGACGACCCTCGCGAGACGACCGGCCCTTCGCCCGGTTCCGCGTCGAGATCCGCCGCGAGCATCTTGCGGATCGCGAGCTGCGCGTCGATCCATTTCGAGGGGTCGTCCGTGCGCTCGTAGATCTTCGCGATCGTGAGCGCGTCGCGATCGGCGAGCATCACGGGGATGATCTCGTACTGAATCGCCTTGAGCGTGAGCGTCGTCGTCGAGCGCGACGCGTCCGCGATGTACGTCGCGAGTTCGGCATCGGTGAACATCGTCACGTCGTAGCGCACGCCGATGACCGTCCCGGCCGCGGGCGCGAGGTTGAATTGGACCGCCGGCATCCCGTAGGGATCCACGATCGCGGACCAGCCGAGGGACGCGTCCGACGCGGCGACGCCGGTCCACACGGGCGGCGCCCCGCTCCCATCGGCCGAGGGCGTCTGCGCGACCCGCAGCGTCGCGAGCACGGCCTTGCGGAACCGCAGCGGAAAGGTCGTGGAGACGCCGTCCGCGCTATCGCAGACGACCTCCCACATCCCCTGTCGGACGCACAGGCGCGGCTGATCGCCGATCTGCACGCGGACGGCCGCGATCGTGACGCTTGGGCCGTACATTACCGGACCAGCGGGACCGTCGTCGTGTCGGGCGGGTACGGACCCGCGTACTCGACCGTCGCCCGCCCGAGTTCGCGTTCGAACGAATGCGGATTCCCGACGAGTTGGAACGCGATGACGAGTTCTTTTGCCTTCGCGCGCCCGACGAGTTCCGCGCTCGGATCGCGCCCGACGATGTACGCGAGATAGCCCAGGCGCCGCTCGGGCTCGACCTCTTCGTTGCGCTTCTTGATCGCGAGGATCTTGTTTCGCACGTCGAGTTGCGTCGCCGTTCCGGGGTTGGCGAATCGGTCGACGAGCACGCCGATGTCGAAGTAGAGGCGCGAGAACGTGAGGCTGAACCCCGTGTCGCGCGCGCGCGCCCATTCGAAGATCTCGGGACCGCGCCGGTGCGCCGTCCCCATGAGCGCGTCGAGGTCGTCGATCGCCGAGACGGGCGGCGCCGGCCGACGCACCTGCGCCGCGTCCGCTTCGACGTATACGCCCGCGGCGACCGACGCGTCGGCGAACGTGTCGACGGCGGGCGCGGCCACCACGACCTTCGCGTCGAGTCCGGCGATGATCTCGGTGTTGTCGATCTCGGCCGAGAACGGCACGGTCGCGGCGTGGCGCGGTTGGCCTTGGAGCGATT
>CAZZYZ010000319.1:0-1993 GCA_964658425.1 Vulcanimicrobiota bacterium | reverse complement strand
GTTCGCCGCTCCACGGCGTGGCGGCCGGAGAGATCGACGCCGGCGGCGGCCGCCTCTTCGCACGCGCGCGGCCCGAGCGCGGGGAAACGTTCGCGGCGATCGTCGCGCGCGCGGGGGCGCCGGTGCTCGGGGCGAGCACGGCGGCGTCCGGCGCCGAGAAGGACGCATATGCGATGCACGCGTTCGGCGCGCAATATGCCATCGTACGCGTCGATCCGGATCTCGGCACGGTCCGCGTCGTGAAGCAGGTCGGCGCGTTCGCGTCGGGCCGGATAATCAACGCGAAGACGGCGCGCAGTCAATATCTCGGCGGGATGGTCTTCGGGCTCGGGATGGCGCTCCTGGAAGAGTCGCGCGCGGACGTGCGCACCGGCCGGTACATGAACGCGAACCTCGGCGAATATCTCGTCCCGGTGCATGCCGACATCGGCGCGATGGAGGCGATCATCGTCCCCGAGGACGATCCGCACGTGAATCCGATCGGCGCGAAGGGGATCGGCGAGATCGGGATCGTCGGAGCGGCAGCCGCGATCGCGAACGCCGTCTATCACGCAACCGGCAAGCGGATCCGCGACCTCCCGATCGCACCCGAGAAGATCCTCGCCTGACGCTTCGCACGCGACACCCGAAGCCCGACGCAAAAAAGAGGCCCGCATCGTTCGATGCGGGCCTCACCGGTTCTAGTAGTCCTCGTCTCCGCCGCCGAGCGGGCCGAGGCCCTCGTCCTCTTCCTCTTCTTTTTCGGTCTCTTCGTCTTCGTCTTCGAGGACGTAGCCTTCGTCGACCTCATCCTCTTCGACCGCGGGCTCTTCCTCGAGGACGTCGGCATCGAGGACGTCGTCTCCGAGACCACCGAGGCGTCCCATGCCGCCGCCGCCTTCGTCGCCCTCGGGCGCCGAGGGCATCACGCTGCGAGGCGAGGCCTGTGCGGCCGCAACCTCCTCGTCGCTCGCTTCGGTCTCTTCGTCTTCGTCGGCATCCGTCGCCGTGGCGCCCTCCGCGACCTCGTCGACCCCGACACCGCCTTCGACGTCGGTCGCGACCGCGCGTTGCTGCTCCATCTCGCGCGCCGCGACCATCGTCTGCGACATGCGCGGATCGTCGTCGCCGACGAGCAAACCGATATCCTTGGCCGTCTCGGCCATATCGTCGTCCTGGATTTTGATCTCGATCTCTTCGCGATTTTCCGTGAGGACTTTCACGTCGAGGGCGAGCGACTGGAGCTCCTTGATGAGGACCTTGAACGACTCCGGGACGCCCGGTTCCATGACGTTCTCGCCCTTGACGATCGCTTCGTAGGTCTTCACGCGGCCGACGACGTCGTCCGATTTGACCGTGAGCAGTTCTTGCAGCGTATAGGCGGCGCCGTACGCTTCGAGCGCCCAGACCTCCATCTCGCCGAAGCGCTGACCGCCGAACTGCGCCTTGCCGCCGAGCGGTTGCTGCGTGATCATCGAGTATGGGCCCGTCGAACGCGCGTGGATCTTGTCGTCCACGAGATGCGCGAGCTTGAGCATGTAGATCATCCCGACCGTGATCGGGCGGTTGAACCGTTCGCCGCTGCGTCCGTCGCGGAGCCACGTCTTGCCGTCGGCGGGGAGCCCCGCGTCCATCAGCCATTCGGCGATGTCCTCGGCGTGCGCGCCGTCGAAGACCGGCGTCGCGATGTGCATGTCGAGCATGCGCGCCGCCCAGCCGAGATGGGTCTCCATGATCTGTCCGAGGTTCATGCGGCTCGGGACGCCGAGCGGGTTGAGCACGATATCGACGGGCGTGCCGTCTTCCGTGTACGGCATGTCCTCTTCGGGCAGCACCTTCGCGATGACGCCCTTGTTGCCGTGACGGCCGGCCATCTTGTCGCCCTGCAGAATCTTGCGTTTCTGCGCGACGTAGACGCGGACGAGATGGCTCACGCCCGGCGACAACTCGTCACCGTTCTCGCGCGAGAACATCTTGACGTCGATGATCTTGCCTTTTTCACCGTGCGGCACTT
>CAZZYZ010000318.1:0-2051 GCA_964658425.1 Vulcanimicrobiota bacterium | reverse complement strand
CCACGACTCCGCCGCGCCGGACGACGGCGCCGCCGTCGATGCGCTCGTCGCGGCCGCGAACGAGGCTCGCGTTACGACGATCCTCACACCGTTCGCACCGGTCGGGCCGGTACGCGACGCGCTCGAAACGATGCGCGCGCCGCTCGCGGCGCGCGGCGTGACGCTCGCCGAGATCGGTCGACCGTTCGACGCGTTCGCCTATCCGCACGCGACGCGCGGTTTTTTCGCCTTGCGCGCGAAGATCCCGGCGATCGTCGCGCAACTCGGCCTCGCGCCGGACGCGACGGACGCCGCACCGTAAGGGTCTCGCTCGCTCGAAGCGAAGGCGTGCGGGCATGTTCGATTCGGAGACGCGCGCGATCGACATCGAGAATCGGCACGGCGAGACGACGATCGCGACGCCGACGGTCCGTCCGCGCGCGGTTCTCACGCCGCGTGAGACGCGCGACTTTTCGAACATCCTCTTGCCGCAAGAGTACGTCGCGTTCGCGACGCGGCCGCACCCGGTCGTCTTCACGCGCGCCGTCCTGCCGTTCGCGATCGGTCTCGTCGCGGTCGCGATCGCGCTGACGCGGCACGCCCATCCGATCGTGCACGGTCATCACCGCAGCGTCGCATTGATCACGACGATGCCGGGCATCGCGCTCGTCGCCTTCGGAGCGATCGTTCTCTATCGCGCGTTCGCATCGCTCGCGCGAGCGGCGACCTATCGCTACGGGCGCCGAATCGTCGCGACGAACCGCCGCATCTTCGTCGTCGATGGTCTGCTCGGCCGACGCATTCGGCCGCTCGCGAATTCGACGATGGCCTCCGCGCGTCTCACGCAGGGCATCCTCGGCCGCCGGTTCGGATTCGGCTCGATCGTCATGGATGCCGAAAGCCTGCGCGATCTGCGCGACCCGATCGATCTGTATCGCTCCGTTGCGGCCGTCGGGAACGGCGCGACCGAGAATGACTGGACGCCCGCCGCGCGGATGACGATCGTCTAGGCCGCCGCGTCGCGAAGCAGCGCGGCATCCGCCCGGGCACCGCGTTCGCCGCGATAGACGCGCCGGCTGGCCCACGAGCACGTGTGGTGCAGCGCGACGACTCCGTGGACGACGTGCGCGCCGAAGGCGACGTCGCGTTCGGCCGAGCGCGCCGGCGCGACGTCGAGATCGGCGAGCCGCGCGACGCCGCTCCAGCGTGCCGCGAGATCCTCGCTCGCCGCTCGCAGGGCGAGCGCGGCGGGTAAACCGAGCGTCGCCACGACGCGCGGCCGGATCGCCCGGATCTGCTCGCCGAGAAACGTCTCGCAGGCCGCCCGATAGAGCCGGCCGCCACCGATCGGCCCGCACGGCCCGCCGCGCTTCACGCCCATGTAGGCGTTCGTGAGGAAGCAGCGCCGCACGTCGATCTCCGCGCGTTCGAGCAGCGTCAAGAGCCCGCGCCACGTGCGATTCCCCGCGATGCGCTCGCTCCCGTTCCCCGGGCCGAGCGCGTAGGCGACCGAGGCCGCATCGAATACGTGCGCGACGATCGCGATCGCATCGTCGGGGAGCGGCGCCTGCGGCTCCCACAGGCCCGCGCCGACGGGGAAGAACGCGGTGCCGAGTGCGAATGCCGGGACGGCGGCGACGGCGTGCGCCGGATACGCCGTGATCGCGCTCGCGAGCCGATCGTGCAGCGCGGCGATCCGCGCGTCGATCATTCGGCGACGGTTTCGCGTTCCGGGATCGCCGCGAAATCGCCGTTGGTCGGCGCCGCGAGCGGTTCCGCGAGCGATGCGGCGAGTGCCTCGCCGTCGGGGAGCGGAACATCCTCGTCGAGCGGACGCTGCAAGGCGACGACGAGGTCGCCGCCGCGATCGGCGATGCCGCGAATCTCCCAGCCCTGCGAACCGAGGAGACCGAGGGTCGCATCTCCCGGGCCGTCGACGTGCTCCGCACGAACGACGTGCAGCGAGAATTCGAAGCGATGGCGCATCCGCGAGCCTACGGTTTCCATCGTGCAACGCCTTCCGAAAGCCAGCGCCGCGAGTACGCGCGTAACGAAATCGAAACGGGGCCGCG
>CAZZYZ010000317.1:0-2084 GCA_964658425.1 Vulcanimicrobiota bacterium | reverse complement strand
CCATGATGGCGATCCTTGCCGCACAGCGTGCGTACGAAGCGAATTCGAAAGGAGTCCAGGCCGCCGATGAAATGTTGCGCATCGCAAATAACCTCCACCGTTCGTAGCGTGGAAGCGGTTCCGTCGCGCGCGCGAGAGATTGCCTCGCAATTCAACGCGCTCATGATGGCGGCGGCATTCAAGCCGCTCGCGTCGGCGCTCGGCTTCTACGGCGATCTCGTCGTGGGTGTCGCGACGCAGGCGACGACGCGAAGCGAACGCGGCGGCTTGACGGACGCATTGGAACGTTCGATCGCGCTCTCGCAACCCGGTGCGTCCGTCGCAGCGAGCGTCCCGTGAACGACGCAGCATGCTCGCAACCGGTCGACGAGCGCGAGGCCGCGATCCGTCGCCTGCTCCCGATGGTCCGCCAACTCGCGCGTCGCGTGTTGCGCGTCGTCGGCTCGGCCGAGATCGACGATCTCGTCGGGGACGGGTCGATCGGCCTCATCCGCGCGGTCGATACGTTCGACGATGCGCGCGGCGCGACGCTCGAGGTCTACGCGCGGCGTCTCGTCGTCGGCGCGATGCTCAACGGCTTACGAAAAGTCGATCCCGTCTCGGAGCGCGTCCGTCGGACGATGCGGATCGCCGAAGCGAAACGTCTCGCGCTCGCGCAAGAGCGCGGCACGATGCCGTCGTTCTGCGAGCTCGAACGCGACGATCCGCGTCTGCGCCGTGCGCGGATCGCGGCGTATCGGCAGACCGCGATATCGCTCGATGCAGCCCTCCCGACCGCGAGTCACGCGCTCGCCGAGTCCGGGGCGGATCCGGGCGTTCAAGTCGAATCGCGGGCGCGGAGCCGCGAGATCGCCGAGGCGATCGCGCTGCTGCCCGAACGTCAGCGCCGCATCGTGATGTCGCATTATTCGCACGAGATGACGCTGCTCACGATAAGCGCGCGAATGGCGGTCTCGCCGCAGCGGGTCTCACAACTGCATCTCGGGGCGCTCGAACGCTTACGGCGAACGGTCGCGAGCGCGTGAGAACGCGCGTCGAGAGCGAGGCACAGGCTGCGCCGAGCCTCGCTCCGCTCGCGTTACCGAGCGTCGCGGTCGCGGGGATCGCGAGCGATCCCGAGGAGCGGTACGGCGGGCATAATCTCCCGGGCGATCACCCGGCTTGGATGCGCGATACGCTCTCGGTCTCGCAACGCGCCCGGGCACTCTTCGCGAAACTCAAGCCCGTCGTGCTCGTCGTCATCGGGGCGTGGGAGCATCGGCTCCGCTCGATCGTCATCGGATCGAGCCGCCTCTCCGTCGATCCGAGCGGATCGTATCGCCGCGACTGATCGTTCGCTCCGTTAGAAGTGCGGGCCCCAGCCCGAGAACATCGGTGCGGCCGGGCGGCTGTTCTGAACGATGCGGGGACGCTGATCGGCTTGGAGATCGTCACTCGACGGATGCTGAGCGGTTGCCGGACGGACCATGTCGTTTCTCCTCGGATGCGTCGGCTCGTGCCGACGCTCTCATCCTACGGCGACGTCGTCCGAACGTCGTCCGATCCGCGACCGAATCTCCGTCCGGCACAGCGCCCTCCGCATCGCGCTACATCGGCGGCACGGGAGCGGGGCGTGCGACCATCGCTTGCGCGCTGAGCCCCTGCTGCGCGACGGCGCGCAGCGCTTCGACGTGCGCCCGCGTTACCTCGTCGAGCTTGAGCTTCGAAGCCTTCGACGTATCGCGCACGAGCGCGACCAGCTGCAGTCGCGCGAGTGCTTGTGCATCGGTCGGGGTGCCGGCCGCGGGCGCGATCCAGAGATCGACGAGACGCTTCGCGAACGCCATCTGTTCGTTGCGCCGAACGACGCCCGCGCGTGCGATCGATCCGTCGGCGAGGTCGCCGAAGATGCCCGAACGGGTCCAATCGAAGAGATCCGCGATCGACATCGTCGAGCCGGCAACGTACCGCGTCGAGAAATCGTCGATGCGTTGCAGCGTGAGCGGCGCGAACAGTTCGTTCATGACTTTCTCTTGCGTCTTTCCCGCGATCTGCACGACGGCGACGTCGTGCCGCGGCGGCGGCGAATAGCTCCAATTCCCCGC
>CAZZYZ010000316.1:0-2093 GCA_964658425.1 Vulcanimicrobiota bacterium | reverse complement strand
AGATCCGCAGCGACCGCCGCGTTCGCCCCGACCGCGCCCGCGGCGCCGTCGGGGCCCATCGGGTGACCCTGGAGGACGACGCGCGCCGCGGCGCCCCGGTCGCCCGCCCTTTCGAGGGCGCGCACGATCGGCGCGTTCGGTGCGAGCGCGTAGGCGGCGAGCTCGACCGTCCGCGCAGCGGCGATCGCGCCGAACACCGTCGCCGCGGAGGCAAGGGTCATGCGAGCAGGCCGGCGAGGCTCCCCGCCGCCGAGCCGCCGCCGAGCAGCGACCCGAGGAGTCCGCCGCCGAGACCGCTCGTCGCGAGCTTGTCGACGTCTTGGGTAAGGGCCAGCACGGCGGCGAGCGGATCGTTGCTCGGCGCGGCGTTCGACGTGCCGGCTGCGGTCGACGAACCTTGCGCGCCGCCGAGCACACTCGAGGCGAGGCCGAGTAGTGGAGAGATGCCGGACAGATTCATGACGTTTCCTCTCGGAGCAGCGTGCGCGGACGGTGACCGTCCTGCGTCTCTATCACACGTCGGGATCGCGGCGACGAGGGGTCGGGCCGAGGCGTCCAACTCTGCGAGCATGGACCGGATGCCGAAGCACCAAAGAAGAGCGAACTAGTCGATGGAAAAATCCGTATACGTTCGCGAGATGTTCGCGTCGATCGCGCCTCGCTACGATGCGACCAACCGGCTCCTCACGGGCGGTGTCGACGAACGGTGGCGCAAGCGTGCGGTCCTCGAGCTCGCGGCGCCGCACGGGGGCCGGATCCTCGACCTGTGCTGCGGCACGGGCGATCTCTCGTTTCACATGTCGCGCTCGAACCCGTCGCTCGACATCGTCGGGGTCGATTTCTGCGATCCGATGCTCGACGGCGCCCGCCGCCGGGCCCCCCGCGAGGCGCGCGGCCGGGTCGGCTTCCAGCAGGCCGACGTGATGGCGTTGCCCTTCGCGGACGCGAGCTTCGACGGCGCGATCATGGGCTTCTCGATGAGAAACGTCGTCGACATCGTCGATGCGTTGCGAGAGACTCGACGCGTGCTCAAACCCGGGACCCGCTTCGTGAACCTCGACGTCTCGAAGGCCCCCAATCCCCTCTTCAAGCGAGCGTTCGACGCGTATTTCTACGGCGTCGTGCCGCTCGTCGGCGGCCTGGTCGGCGGCTCGAAGAGCGCCTACCGCTACCTCCCGAATTCGCTCACGAACTACCCGGGAGCACCCGAACTCGCGCAACGCTTCGAGCGCGCCGGATTCTCCGAGGTGCGCTATGCCCGGCTCGCGGGCGGCGCGATCGCCGTCCACGTGGGCATCGCATGATCGACCGTTCGAAGCCGCTCGCCCCGCACGACGGCGAGCGCGATCTCTCGACGCTGGTCGATCTGTTTTTCGCCTCGTCGTTCACGACCGAGAATCCGCTCATCACGGAAGCCGTCCGCCGGATGCTCGCCGCCGGCGGCAAGCGTTTGCGGCCGCGCCTGACGCTGCTCGCCGCCGCCGCGAACGGTGCCGATCCGCGCGAGCACCTGCCGCTCGCCGCCTACATGGAGCTCATCCACGTCGGCACGCTGATCCACGACGACGTCGTCGATCGGGCCGATACGCGGCGGGGCGTCAATGCGACCGCGGTCGATTTCGGGAATCGCGTCAGCGTCCTCGCGGGCGACTACCTATTCGCGTGGATCTTCAAGAACGTCACGGCAGACTACCCGGACCCGATCCCGAACGTGCTCGCCTCGACGCTCGCCGACATCACCGACGGCGAGGTGCTGCAGCACCGGGCCGTCGGCCAGCTCGATCTGCCGATTTCCGGCTACGTCGAAATCGCGATCAAAAAGACGGCGACGCTCTTCGCCGCATCCGCGCAGTGCGGAGCGGTGATGGCGGGCGCCTCGCCGCTGCGGGTCAAGGCGCTGCGGGATTTCGGGCTCTACTTCGGGATCGCGTTTCAGATGGTCGACGATCTCCTCGATCTCACCGCGAACGCGGCCGAGATCGGCAAGCCCGTCGGGAACGATCTCGTCGAACGCAAAATGACGATCCCGTTAATTCTCTCCCTCGAACACGGCCCGAGCGACTTTCGGGCGGCCGTCGCGCGTTTCTATTCCG
>CAZZYZ010000315.1:0-2094 GCA_964658425.1 Vulcanimicrobiota bacterium | reverse complement strand
GCCGCTCGCACGCGACGAGCGCCGCGGACGCGACGTGCGGGATGCGATCGGAACGCGTGCGAGCGTCGCGAGAGTACGGCACGGCACGATGCTACGCGACCGCTGTGCCACCATGGTGGCCGTGGGAACGGCGGAGCGCGTTACGCGGCGTCCGTCATATCCTCGAGTTCGCGGCCCTTACTCTCGCTGACGAATTTGAGTACGAAGAGGAACGACAGAATCGCGAAGAGCGTGTAGAGGCCGTACGCGATTCCGAGACCCGCGGATTTGAGGCTCGGGAACGAGGTCGAGATCACCCAATTCGCGATCCACTGCGCCGAAGCCGCGACCGAGAGGGCGGCCGCGCGGATGTGATTGGGGAATTTCTCGCCCAGCAGCACCCAAACGACCGGCCCCCACGACATGCCGAATGCGAATACGTAGACGTTCGCGGCGACGAGCGCGAGCGGTCCGTTCGCACCGACGAGATGCGGCTGACCCGCGGCGTCGATCGTGGCACCGCCGAAGACGAACGCGAGGATGCCGAGCGTGATCGCCATACCGATCGAACCGACGAGCAACAGCGGCCGCCGCCCCCAGCGGTCGATCAGCGAGATCGCGACGAGCGTCGTGACGACGTTGACGACGCTCGTGATTACCGTGATGATCAGCGAATTTTTTTCCGAGAATCCGACCGCCTGCCACAGCACGCTCGAGTAATAGAAGATGACGTTGATGCCGACGAATTGCTGGAAGACGGAGAGCCCGATGCCGACCCAGACGATCGGTAAGAGCCCGAGCGCCGGGCCGCGCAAGTCTTGCCAACTGGCTTTGCGATCCGTTTCGAGCGAGGCGCGAATCTGCGTGATCTTCGCGCTGAGTCCGCGCTCGCCGAGGACGCGTTTGAGGACCTCGCGCGCTTCGTCGATCTGGCCCTTTGCGAGCAGATAGCGCGGCGATTCCGGAATCGTCAACGACATGACGCCGTAGACGATCGCGGGGAACGCCATCGCGATGAACATCCAGCGCCACGCCTCGAGCCCCGCGAGCCACGGCGTCTGCGAGGAGCCGGCTGCCGCCGTGATCGCGTAATCGACGAGCAGCGAGAGGAAGATCCCCGAGACGATCGCGAGTTGCTGCAGCGAGCCGAGCCGCCCGCGAATGCTCGCGGGCGCGATCTCGGCGATATACGCGGGCGCGATGACCGAGGCGATGCCGACGGCGACGCCGCCGACGATGCGGAAGAGCACGAGGATCGTGAGCGTATTCGCAAGCCCGGTCCCGATCGCGCTGATGAGAAAGAGGACGGCCGCGAGCCGCATCGCGGCGAGCCGGCCGGCCTGATCGGCGACGCGACCGGCGACGAGTGCGCCGCCCGCCGCGCCGAGCAGCGCGGACGAGACGGTGAACCCGAGCGTTGCGGGCGCGGTCGAAAACGTGTGCCCGATCGCGCCGACGGCACCGTTGATGACGGCGCTGTCGTACCCGAAGAGAAACCCGCCGAGTGCGGCGACCGACGAGAGAAGGATGACGGTCCCCGGGGCGTGTTCGTCGTTGTCGTCGCCGCGCTCGGGCCGCGGAACCTGAGGTCTCGGGTCGATGATCTCGCTCGTGCTCAAAACTTCATCCTCTTCCTAAACGTAAGGTCATGCGAGTAACTCTAAAAAATCGCGAACACCGAGCGGACCGTCGACGACGAGATCCGATGCTGCGAGAACCTCCACGGGGACGTCGTCCGAGCGCACGCCGACGCGAAGCGTCTCGTGACCGCTCGCGCGCAGATCGGCCGCTGCGGCGAACGCCGGAAGATCGCCGACGTCGTCGCCGATCGTGACGACGGCGCGCGCGCCGCATTCGCGAACGACGCGCCGCACCGCGTCGCCCTTATCACCGTGCACCGTCGGGCGCAATTCCCACACGAGTTTGCCCGGCACGACTTCGAGATCGTACTCGCTCGCGATCCGTCTCGCCGTCGCATCCATCGCGGCGATCCAGCGCTCGGGTTCGGCGACGCGGCGCAGATGGATGCCGACGGCGTATTCCTTATCTTCGAGATACGCGTCGCACGCGCGCACGTCCGCATCCTCGCGAAGCGCCTCGGCCGCCGCTCCGACG
>CAZZYZ010000314.1:0-2103 GCA_964658425.1 Vulcanimicrobiota bacterium | reverse complement strand
GCCGAGGTCGAGCATGCGGCCGAGGATCTCTGCGGGCGGCAGATGACGTATCATGGAGCTTCACCCGGCTCTCGTGCGGCGAGCGCGATCGCGGCGGCCGTCGCGGCGACGCAGCTGGCTTGGAGCAGAACCGCGTCGTCAGGATGGTCGACGACGAGCGGATCCTCGAGCGCGTCTTCCCCGTGGAAAACCGGCGGCACGCCGCACGACAGGCACACCGAGTGTACTAGATCAAGCGTGCCGCGCCAGACAATGTACCGATGGGCGCTCGCCGGCGGTGCAGGCCAGACGCCTCCGCGCTCGGCGACGAAGGCGACAATGTCGCCCTTACTCGCGACGATGTACGGCCGAAGCTCGTCTGGGGACCGCGGGGCGACGATGAGCTTCCGGCCCTCGACTCGCAGCTCGTGGTGACGCGCAACGAGTTCGCTGACAATCTCCGCGGCGGTCACGAGAATTCTTCCGCAGGCGCGGGCGACCAAAGCGACCGAAGACGACTTAAGAGTTCCGTACAGCGGTTTTGTCGGCTTTTGTCACTTTGGTCCCGGCGCAGTGCGTAAATCAGCGTCCGTTGTCGACCGCCAGTCGAGTTGTCGAATTCAACACGAATCAGACCCATCTCGGCGAGCGCCGCGCGTGCCGCTGAGAGCTCTTCTGCGCTCTTCTTCCGAGCGAAAAGGTCGCGAATATCCGTTCCGTCGAGCGGTTTAGGATAGGCTGCCCGAGCGGCCTCGAGGATGCGATCTTGCGCCCCACTACCGAGTGCGCCGCCGAAGATATGCTCAGCCGATGCTGCGCAGAACCGCCAAGCTGCCTCGGCTGCGAGCACATGTTCGGCCGCGATTTCGTGAGACAAATCAAGCAATGCATAAAGGACCGAAAGCCGTAATTTTTGTGGATGAGCGCGCGCCGTAATGGCGCCAACTATGCCGTAACGATCGGGTTCGGCGCGATAGAACTCGTCCCAGAGAATCTCCGCCGATCGCGTACGTCGTAGAATTTGTGGCTGTCGCCCGAACTCCATCGCCTTACGCACGCGAGCCGCAAGGGCAGCGATTAAGTCGGGCGGTACGTTGCCACCACTCGGCAACTTTTCGCCTCGTTGAGCGAATACGAATAAAATACGATTGGCGAATCCGGACGCAACTTCCGTGGACGACAACTTTGCGCGCAATTCGTCGGGAGTTATGTGCGCCAGCATCGAGACGTGAGCCGCTTCAGCGAGAAGTGTATCTTTCGCGCGTATCATTTGCAGGCGCCCATCGTCCCATGCACCGCGAATTATTGGGCTTAGCGTGCTGCCATCGCGTGCATTTACTGAGAGCAGTCGAGCAAATTCCGGCTCGATGACGAAGGCGCGTTTCTCGATCGCCGAACCTTCGGCAGCGTGGCGACCGCTTAGACGGGCGATCACGGCTTCGCCCGACGCAAATCCAGAACAGTGCGCTGCCCGCCACCAATCCTCGTCGGCCGCTCTCAAGATCGGACGCACGGCTGATAGGGACTGGCCCTTTCCGGACGCGGTATTAGCTACGATCGCGACCGAGAGGCGCCCCGGATGATCGTCGTCTCCGACACGCGCTCTCGATGCAGGGCCTACCGCATTTCCGAAGGCGACCAAAAACGTAAAAAGCAATGCGTTCGGGTCCGCTTCGGTCTCGCTCTCAATCTTCTCGACGATCTCGCCCACCAGTCCGTGGCGCGCTGCCGGATCGAGTTGCGGTCTCGGGGCGGCGTCTGCCCAATCGGGTTTTGAGACTTGGTCGACGCTAAGGCCGCCATATAAGCGATCGTCCACGATCATGTCGCCCTCGCCATCTCGCGTAGCTCCGCCGCGGCATCGCGCTCGGCGCGCTCGAGCAGATCGACGCCGATGACGCCGTGCGCCGTAAAGAAATCAACGTTGCAACACGGCTGACGACCGTCAAAATCGATCCACGCGAGTCGCCACGCGCGATTGAGAAGTGCGGCCCACGCCGGGTCGCGCTCGTGGCCGCCCGTTGCCGAATCCGATGCGCGGCGCTCGATCGGCGGGAGCGCTACGCCAAGCTTTGCCGAGACCCGGCGCCGGATCTCGATGATGTCGGCGTGCACGAGCCGATC
>CAZZYZ010000313.1:0-2114 GCA_964658425.1 Vulcanimicrobiota bacterium | reverse complement strand
CGGCGCGCGCGCGGTGTTCGTCGGGCGACCGTATGCGTACGGTCTCGCGATCGGCGGGGCGGACGGCGTGTCGCACGTCTTCCGAACGCTCCTCGCCGAGCTCGATGCCACGGTCGCGCTCGCGGGCGTCGGAGCGGTCGCGCGCCTCGACCGCTCCGTATTCGCTACCGATTGATCGCGGGCGGCATCACTTCACGATCAGCGTGCCGATCATGTTCTCCGTGTCGTCGTGGAAGGTGCAATGGTACTGATACGTTCCGGCCTTCGGGAACGTGTAGCTGACGGATTGACCCGGTAAGAGCACGCCCGAATCGACGAGTTGCGTGCCGTCGTAGACGTTGCCGCCGCTCGCCGGCGCGAACGGATCGAGCGTCGGAAAGGGTTGCCCGACGGGCGCGAACACGACGTTGTGCGGCTCGTTATTCGAAGCGTTCGTCCACGTCACGGTACTTCCGACGGGGACGGTGGCGGTCGTCGCGCCCGGGTCTCCCGCGGAGAGAAAGCGGAGCACGCTCGCCGTGGACGACGGCGCCGTCGGACCGCCGGGCGCCGTGCCCGCGACGAAATGGAGTCCGCCGACCGCGTACGGAAACGCCTTCGCCGCCGCGAGCCCGCTCGCGAGGTCGGCCGCGCTCGCCGTCGCCGCCGACGCATCGTATGCGGTCTGCTGCTGCGGATACGCGGTTCCGGGTTCGTTCACGACGATCGTCTGGACCATCTCCGGTTGATGGATCAGGCAATAGACTTTATAGGTGCCGGGTTTCGTGAACTTGAGCGAATACGTCTTGCCGAGTAAGAGAAATCCCGAACTCGTGAACGTCGTGCCGTCGTACGTCGATCCGCCCGCCGGTTTTTGGTCGCTCGGATCCGACGCGGACGGCAGTTTCTGCCCCGGAGCGAGAAGCGAGACCGTATGCGGCTCACCCGCGGGGTACGACCATTCGACCGTATCGCCCGAGTCGATCGTCAGCGTCGAGGACGGGTAGAAGGCGAGACCCTGGATGGCCTGATCGCTCGACGCCGCGCCCGCTTGCTCGTGCCAGGTGACGGCTTGCGTTTGCGGCCGGAGCGCGACGGAATCGCCCCCGGAGCAACCGGTCGCCGCGAGCGCGGCGATCGTGAGAACGGCCGTCGCGCAACGCGAAGCGACCGCGGTTGAAAAAGCGTTCGACATGATCATCTCCGATAGAAAGCAGCTTCGCCGACAGCATAGCGTATGTGCGTCCTTGCAGCGTCCTCGGCGCACGGAGACGCGATCGGTTCGCAGATTGCCGTTCGCGAACGAGGCTCGAAGCGGCCCGTTCGGGTCGGCTCCGATCCGAGCTCTCCACTCTCGCATAACCGCATACGGATAATCGGCACGAGAGCGAAGCGACGTCGCATGACGAACGGCCGAACGATGCGTCCGAACGGAGTCGCCGTGATGTTCGTGGGTATCGCGCTCGCATGCATCTTCGCGGCGAGCGCGCGCGGCGACGATGTCGCGAGCGATCCCGCATCCGTCGCTCCCGAGATCGACGGTGTCGTGATCCGCGGCGCGTGGCGCGCGAGCGTCCGCGTCGGATCTCCGCGCGCGGCGCTCTCGGGCGACGCGTTGCATCCGGGAGCCGTCGTCGTCACGCGACGGGGCACCACGCTGACCTTCGCGCGAACGGATATGCGGCCGGACGCTCCCCGCTTCGAACTCGACGTCTCGGTCGCCCGATTGCGCGGCGTTGCGACATCCGGAGCCGTCGATCTGTCGGTGCGCGATCGCAGCGCGAATCCGCTCTTCATGGATATCGCCGGGGCGAGCGTCGCGCGCGCGTCCGGCGCTGTCCCGCTCGTTCGCGTCACGACGTCGGGATCGTCGAACGTCGACCTGAGCGATCTCGATGCGCGCGTCGCACGCGCCCACGCACGTCAGTCGAGTCGGCTGACGATCCGCGCGCGCGACGCGATGACGATCGCCGCCCTCGACCGCGCGCGCGTGACGTTCCTCGGACCGGCCGAGGTCGAAATCTCCTCGAAGGATGCGGCGACGATCGAACGGCGTTGAGCCGATCGTCCGCCCACGGCCGAACGGTCGAAAGCGTGGCGCACGCGCGCCGACGGTCGGACGGTCGAGAGCGTGG
>CAZZYZ010000312.1:0-2120 GCA_964658425.1 Vulcanimicrobiota bacterium | reverse complement strand
TCGCTCCACGCACCGATCGCCGTCGACGTAGTGCGAGCACGGCGTCGCCGACGCGCTCGGTTTCGCGTGATCGTATCGGTCGAACTCGGGACCGAGATAGAACAGAGCGAACAGCATCGCGAGGATGAGCCCAAGGGCGACGAGGGCGGCTTCTACCGCGCCTCGCCGCGCGGACGTATGCTTAGACTTGTTTTGCCGAATTGCCCGAGAGCACGCGTAAGTAATGGATTCCCACGTAACGGGCTCATCAACTCGGACTGCCACGATTCCTTGATCCGTTGCCGACTGCATTACGGCGAGCATCGACGTTATGCGCCTAAACTCAGCCGCACCGGGACTAAAAGCCGCTGAAAGCAGAGGCTGATCTTTCCGTGTGCAAGGCGCCGTGGCGTGCATCGCATCGAACATCTCGTTCCGTACGGAAGCAATATGAACCAATCTCCCGCGCGTGGCGTCGGTATCATCGTTAGCCATTGCGCGCGAACTCCAGCACCTGGATGCTCGGCCCGAGATTCGTGACGCTCGACGCGGCTGGAAGCGTCTGCACCGACCCGTCCGATTGGAACGCGTGGATCGCGACCGCGTGATAGCCCGGCACCGTCACGGCCGCCTTTGCGAACGGCACCGCGATCGGCTTCTGCGACTGCCAATCGAAGTCGCGCGCCGCGCGCCACTCCGCGACGAGAAGCGAACCGTCGTTCCGCTGCGCGACGTTGTGCATGACGTTCGCGCTCTCCGCGAATTGGATCGCCGGATGCGGCATCGGCGTCACCGGCTTCGTCGCGTCCGTGTACAGCTTGACGAGATTCAGGAGTGCCGTGTATTGCGGCTTCGGGTTGCCATCCTTGTCGATCGCGCCACATCCGCCGAACACCGTGTCGCTCACAACGTCGGCGAATTGGTAGAACATGATCTCGGTCACGCCGAGGTTGCGGAGATAGAGCACTTGCCGCAGGTAGTACGGCGTGATGACGCTATTGGGAATCGCGCACGGGCGACCGTACGGCGAATCCGCAGGCTTCGACGTCGTGATGAGCTTCGGGTCGTACGTGTCGTAGCCCGACTCCGTGAGCCACGGATCGTTGCCGAGTTTTCGGACCGCCGCTACGATGCTCGCGAACGACGACGCGCCGGAATCGATCTCTGGGTTGTTGCCGCACTCGCTCCAATGGAACGACGGATGCACGTCGATCGGCGTCGGGATTCCCGCCGCCTGGAACGCGGCAACGAGCTTCGATGTGTCGCCCTCAGCGTTCGCGAGCGAGAACCCGACGAGCGGCTTTCCAGGAAAAGTTTTCTTGAGATACGGGACCTGGGCTTTGTAGCACGCGACGAGCTCGCCCGCCCAATCCTCGGTATTCGCTCGAGATGCGTCGTTGTGGTGATCCCACTCGTTGCCGCACGGTTCGATATACTTCGCCGGCACCGGGGCCGAGTCGTGGATCTGCGCGAGCGCTTCGCCCGGGTTCGTCGCGATCGAGCCGCCCGGAGAGTTTCCCGAACTGTCACGCCACATCTTGAACGGGCTCGCCTTCGCCATCGCCAGAATCGACGGGCGCGTGACGTATTGCGTGTTCCGGTAATTGAAGTGCGACGTGTAGCCCACGTGCTGCGAGATGCTCGAGACCGTCATGTACGCGCCCGCGATCGGCGAGGGCTCGGACGTGGCGATCGCGGTCGGCGAGACGCTCGGCGGAGCGGTCGGGGCGATCGTCGGCTTGGGCGGAAGCGGGGTCGACGGTTCCGCGCTCGGCGTCGTGCTCGCGACGGGCGCCGCAGAGGGCGTGTCGGTCGGGCTCGGTTCCGAGGGCGTGTCGTTCGGCGGCGAAGGGCTCGTATCGGTCGTCTCTGCGGTCGCCGTGGGTTGCGGGCACGGGCTCGATACCGCGGTCGCTCCGGTGCCCGTGGCGCTCGGAGACGCGCAGTTCGTGGGAGTGGACGACGAGCACGCCGAGAGGGATGCGCCGAGCGCGGCGATCATGAGCGCGCAGAATACTCTCATGCTGGAACTCCTTCAGTAACGCTAATCAGTAGCTCGATATGTGCGAGACACGCGTCCCACAAAACGCGAGAGAACGCGCTAGCTTTATTGCGCATAGCGTCAGCGGCGGCAGCGTTGG
>CAZZYZ010000311.1:1004-2130 GCA_964658425.1 Vulcanimicrobiota bacterium | reverse complement strand
CGACGGTCCTCAAAAGCCGCTCGGGGGCGCTGCATGAGGGGCAGAAGATCGAGAATTTTTCGTGGCAGACGATCAAGGATATCATCCCGACGAGCGGCGCGGCTCCGACGCCCGGGATGACGGACGACGAGCAGATCGCGCGCGATCGCGAGCCCGCCACGGGCGCGTCGACCGCAACGGACAAGAAAGACGCCTCACCCACACGTTCCAAGCGTCCAGCGGCCAAGGATGCCCCGGAATCGGCATCCGCTGCGGAAACGGCCGAGGCGCGGTTTCGGCGTACCGTGGGCGAGGTCTACGGCCGCCTCGGGGCCGAGCGCGCGTCGAAAGATATCGAGGTTCACCGCAGCGTCCTCGAGCGCGTGGCGCAGGCGGTTGGCGTCGAGAAAGCCCCGGCGCGGTTCACGGAGTTTTCGCAGGCGCAGATCGACGCGTTCCTGGCCGGAGAGCCCGCGGCCAACGCCGTCGCCGAACCGGAGGCCGGCAAGCCCGCTGTGACGGCGACCGCCGGGAAATCGGTCGACTCGCTCTTGCGCGAGCGGATCGCGGCGTTGGGGTGTTCCGAGAGCGAGATCCAGGACGTTTGCGGCTTGGTCACATTGGGGTCGCATCTCGGCATACGTTACGAACTTGCCAGCCTCACGGGCGAGGAACTTGAGGCCGTGCTCGCGGAGCTCGCGCAGCATACGACGGTGCCCGCGTGATCGCGCGTCCGCACCGCCGATCGCGCCGGGCGCGCGCGCATTGCCACCTACGCCTCGCTCCACGGGTCGCGAACCCTCGGGCGCGTATCGATTGGCCCGGAGTCGTCTCCGGCGTGCTCCTGGTGGCCGTTCTCGGCTTTCTCGCCGGCGGCGTGATCGCGACGCTGCAGACGTGCGATATCACCGCGTTCGCGGGGTGCCGCGGATGCTAGGAGACGGCCGTGCGTGAATCTACGCGATGCCGTTCGCGGCGCCATGATTCTGCTCTGGAGCATCGACAGGGAGCCCTCCGTGCGTAGCGTCATCGCACAGATCGAGTTCGCCAATGGCGGCAAAAGCGCGCGCTGGAGCGACGTCCGCGCGGAGATCGCGCTGGCGAAGGAAATCCGGAAGAAGGACCCGGCTGCGGCCATCCTCCTCCT
>CAZZYZ010000311.1:0-994 GCA_964658425.1 Vulcanimicrobiota bacterium | reverse complement strand
CTAAAAACCCATACCCTACCATCGAAAAACCTTGATTCCACGGGCGTTTCCGAAATCGCGGGCAACACCCCGGCAACGCCTCACGTACGCGTGCGCGGATCTCAAAGGAATTCTAGTAAGATTATCTCGGAGTCCATACCTGATCTTGGTCTATTTACAAACTCACTTCGTGAGTTTGCCCCGAGCGGTTCGGGAAACGAAAACGCGAAGAGCAAGCAGAAGCAGCCGGCAAGACCGGAGTGGGTCGACGATCTGCGACTCGCCATGAAGGCGATCGCCTCGAAGCCCCTGCGTAACCTGACGCTCGAGGACCGGCTGGTCTGCGGCCGTTACCATGCGTTTCGATTCGCGAACTGCTCGAAATCGGAGCCGCACAATCGCTCGATGGGCGCGAAGGCGGCGATCGCGTTCGCGAAGATGGCCGACTCGAAGCACTACGCGGACTACACCGTCCGCGAATACGTCGACGAGGCCGCGGTCTATTCCGAGCGGTTCATGGGCGGCAAGCCCTGGTACGACCCGTTCGCGATCCGGGCGGTGAAAGGCGCGGCCGATGAGTAGGGCGGCCGAGATGCCGCGCGACGCGGTCGCGCCGCCCGGGATGGTGCGCGTCCAGCCCGCGATATTCTTCGGGCGGATCGCTCAGATCTACGCGACGATGCGCGCGGAGGGGCGCGAGTATCTCGAGTGGCCCGAGTGGACGAAATGGGCGAACGCCGCGGTCGCATCCGGGCTCCTCCGGCGTGAGGATTTCGACGACGACCTCCCGGCGTTTGACCGCTTCGTCGGCGAGCCGTTCTCGAAGCCGCGCGAGGGCGGATTCGCGCCGAACGCGATGTTCTGGCGGGTCGCGATTATCAAGACGCTTCGCCGTGTATTCGCCGCGATCGCGGCCGAGGAAACGGCGTATCAATTCCACCGCAACGAAGTCGCCGCGATCGAGCACGGGAAGCGCCAGCTTGCCGCGCGCGACAAGGCGATGGTCGAGAAGCGG
>CAZZYZ010000310.1:0-2139 GCA_964658425.1 Vulcanimicrobiota bacterium | reverse complement strand
GCGGTGGGCGTTTGGATTCGGCGCGGAAGCTCGCATCGTCGATCCGCCCGAAGCGGTCCGGCTCGCCCAAGACATGATCGGGCGGCTCGGCACGACGTACACATCGATCGATCGGCGATCCGAAACGGCGTAATCCCGACAGAGCTCTGTCTCGTTCGCGCCGTTAGCCTCCATGCGCCCGTCGACGTCTTGCCGACGGTACCGCAACGGAGCGCATCGACGTGTTCGCATTTTTCGCCGCCGCCGCTTCCATCATCCTCAACATCGTGCAGGGCGTCAGTTCCGGGGGCCCCGGCTAGTTTTCGCACGCACGACGTCGGGCGTGATGCCGGCGGCGCGGCAAGCACGAAAGAGTTCGTCTCGGGAATTGACCCGGAACGCGACGAAGATCTTGCGCGTATGATTGATCACCGTGAAGTGACTACGATCGAGGTCTGCGGCGATCGCCTTCGCGCTAAAGCCCTCGAGCAGTCGGACCAAAACCTCGAGTTGCGCCTTACGTAGCTCGCGCAGGGCGTGAATCGGCTCGTCGCCTTCGGAGCCGATCCACGCCTGCGGCGCGCGCCGCAGAACCGCATCGACGGCGGTTCGGAATTGCCCCGAGTTCGTCTGGCGCTCGAGGTCGAGCGCGACGAGCGCCGCGCGCACGTCGTAGCCGAGCTTCGACCAGAGTTCGTACGATCGCCGATACCGGTCGATCGCCCCCGCCTCGTCTTGCAGCAATTCACTCAGTCGACCCGCGGCCCAAAAATCGAACGCCGTAACGCGACGATCGTCTTCCAGGGCATTTTCCGGCTTGGCCTTCGCACGAAGCGAACGGTACATCGTGATGGCCTTCCGAGCTTCGGCAGGCATGCTATCCGCGGCCTCGAGGGCGAACGTGGTGAGCGTCATGCGTTGCTCGGTATCCACGTCACCCCACGACGCCGCTCGGATATGCGACCACGCACGACGGAGCTGTATCTCGCGCGACGCGCGATCGTTGAGGGTGCGCGAGAGTTCGGCTCCGTAGAGTTCCGCGAGGGCCGCGAACGCGAGCGTGGGCGCGTACACGACCGCGGCACGCGCGGCCGCGAACGCAGCATCAAGATCGCCTTCCAGCAACGCGAGCCCGCGCAGGCAACGTTCGATATTGAAACGCTCCGTGCCGAGCGTCGTGGGCCAGAACGGTGCCATCCGCTCGTACGCGTCGCGCGCGCGGCGACCGAGGCGCAGATCGACGACGTCGCTCGCGATCATCAGCGCGCCGTGAATGATGCGCGCTCGATGGCGGAACTCGGCATCCTCTCGCTCCATCGCGGAGAGCGCGCGAGCGAAGTGCGCACCCGCGCCGCGATAACGTTCGCCACGGACGGCGATCCAAGCGCGCAGGGCGTGGCTTTCGGCCAGGTTGCGACCCGATGCGATATTACGCGCGATGAGTCTTTCGGCGATATCGTAGCGACGCGCTTCCCAGGCATCGACCGCGAGCAGGTACGTCGCCGCACCGTCCGCCTCGTCCGCACCGGGTTCGCCGTCGGAGAGCGCTCGCTCGCCGTCGACTCGCAGGCGATCGGCCGCGTCGCCGCGGCCGAGTCTGCGCAGGACACCCACGCGCAAGGCGAGCGCGGTCAGACGGGGTCCGGGTGCATCGAGATGACGCTCCGCATACGTGCTCGCCTGCTGCCAGACGTCGAGATCGCCTTCGACGCGAGCGATCCGAGCACGAAGCAAAGCGATGCGCGCGCGTTCCGAGACCGATTGCAGGGGTGCGGAATCGAGCGCTTCTTTCGCAGCGACGTAATCGGCACGATGGAACGCACGCGAAGCGATGCGCTCGGCGACGGAGACTCGCGCATCGCGAGCGGCCGGCGCGGACGCACGACCTGCCTGCTCCTTGCTCACGACGGTCACGTTCGCATCGGCGACTCGCTCTTCCCAGAGCGACATATCACCTTACGGAGACGGCGGTCTTTCGAATTCGCTTACCGAGTCCGAGGCGAACCAAACCGCGCGTCGATCGCCTCCATTGCGATCGTGGCGAGCACGGCGGGTGCGAGCGATCCGTCGAGGCGGACGGATGTCGGATGGATTTCGGCGAGTTCGAGGTAGCCCGCCCGAACGCGTTCGTGAAACGAATCGTCTTCACGCTCGAGTCGA
>CAZZYZ010000309.1:0-2142 GCA_964658425.1 Vulcanimicrobiota bacterium | reverse complement strand
AGCTCGGGACGTTTCTCGCCGAGCCGTACGCGAAGGGCGAGGCCGGCCGGCTCCACACCGTCTCGAAGTGGATGACGATCGCGAGCGCCATCTTCGGCGGCGCGTTCGGCGGCCGCCGCGGGCCCGCCATCGCGGCCGGGTCGCTCGCGCTCGGCGCCGCGCTCGCCCAGCGCTTCAGCATCTTTCGGGCCGGGACGGAGTCCGCGACCGATCCAAAATACGTCGTCGTTCCGCAGCGCGAGCGCCTCGAGGCGCGCGAACGGGCGAATGGGGACGCGCATCGGCGAAGCGGGTAAGGGCTTACGAACGATCGCACCGCTCACGGGGATCGTACGCACACGGGAGAGATACAGATGGCACGTTCCGACGTCGTCCAGACGACGAAAAATACGGTGACGAGCGTGCGCGATTACGTCGCGACGCAAACGGATCATCAATTGGCGTCGTTCGCCGATCGCATCGGGGGGACCGAGACGACGCTTCGTTCGGTCACGAAGGATCTGCAATCCGACGAGATCCTCTCGTTCGCCGCACCGTTCCTCGAGCAAGCCGCGAAGGCGCTCAGCGACGCATCGACCTATCTGCGGACGACGAAGACGGGCGAAGTCGCGAGCGACCTCGAGGCGTTCGGCCGCAAGCAGCCGCTCGTCGCGACGCTCGTCGCCGCGGCGGCGGGCTTCGCCGTCTCGCGCGCGATCAAGGCGTCGTCGTCGCGCCGCTTCCATAACTCGACCCCGCTCACCGTCGTCAAGTAAGGAACGTAGCGATGTCCGATTCCTCGAACTCCGGCAGCAACTCGCCGCTCTCCAGCGCAAAAGATACCGTCGCGGATCTCGCCGACAAGGCCGGCGCCGCGGCCGCCGATCTCAAAGAGAAAGCGCGTGCGAACGCGGCCGATCTCGCCGACTCGGCGAGCGCGAAGGCGGCCGATCTTAAGGACAAGGCGAGCGATCTCGCCGATACGGCGGGCTCGAAAGCCGCCGACCTCAAGGACAAGGCGAGCGCCAAAGCGGCGGCCGTCAAAGACAAGACGACCTCCGCGGCGACCGATCTCGCGACGAATGCGAAACAGCAATCGAAGCAAGGGATCGGGTTCATCCGTGAAAATCCGATCGGCTTGATTCTCAGCGGCCTCGCGGTCGGCTTCATCGTCGGCGCGATCGCGCCCGTCTCCGATCTCGAGATCGAGAAGGTCGGTCCGATTCGCGACGATCTCGTCGATCGCGCGCAGCGCGTCGGCGCCGAC
Organism: Vulcanimicrobiota bacterium; assembly: GCA_964658425.1. Taxonomy (GTDB): domain Bacteria; phylum Vulcanimicrobiota; class Vulcanimicrobiia; order Vulcanimicrobiales; family Vulcanimicrobiaceae; genus CAZZYZ01. Next base: position 896 of record CAZZYZ010000309.1, on the reverse strand, counting down.
GTCGTCGAGCACGGCCGCAGCGTTCTGGACGAGACGCTCGCCGCCGCATCCGCCTCGGCGAACAAGCACGGCGAAGCGCTCGCGAGCGACATCAAAGCCGACCTCGCGCCTGCGAAGAGTTAACGCTCCGAAGTCAATGCTCGAGAGAATACGCGCCGCTCGTTACGACGCGATCTCCGGCGCTTAGGGACGCGCTCGCGATCCACGCGCGGCCGTCGGTCTCGCGCTTCACCTCGACCGGTACGGCATCGTACCGGTCGTTCGTTTTTCGAAAGACGTGCGCGGCGCCGGTCGTCGGATCGGCGACGATCGCCGAGGCCGCGACGACGAGACCGCTCGTCTCGCCGACCCGAACGATCGCCTGACCGTACGCGCCGGGCGCGAATGCCAGCGGATCCCCGCTCGAGATGCGGAGCAACACGGCGATCGTGCGCGCGTCCGCGCTCTGCATCGGATCGATCGCGACGACGCGCGCGTTCGCCTCGCCGGCCGTCGAGCGGACCGCGATGCGCGCCGCATCGCCGGGCGCGATCTGCGCCGCGTCGGACGGCGTGAATTGCGCGGTGAAGACGGCTGCCGCGGTGTTGACGAGCGTCAGGATCGGCGCGGTCGGATCGACGATCTCGCCCTCGCTGTGCGCGACCGCGACGACCGTCCCGGCGAACGGCGCGCGCAGCGTCGCGAGTCCGATCTTTGCACGCGCCGCATCGACGGCCGCGGCCGCCTCACCGATACCCGCACGCGCGACCGCGACGTCGGGCGCGAAGGGCATCGATTCGCTCGAACCCTGTGCGACGAGGACCCGGAGCGCGGAATCGCTGCCGACGACGGCCGCGCGCGCCGTCTCGACGTCGGCGGCGGGCGCGACGCCGATCCGAAAGAGCGTCTGCTCGCGC
>CAZZYZ010000308.1:0-2157 GCA_964658425.1 Vulcanimicrobiota bacterium | reverse complement strand
GGGCGCGTTTCCGGGGCTATTCGCGCCGGCGGCGGCGGGCGCGACGATCGCCGTCGGGGGCGCGGCCGATCTCGCGTCGCAGCGAGCCGCGGCGTCGATTCGGGCCTCGATCGCACGCGGCTGGCCGGGCTTCCACGCCCTCGTGCTCGCGGACGATCCGGCGGCGAGCGATTGCCGCGCGAAACCGTACGATGCGGTGCTCCTCGTGACGGCGTACGACATGGAGGTCGGCCTCGATCTCGACGATTGCGCGGGCTGGCCCGTCGCGCAGTGGTACGTGCCGCGCGGCGACGATGCCGGCGCCGACGGGCTCGCGGCGCTGTTGCGCCTGACGACGTGGCTCGGCGATCATCGCCCGCTCGCGGCGACGCTCTTCCAATCGGGGCTCGCGTACGATCGGCGAAAGACGCACGCGACCCATTACTACACGCTCTTCAAAACGCAGGATGGGAAGATGCGCGCGTTCGTGCGGCCGGGCGGCCCCGCGTACGACGCGGGGATGCGCACGAACGATATCGTCGACGAGCTCGACGGCCGCGTCTGGTGGATGTACGGCACCTTTCAGACGCAGGCGCGCGCGTACGATGGGCTGCCGCACACGTTCGTCGTGACGCGCGGGACGAGCGACCTCACGATCGCGCTCGGTCCGCCGTTCCGCCCGTGAACGCGGGCGCGCCGTTGCGCGTCGGGATCGACGTCGGCGGCACGTTCACGGACGTCGTCTTCGTCGACGGTGCGACGCGCGCGATCGTCGCCCGCGTGAAAGTTCCGACGTCCCACGGCGCGGCGGACGGGGTCTCCGCGGGGATCGTGGCGGGGATCGAACGGGCGCTCGCGGAGAGCGGGATCGATCCGGGCCGGATCGCGTTCATCGCGCACTCGACGACGCAGGCGACGAACGCGCTCCTGGAAGGCGACGTCGCGCGCGTCGGGATCGTCGGCCTGCACGGTGCGTTCGGATGGCTCGAGCGCTCGCAGCTGCGCGTGCCGCCGATCGCGCTCGGCGCGGGCAACGCACTCGCGCCCGAGATCGCGTTCGCCCGTCGCGGCGACGACGCGGGGATGCGGGCGGCGCTCGATGCGCTCGTCGCGCGCGGGGTCACCGCGATCGCCGCGAGCGAGGCCTTCGCGGTCGATGCGCCGGGCCGCGAAGCGACGATCGTCGCGGCGGCACGCGAACGCGGCCTGGCGGCGACGGCGGGGCACGAGGTCGCCTCGACGTACGGCCTGCGCGCGCGCACGCGAACCGCGGTGCTCAACGCCGCGATCCTGCCGAAGATGGAGCGTACGGCCGCATCGACGGCTCGCGCGGTCGCCGCGGCGGGGATCGCGGCGCCGTTGATGATCATGCGCAGCGACGGTGGGGTGATGGACGTCGGCGAGGTCGCTCGGCGCCCGATCCTCACGATGCTCTCGGGCCCCGCGGCGGGCGTCGCGGGCGCGCTGCTGCACGACAACGTCGCCGACGGGATCTTCATCGAGGTCGGTGGGACGAGCGCGGATTGCTCCGTGATCCGGGGCGGGCGGCCGCAGACGCGCTCCGCGCGGATCGGCGGCCACCGGACGATGCTGCGCACGCTCGACGTGCGAACGCTCGCGATTGCGGGCGGCAGCGTGCCGCGCGTCGACCTCGCGACGCGCGGCGTCGCGGCGCTGCGGGACGTCGGGCCGCGCTCGGCGCACATCGCGGGGCTCGCGTACGCGTGTTTCGCGCCGCCGGACGCCTTCGAGGGCGCGCGCGTGGCGACGGTTCGGCCGCTCGCGAGCGATCCCGACGATTATCTCGCGCTCGCCTGCGCGGACGGCGCACGCTACGCGGTGACGCCGACGTGCGCCGCGAATCTGCTCGGCTACGTTCCCGCGGGCGATTTCGCCCGTGCCGATCCGAGCGCCGCGCGCGCCGCGTTCGCGGTCGTCGGGAAGGCGTTCGGCGTCTCCGGCGACGCGTTCGCGCGCGCGCTGCTCGAGCGCGCGGCGGACAAGGTGCGCGCGGCGATCGACGAGCTCGCGCTCGAATACGATCTCCCGCGCGAGCATCTCGAGCTGATCGGCGGCGGCGGCGGTGCGGCCGCGCTCGTGCCGTTCGCGGCGGAACGCCACGGCGTGCGGCATCGGCTCGCGCGCGATGCCGAGGTGATCTCGCCGCTCGGCGTCGCG
>CAZZYZ010000307.1:0-2177 GCA_964658425.1 Vulcanimicrobiota bacterium | reverse complement strand
TCGGGCGACACGCTCTTCGCCGGCAGCGTCGGCGGCGCGTACGCGGAGCGGACGACCTACCGAGACATCCTCGAAAGCATTCGCACGAAGATCTTCACGCTCGACGACGAGACGGTCGTCATGCCCGGCCACGGTCCCCCGACCACCGTCGCCCTCGAACGCGAGCACAATCCGTTCTTCACCGCGTGATCTCGACCGTATGATCTCGCGCCCATCCTCGCGCTCGAAACGACCGAAAAGATCGATCGTTTTTTTCCCATACGGAGCGCGCTGTGCGATCGCCATCGACCCCGAGACGCGAGCGGTCCATGCCTGCGGTTCGGTACCGCGGCCTCGCGCTCGATTTCGACGCGATCGTCGACGCCTAATCGACTTCGCTGGGAGCGAGCAGCGCTGCTGACGAAATATAGCGTTCACGCGTCGATGCTACGTTCGTCGCGAAGGGAGCCGACCAGATGATAACGATCAACGCCCCGGCCGGCTTGATATCCGATGAAAATTTGGAAGCGATCGGTCACGCGAATCCGGGATGGCAGATCGAACGCGACGCCCGAGGCGGTCTCGTCGTGAGCCCGACGAGCAGCGGCGACGGAGCGAAAAGCACCGAAGCGGTTCTGCAACTCGGCGCGCACGCGAAGCGCGTTGGCGGAAAGGTCTTCGATTCGTCGACCGGCTTCACGATGCCGGACGGCAGCGTTCTTTCGCCCGATGCATCTTGGCTTGACTCCGACCAGCTGCGCGAGGCCGATCGAAATGCCACCTTTTGGCGCGTCGTGCCCGCAGTCGTCGTCGAAGTGCGATCGCAATCCGATCGGTGGGCCGAGACGACCGCGAAGATCGATCGCTATCACGATTTGGGTGCGCGATATGCGGTCGCGATCGATCCGCAAACCCGCGACGTCTACGAACGCGGCTCCGCGCAGACCGGCCTCGCACTCGACTTCGACGCGATCATCGACGCCTAACGGCGCCATTACCGAGCTATCCGAGCCGCGCCGATGCGATGGCTCACGTAGCGAGAGCGAGCGCCGCCGCCTCCTCGAGCGATAGGAACGATCCTTCGCACAGCAAGAGATCGAGATTCGATCGTGAGAAACGCTCGCCGAGAAGCGTTGTAAGACGTTCGTGCGTTCGCTGTTCGGCATATTCGAGCTTCGTCTGAGTTCGGCGCGCGACCTCGTTAAAGAATCCGGATGCAGCACACGCCCGGTCATACCGACGGCTCGTCGTGCTTCCTTTTCAAATCGACGCTCTTCTCGGGCGACACGCTCTTCGCCGGCAGCGTCGGCGGCGCGTACGCGGAGCGGACGAGATACCGCGACATTTTCGAGAGCATCCGCACGAAGATCTTCACGCTCGACGACGAGAGGGTCGTCATGCCCGGCCACGTTCCCCCGACCACCGTCGCCCTCGAACGCGAACACAACCCGTTCTTCACGGTGTGACGCGCGGCTTCCGATCGCGTTCGACGTACCGTTAGGCCTCGCTGCGACGAACGCCGATATTTTTCTCGTCGCGGCACGACGAATGCGGGACCTTTTGCCCGATCGTTCACACGCTCGCGCGGGCGCGCTAGAATGATGGTCATGATTTCGAAGCCCATCCTCGCGCTCGCCACCGCGGCGTTCGCGATCGGGACGACCGAGTTCGTCATCGTCGGCTTGCTGCCCAACGTCGCGGATAATCTCGGCGTCGGGATCCCGCAAGCGGGCTTGCTCGTTTCGGCGTACGCGATCAGCGTCGCGATCGGTGCGCCGTTCGTCGCGGTCGCGACCGGCCGCTTCGCGCGCCGCACGGCGTTGCTCGCGTTGATGGCGGTCTTCATCCTCGGCAACGTCTGCTGCGCGCTCGCGCCGAACTACGCGACGCTCATGGCGGCGCGCGTCGTCACGGCACTCGCGCACGGCTCGTTTTTCGGGATCGCGTCGGTCGTCGCGGCGGGTCTCGTGCCGCGCGAGCGGCGCTCGCAGGCGGTCGCACTCATCTTCTCCGGTCTCACGCTCGCGAACGTGCTCGGCGTACCGTTCGGGACGGCGCTCGGGCAAGCCGCGGGCTGGCGCGCGACGTTCTGGGTCGTCGCGGGGCTCGGCGTGCTCGCGGCGTTCGCGATCCGCTTCGCCGTGCCTCAGATCGCGGCGACGCCGCTCGCAAACCCGTTCGTCGAACTCGGCGTGCTG
>CAZZYZ010000306.1:0-2181 GCA_964658425.1 Vulcanimicrobiota bacterium | reverse complement strand
AACGCGCGCATCGCTTGCTCGAGCACGTCGCCTCCCGAAGCGGTCGCGATCGTCGATCGGAATTGGACGAGGACGCCCGAGACGTAGTCGGCCGCCGCGCCCGATCCGACCGAGAACGCGTACGACGCGGGCTCGGCCGACGTCGCGACTTTGGAGAACGATGCGGCGATGAGGCCGTTCGCCGTGACGATCGGCGCGTCGAGCGCGCGCCACGATGCGTCGGGCGGCGCGATCGCGCCCGTTGCGGCCGAACCCGTGATGAACGCGACGAGCACGTCGCCCGCGAGCGGGAGCGCGGAGAGCGCGAGCGGGACGGCGTTCTGCTGCGAGTCGCCGCTTGCGAACTTGGCCGAGTTGACGATCTGCGCGACGGCCACGCTAGAACTCGCGCTCGTACATGACGACGTTGGCCGTGATCGCCGCGATCGCGGGCTGCGTCGTGAAGCCGATCGCGTGCCCGGGCGTGATCGCGATCGGGATCGCCGGAAGGTCGCGCTCGCCTGCGGGGATCTGGAAGTCGACGCCCGTATCCGTGCCGCCGCTTTCGGCCACCGTTCCGGCATCGGCGTAGATCTGGCAGATCGGCGTGTTGAGCGAACCGATCATCGTGTTCGTGAGCGGCCGCGTGGTCGTCGGAAGGTTCGTCGTCGGATCGACGAGGACGCGCATCGAGATCGCGACGTTCGAATACGCGTGCATCTCGAAAACGAAGCACGTCTTCCCGGAGTTTGCCGGGTTCTTGACGAGATACCGGAACGCTTGGCCGACGACGAGACCCGTGGCCGAGGAGCCCGCGAGGAACACCTGGCCGTTGTAGAGCGAGCTCTGCACGGCGGTCGTGACGACCGACCCTTGCGTCGGATCGGCGCCGACCGGCTGTTCGATCGCGATTTCGAGCGCGAAGAACGCCGCGAGCGCGGCCCAGAGCGCGCGGGCGAAGACGCGATCGCCGCGCATCTAGTACGCCGCTCCGATTTGCGAGGTCACCGCCGTCAGCGCGGTCGAGGTGTAGAAGCGATAATACGCATACGGCGGGACCGCGCCGACCGTGAAACTGTTCGAACCGCTCGCGATCGAGATCGTCTGCGGCATCACGAACCAATTCGTGTTATCCCAGGATCCCTCGAGCGTGACGGTTCCTGCGGCGGTCGCGGAGGCATTGAAACCCCAGGTCGTCGGGAGTTGGTAGCCGAGTGAGGTCGTCGTGAGGAACGGTCCGGCCGTTGCGGTTCCAACCGCGAGCGAAGACGCGGCGGCGCCGAAAACCTTGTACGCGCCGCCGGTCGATCCGAGGTTGACGGTCGTCGAGGTGAAGTACGGCGAGATGGACGTCGGCTGCGACGACGGCGTGATTCGCGCAACGACCGAGCCGTTCGTGTACGACGTGAGCCGGATGCGGACGCACGCGAGCCCCGATCGCGAAACGCTATACGCGACGGACGGGTTCGTGAGCGCCGCGCCGCCGACCGAGCCCGTTTGCGCGGATGCCGCGTTGAGCACCGTGGCGTCGAGCGTGTACCACGCGGCCGTCGTCGACGTCGCGCAGAGCGGATCGTCCGACCCTTCGTAGGCGGTCGAGAGGTTCGCCGTGCCGTTGACCGAGAGGACCGCGCTCGACGCGACGAACCCGTTCTGGATCATCGGCTCGACGACGGTCGATCCGGCGGGCTGCGTGCCCGTCTGCGAGGACGACGCGGCGTTGAGGGTCGCGACGGCTGGCGTGAACGCCGACGCCGAGAGCGCTGAGCCGAGCGGAAGCGCGTTCGCGCCGGCGCCCTGCACCGAGTGCGCGGCCGTGCCGGTCACGCCCGGCGCGTTGACCGCGCCCGTCGTATCCGCGATCGTGTTCGCGTTGTTCGCGCCGTTCGCGCCCGTCTGCACCGGCTGCGGCGTCGGCAGCGTCGTCGGCGAAATGACCTGGCGCCCCGATCCATCGGTCGGAAGCGCGAGCGGCGTCGGCAAGGTCGAGGGCGAGATGATCTGTCGCCCCGCGGAATCGGTCGGGACGGGATTCGCCTGCGCGACGACCGCCTGCCCCGCGCCGTTGGTCGCGATCGCGTACGGCGTCGCCGCGGGAGCGGGCGTCGGATCGACCGAGTGGACGGGGAACGTCGTCGCGGGTGCGACCACGGCTTGCCCGGCGCCGTTGGTCGCGACGGCGTAGGGCGTCGGCGCCGGCGA
>CAZZYZ010000305.1:0-2184 GCA_964658425.1 Vulcanimicrobiota bacterium | reverse complement strand
AAACGCTAATCGATCTTCGCGACGACGGCGGAGAGCGGGAAGTAGCGTCCGCGTGCGAGGGTGGCGAGCTCGCGCATCGCGGGGTGCGCTTCGTATTCGTCGAGATTGATGCACGTGAGGTTGACGCGGCCTGCTAGCTGCGCGGCGATGTGGCGGCATTGCTCGACTGCGAGCTCCGCGATCTCGCGCGCGCTCTCACCATCGATAGCGGCGGCGAGCATCGCTTCGCCGCCGAGCGGCACGTTCGCGCGTCCGTCGCTGAAGACGGCGACGTCGACCTCGGCGCCCGGATGCGCGCGGCGGAAACGTTCGACGATCGTGCGCGCGAGTTCGAGGGCCTCGGGGAGCGGCGTCAACGCGCGAACGGCACCCGGCTCGAGATCGTCGAGCCGCGCCGCCACGAGATCGATGTTGCGCCCCGTATTCTCATCGACGACGATCTCGGCGCGCGGGCCCCAGCACGAGACGAGCGCGGCGCGCTCGCGTTCGGTGTAGATCGGGCGTAAGAGTTCGCGGCTCGCGGCGCGCACCAGCTCCGAGGTCTTCTGCGTCGAGAGCGAGGCATCGACGACGAGGATCGAGAGCCGCGGCGGGGTCGCCGTCTCGATCGTCTCTTTCGCTTCGAGCGGAAGCCGCACGCGATCCGATGCGGCGCGGTCTACGAGCGTTGCCGGAATATCGAGTTTCCCGCCCGCGCGCAACGGCTGCGAGCCGATCGGCTGGCCTTCGGTCGCGCGCTGCGGCCGCTCGGCGAGCGGCGATTTCTGCGTGAGCTCCGGCGCGACGATGATGCGCGGCGCGCGTTCGACGTCGTCGTCGTGCGGTGCGTCGTCGCCCGCACCGAGCGTCGCTTCGAGCGCCGCCGCGATCGCGGCGTCTTCGGCGAGATGTTCGGATTGCGCTTCGACGCGCAAGCGACTGCGGCGCAAACGTGCGGCGAGCGGGAAAACGCGCAGAACGTCGGCGGCGGTCGCGCTCTCGCGATCTTCCCATGCCGCGAGCGCGCATGCCGCTTCGAGCGCGACGAACTCCGTGCGATGGCTATCGATCCCGAGGCGTGCGGTCGCTTCGATCGCCGCGGCTTCCGCGGCGGGTTCGGGCGCGACGCGATCGATGCGCGCGGTCGCGGCATCGAAGCGATCGCGCAGCGCTCCCGTCTCGGCTGCGAAGCGCTGCGCGAATGCGTTCGGATCGCGCGCGAACGCGGCGTTGCGGCGATAGATCTCGAGCCGCTCCTCGAACTCGGATTCGGAACGCACGAAGACGCGCAAGCCGATGCGATCGGTGATCTGCGGGCGCAGCTCCCCCTCCTCGGGATTCATCGTGCCGATCAGCGTGAAACGCGAGGGATAATCGATCGCGTGCTGGCCGCGTTTGACGTGAACGACGCCCTGCGCCGCCGCATCGAGCAGCGCGTCGACGACGAGATCGGAGAGCAAGTTGATCTCGTCGACGTAGAGCACGTTCCGATTCGCGCGTGCGAGCAGGCCGGGCCGGAAATCGACGGTGCTCCGTTCGAGCGCGGCGCGCAGATCGATCGCGCCGACGACATCGTCGAGCTGAGCGTTCGTCGGCAGCTCGACGATCTCGCCGCGCGAGGCCAGGCTCAGGATCTCGTCGCCGGCGGCGCGCTGCGCCGCGCACTGCTCGCAGAGATTGCCGCCGCTCGGATCGCAGCCGAAACCGCACGCCGCGCGATCGCGGAGCGGCAGCAGCTCGCCGACCGCACGGACGAGGGTCGTCTTCCCGGTCCCCTTCGGCCCCGAGAAGAGCACGCCGCCGACGCGTGGATTGATGGCCGCGAGGATCAGCGCGAGTTTCGCCTCATCTTGGCCGACGATCGCGGAGAACGGATACGGAACGTAGGACGCGCGGGGGCTCGGCATACCGCGTAGTTTCCGGCGCTCGGATGGCGCGCCTGCGGCGGCGATGCGAGCTCCGGGCGTTATCGGGGTATCTGATCGCGTGGAATTTCGACGACTCGGTCACTCCGGCTTCAAGGTCCCGGCGCTCAGTTTCGGTACCGGAACGTTCGGAGGCGGGAACGATTTTTTCAAAGCCTGGGGTTCGAGCGACGTCGCAGAAGCGACGCGGCTCGTCGATATCTGTCTCGACGCCGATCTCACGATGTTCGACAGCGCGGACGTCTATTCGAACGGCATCGCCGAGGAAATCCTCGGCAAG
>CAZZYZ010000304.1:0-2188 GCA_964658425.1 Vulcanimicrobiota bacterium | reverse complement strand
ACGAAGACGGGCGAGATCATGAATCGCGTCTCGAGCGACGTCGACAACGTCGACAGCGTCGTTACGGGGACGCTCGTCACGATCGTGACGAACGTGGCGATGATCGTCACGACCGTCGTCACGATGTTCGTGCTCGATTGGCGCCTCGCGCTCATCGCGCTCGCCGTCGTGCCCCTGATGGTATTGCCGCTCGGCTCCGTCGGGCGCAAGATGTATCTCGTGCGTAAGGATACGCGCGAGAAGCGCGACGAGATCGAGAGCATCACGCAGGAGACGCTCTCGATCAGCGGGATCACGCTCATCAAATCGTTCGTTCGTGAAGCATTCGAATCGAAACGCTTCTACGACGTCTCGACCGACCTCATGGCACTCGAGATCAAGCTCGCGATGGTCGGCCGCTGGTTCATCGCGGCGATCGCGGCGATGGTCATCATCGGCCCCGCGATCGTGTGGCTCGGCGGCGGCTATCTCTCGATTTCGGCGGGGCTCACGATCGGTACGATCGTCGCGTTCGTCGCGTTGCTCGGCCGGCTCTACGGCCCCGCCTCCGCGCTCGCGGGCGTACAGGTTCAGATCGTGAGCGCACTCGCCGTTTTCGAGCGCATCTTCGAATATCTCGATATGGCGCCCGAGCCCTCGGGCGAACGGAGCGTGCCGAACGTCGCGGGCGAGCTTCGCTTCGACGATGTCGAGTTCGCGTACGTCCCGGAGCGCCCGGCGCTGCGCGGCGTGACGCTGCGCATCGAACCCGGCCAAGTCGCCGCGTTCGTCGGGCCGTCGGGAGCCGGCAAGACGACGATCACGCAGCTCGTCCCGCGCTTCTACGATCCGCAGAGCGGCACGATCTCGCTCGACGGCATCGATCTGCGCGAGCTCGATATCGAGTCGCTGCGTTCGCACATCGGGATCGTCACACAAGAGACGTATCTCTTCCACGATACCATCGGCAAGAATCTGCGCTACGGCAACGAGAGCGCGACGCACGCACAGCTCGAAGCCGCCGCGCGCGGCGCGAATATCCACGGCTTCATCGCGTCGCTGCCCGAAGGCTACGACACGATCGTCGGCGAGCGCGGCCACAAACTCTCGGGCGGCGAACGCCAACGGCTCGCGATCGCCCGCGTGCTGCTCAAAGATCCGCGCATCCTCATTCTCGACGAAGCGACGAGCGCGCTCGATTCCGAGAACGAAGCGCTGATCCAAGCCGCGTTCGATAAGGCGATGCGCGGCCGCACGAGCCTCGTCATCGCGCATCGCCTCTCGACGATCCTTTCGGCCGACGTCATCTTCGTCGTCGATGCCGGCCGCATCGTCGAACGGGGCACGCATACGGAATTGCTCGAACGCGAAGGCACGTACGCGCGCCTCTATCGCACGCAATTCGAGCGCGGCAACGTCGAACTCGCGCTGCAACCGGTCGTCTTACCGGCGTGAATCCGGCGCCGGGCGCCCTTCGCGTCGACGGGCTCGTGAAGCGGTACGGCAAGAAGACGGTGCTCGGCGGGCTCAGTTTCGATCTCGCGCCGGGCGAAGTGCTCGGCTTGCTCGGCCCAAACGGCGCCGGAAAGACGACGACGTTTCTCTGTCTTTCCGGATTGCTACGGCCCGACGACGGCTCGATCTCGTTCGACGGCCGAAAACTCGATAGCGATCGCGGTCGCACGATCGCGCTCATCCCCGAGACGCCCGACGTCTATCCGATGCTCACCGTGTGGGAACATCTCGCATTCGTCGCGGCGAGCGCGCGGCTCGCCGCCGGCTGGCAAGCGCGCGCGAACGAGCTCCTGGATCGCTTCGCACTCGGCGGCGAACGCGATACGCTCGGGCAATCGCTCTCGAAGGGCATGCGTCAGAAGACGCTGATCGCGGCGACCGTCCTCGCCGGAACGCCCGTGCTGCTGCTCGACGAGCCGATGATCGGCCTCGACCCGCGCGGGCAACGCGAACTGCGCGATCTCATCCGCGTGCTGCGCTCCGGCGGGACCGCGATCGCGCTGAGCACGCACCTGCTCGAATCGGCGGAAGCGCTGTGCGATCGCGTCATCATCATCAAGAGCGGCACCGCCGTCGCGCAGGGCGACGTCGCGTCGCTGCGTTCCGCCGAAGGCAACGAACGTTCGCTCGAAGAGCTCTTCCTCGAGATTACCGCGTAGGCGCTCTCGCCGCCGCGACTACCGTATCGATCGCA
>CAZZYZ010000303.1:0-2206 GCA_964658425.1 Vulcanimicrobiota bacterium | reverse complement strand
GGCGGCCCGAGGTCGGAGCGGCCGATGTCGCGCGCACGCTCGACGCCGACCCGGAGATCCTCGAACGCGCGGCGATCGAGATCAAGCTCGCGGGATACGTCCGGCGCCAGGGCCTTGCGGTCGTGCGGGCCGCGCGCGACGAGCGCGTCGAGATCCCCGAGGGGTTCGCGTTCGGCGACGTCGCGGCGCTCTCGCTCGAGGCGCGCGAGAAGTTCGCCCGCTTCCGTCCCGATTCGCTCGGCGCCGCGGCGCGGATCTCGGGGATCTCACCGAGCGACGTCGCGATCCTGGGCGTCGCGCTGCGCCGCGCGCGCGCCGACTCGACGGGCGAATGCGCATCGGCCGCGCCGATCGTGGCGGCCCGATGATCGCGAACGGGCACGGAATCGAGGCCGTGACGTTACGTGACCGCTGAGATCGAGGAACGCTTGGAGCGGTTCGTCGAGCTCTTTCTCGCGCGAAACGCGGCGCTGAACCTCAGTGCGGCGCGCGATCCCGAGGCCGTGCGCGAGCACGTTCGCGATTCGCTGTCGCTCGTGCCGCACGTGCTCGAGCCGCTCGTCGACATCGGAAGCGGCGGCGGATTCCCCGCACTGCCGATCGCGATTGCGACCGGAATTCGGGTGACGCTCGTCGAGTCGATGCTCAAGAAGGCACGCTATCTCGAAGCGATCGTCGCCGATCTCGGGCTCGAGGCGGTCGTCCGCGTGCGGGCGGAGCGCGCCGAAGACGCGGCGCGCGATCCGGAGCTGCGCGAGGCGTTCGGATCGGCGACGGCGCGTGCGGTCGCAAGCCTGACGACGGTCATCGAACTGACGATCCCGTTTCTGCGGGTCGGCGGCGCCGCGCTGTTGCAGCGTGGGCGGCTCGACGCTCGCGAGCGGGCGGCCGGCATCGATGCGGCGCTCGTGCTCGGCGCGGAGGTCGAATCCGAGGTGACGGGCGGCGTGGAGGGCGACGAGCGGCGCATCGTCGTCGTGCGCAAACGGCTCGCGACGGGGCCGCGCTTCCCACGGCGCGCGGGGATCCCGGCACGTCGGCCGCTCTGTTGGGAGCCCGGGAGTGTCTGAGCTCCGGCCGCTCGAGATCGACGCGCGCCTCGCCGGGGTGCTCCCCGCGGGTTCCCTGTACGCCGTCGGCGGCCGGGTGCGCGACGAGCTGCGGACGCGCCTGGACGGCGAGCCGCGCGTCGCGAAGGACCTCGATTACGTCGTCACCGGGCTCGACCTCGGCGATCTCGTCGCGCGCCTCGCCACGCTCGGAAGGACCGACGTCGTCGGGGCGTCGTTCGCGATCATCAAGCTGCGCATCGACGACCGGACGGTCGATGTGGGCCTCCCGCGGCGCGAGCGTTCGACGGGCGCCGGTCATCGTGAATTCGAAGTGGAGTCGGGCCCGGAGATCCCGCTCGTCGACGATCTGGCGCGACGCGACTTTCGGATGAACATGATCGCGCGGGCGATCCCGAGCGGCGAGATCGTCGATCCGTACGGCGGCGAGGCCGACATTCGTGCGCGGCGCGTCGACCTCTTGCGGCCGGAGGCGTTCGACGAAGATCCGCTCCGGATGCTTCGCGCGGCCCAGTTCGCCGCACGCTTCGAATTCGCGCCAACGGACGCGACGCTCGCCGCGATGCGGGCCGCCGCACCGCTCATCGCGACGGTCTCGGCCGAACGCGTGCGCGACGAGCTCGTCAAGCTTCTCGGCGCGCGCGTCCCCTCGCTCGGCTTCGAGATTATGCGCGAGACCGGGGTGCTGCCGTTCGTGCTCCCCGAGCTCGCGGAAGGGATCGGGGTCGAGCAGAACGCGTATCACGCGCACGCCGTCTACGATCACAACCTCGTCAGCCTCGACGCCGTCCCACCCGGCGACCTCGTGTTGCGGCTCGCGGCGCTGTTGCACGATGTGGGGAAGCCGCGGGTGAAGGACGGCCCGCATTTCTACGGTCACGAATACGTCGGTGAGACGCTCGCGCGGGAAGCGCTCACGCGGCTACGCTTCCCGAGCGACGAGGTCGATGTCGTCGCCGGCCTGGTGCGCAATCACATGTACGCGACGGGCGCGGAGCTCACGGACGGCGCGGTGCGGCGCTTCATCCGGCGCGTCGGCGTCTCGCACGTCGCGCGGCAATTCGCGCTGCGCGAGGCGGATATCGTCGGGAGCGGACTGCCGCGGCGGCCGGGCGGCGCGAACGAAGCGTTCCAGG
>CAZZYZ010000302.1:0-2206 GCA_964658425.1 Vulcanimicrobiota bacterium | reverse complement strand
AACGAATCCGTCCCGGCGGTCGCTCACGCTAGCGCGCCGCCGCCTGCGATTCCAGCAGCTGCCAGAGCCGCTCCTCGAACGCCTGGTCGAGCGGTACTTTTTGCGGCGGATTCTCCTGCGTCGCGCGATCGAAGTATGCGCCGCGCAGCGCCGCGCAGGCGGGATCTGCGGCGAGCCGGACGACGGGCTTCGCGCCGGCCGCCGCCGGCGGCAGGAAGCGGCGCAAGAGCGGATCGACGGGCCATGGCATCCGCCGAAAAATCCCGGTCCCGATCGCGCCCGGATGGACGCACGAGCTCGCGAGCCGCGGCGCGTGCCGCGCGTAGGCGCGCGTCAGGTAGAGCAGCGCGAGTTTGGAGTGCGCGTAGGCGGCGCCGCCGGAATAGCGGCGATTCGCGAATTGCGAATCGTCCCAGCGGATCGCGCGGCAGTAACGCTGCGCGACGGAACCGACCATCACCACGCGCGCTTCGCCGCTGGCGTTCAAGAGCGGCAGCAGTTCGTTCGTGAGCGAGAACGGTCCGAGGACGTTCGTCGCCCACGTCCGTTCGAGGCCGCCCGGCGCGAGCTCGCGTTTATCGAGCAGCACGCCCGCGTTGTTGACGAGCACGTCGAGCCGATCGTAGCGCGAGCGCAGCAGCGCGACCGCGGCGCGAATCGATGCGGGGTCCGCGACGTCGAGAGCGACCCCCGTCGCATCCGGTCCGAACGCGCGTGCGACCGCGTCCGCGCGAGTTGCGTCGCGAGCGGCGACGATGACGTGCGCGCCGAGTGCCGCGAGTTCGCGCACGGCCTCGAGGCCGATCCCGCCCGCCGCGCCCGTGACGAGTATGCGACGGCCTCGCAGCGGCGCCGCGTCGTTCATCGCGCGGCCACGGCGTCGTTCAGTACGAGGCGATAGCGGTGATCCGTCCCGCGCTCGCCCATCAGGATGTCCGCCGATCGTTCGGTACTGAAGCGTTCGAAGCCGAGCGCTTCGAGCACGGCGATCGATGCGGCATTGCGCGTATCGACCGTCGCGTAGACCGTCGCGATCTCGCGTTCGAGCAGATCGCGCAAGACGCGGCTCACGGCTTCGCGAGCGAACCCTCGACGCTGCGCGCGCGTGAAGAGCACGTAGCCGAGCGAGGCGCTCGCATCCGGGCGCAGCGTCGCTTGCACGTAGCCGAGCGCGACGTCGCGCTCGCGTTCGAAGAGCACCCAATTCAGCCAGCCCTCCGATCCGTCGGGCGACGTGCGATTCGCGAGGAACGCGTAGCGCTCGGCGAGTTCGGCGACGTCCTTCGGCGGATCGGCCGCGAGGTACGGATAGAGCGCCGGATCCTGCAAGCCGTCGAAGAGCGCCGACGCGTGCGCGGCGACGATCGGTTCGAGCCGGAGTCGTTCGCTCTCGAGATTCGGGGCGGCCGCGCTCACGAGCGCGTCCGATCCGCGAAGGCGCGAATCGCGTCGATCGTCGCATCGTCGATCGCGAAACGGTCGGCCGGCAGCGCGTCGAGCGGATGCCAAGACCATCCCTCGCACTTATCGGGTTCGGTGTTCTGCGGCTCGCCGCGTTCGCAGCGAACCGCGAAGAAGACCGTCTCGTAACGCGTCTCGATCTCCGCAAAATCGTCGTACTGCCGCGCGATCTCGACCGGATCCGAGATCGCGAGCGCCGTCTCTTCGAAGGTCTCGCGGATCGCGGCCTCGGCGAGCGATTCGCCCGGATCCGGTTTGCCGCCCGGCGTCTGCCAGAGCCCGTCGCCGAACGATGCTATCCGTCGCCCGAGCAAGACGTCCGAGCCGCGGACGAGCGCCGCAGCGACTCCGATTCCGGTCTTCACCTGGGCGGACATACCCACGTTCGACGTTTGGCCCGAGGTTCGCGAACGTGCGGAACGTAGTACACGGCGTCAGCGCTATGGAAAGAGTCTCGGCTTTGCACGTTCGGTCCTTGGTCACGTTTCTCGTCGCGGCGATCGCGATCGCATTCGCCGCGTCGCCGACGCTCTCGCAAAGCGAGGAGCGTCCCCCGGTCTCGGCGGCGAGCCCGTTGCCGAGCGCCGTACCGAGCCCCGGTGCGAGCGAGTCCCCTTCGCCGCCACCCGTCGCGCCGTACAACCGGCTCGCGTGGCGGGCCGTCGGCCCGGCACTCGCGGGCGGCCGCGTCGCCGCTGTCGTCGGATCGGCGCGCGATCCGAAACTCTACTATCTCGGCGCGGCG
>CAZZYZ010000301.1:0-2219 GCA_964658425.1 Vulcanimicrobiota bacterium | reverse complement strand
CCGTCTGAGATATCCAGCATGGCAATGCGCTGGCCCAGCCGGATCTGCGCGCCGCGTTCGCGATCTCGCCGTTCACCACGGAGAACGAGCTCGCACGCGTGCTCGCGGCCGGCGGCCATCGGAACGCGTGGTCGTCGCGCGGCCGCGTCGTGCCGTTCCGGGGCGGGCTCGGGCTCGTCTCCGATCGCGGCGGCGAACCGTTCCCGGTCGTGCGCGATGCGATGCGCCATGCGTCGCGCGCGCTCTTCGCGGTGACGCTCCCGGGGACGAAGTGCATCGAGCTCGCGGCGCTCGGCGTGCCGGCGATCGTGACCGTCCCGATGAACGCGCCCGAAGTGGCGGTCATCAACGGCGTCCTGCAGTACGTCGATCGCATTCCGGGCGTCGGCGTCGCGCTCAAGCGTGCGATGGTGATCGCGGTCGAACGACGCTTCACGTACACGGCGCAGCCGAACATCGATCTCGATGACTTCGCGATGCCGGAGCTGCGCGGCACGCTGATGGCGGGCGAGATCGCGCGCCGGATCGCGGCGTACGCGGACGACGCGCCGGCCCGGGCGGCGGCGAGCGAACGATTGCGAGCGCTCTACGCTTCGCACGTCGGTGCGGCGGAACGGATGGCGCGGTCGCTCTTACGAATGCAGCCCGCATGAAGCTGGCCGTCGTCATCGCGACGCGCGACCGCAGCGCGTTTCTCGCTCGCGCGCTCGATTCGCTCGCGCTGCAGCGCGGCGCGCCCGCGTTCGAAGTCGTCGTCGTCGACAACGGCTCGAGCGACGGCACCGCCGCCATGGTGCGCGCGCGTGCGGAGCTCGTACCGTTCGCGCTGCGGACGCTCTCCGTCGCGGAGCCCAATCGGGCGGCGGCGCGCAACGCGGGGATCGCGGCGACGCACGCGGAGATCGTCGCTTTCGTCGACGACGACGTCTCGCTGCCGCCCGGTTTTCTCGCGGCGCACGCGTTCGCGCACGCGAAGGCGGGCTCGTCGCTCGCGATCTCGGGGCCGATCCTCAACGTCCCGGACTACGACGCGCATCCCGAACCTACGGTGCTGAACTATTCCGGTGCGTATTGCTGCACGTGCAACGTCTCGATCCGGCGTGCCGATCTCGAGACGCTCGGCGGGTTCGATGCCGGCTTCGATCTCTACGGCTGGGAAGATACGGATCTCGGTGTACGCCTGCGGCGCCACGGCGTCGGGCGCGGATTCGCGTGGGACGCGTATCTCTGGCACATCAAACCGCCGAACACCGAGACGCTCGCCGTCCTCGAACGCAAAGCCGTCGAACGCGGAACGATGGCGGCCCGGCTGCTACGCAAAGACGGCGGCCTACGCACGCGGCTGGCGACGGGCGCATACGCCGCGAACCTCGTGCGCTCGCGAACGCTCGCTCCGGCGTGGGCGCTCGGGGCCTTTCGCGCGCTCGCATCCCAGCGGCGGCTGCCGGGCGCGATCCGCGCGATCGCCCGCGGGCAGCTTCTCGACGGCGCGTACGTGACGGCGCTCCGTCGCGCGAGCGCGTCCGCGAACGGTCACGCACGGGTCGACTCGTGAAGATCTTACTCGTGCGCACGGACGGCCTCGGTGACGCGCTCGTCTGCGCGCCGCTCGTCGCCGCGCTGCGCGATGCGGGCCATCTTCTCGGCGCGCTGCTGTCGACCAAGAACGCGCGTGCGTTCGCGGCGCGTGCGTTCGAGCGCGTCCACGTCGTCGAGCGCATTCCGTGGCCGCGGCACGGCTCGACGCCGGAGACGCGGTCGTACGCGCTCGCGGAGGTTCGCGCGGAGCGATACGACGTCGCGCTCGTCGCGTCGGAGGAGATCGACGCGTACAAGTTCGCGTACGACGCCGGGATCGCGCGGCGCGTCGGATTCGTGAACGGCTGGGAGAAGCCGTTGAAGACGATCCGGGTGCGAACGTCGCTCACGCGCGCGATCGTGCGGCCCGCGAGCGCGAACGCCGCACGCGAACACGAAGTCGAGACGCTCTTCGCGCTCGGCGCCGACCTCGCGCTCGAAGCCGCCCCGACAGGTGACGTCGCGCGTTTGCGGCCGCTCGTGCTCGACGCCGAGCCGATCCGGCACGGGCGCGTCGTCGTGCAGGCGAACGCCAAATACGATGTGTGCGGGCTCGGCGTCGCGACGTTTGCCGCGATCGCCCGCGAGCTCGCGCGCCGCGAACTCTCCCCGCTCGTCCTCGGCGACGATCCCGCCTTCGT
>CAZZYZ010000300.1:0-2219 GCA_964658425.1 Vulcanimicrobiota bacterium | reverse complement strand
TGTTTTCCGTTCGCGGCGTGGAGCTTGAACACGAAATCGAACGCGTGCATCGCCTTGCGATCGCCGTCGAATGTTTCGCCCGTGCGGATCATGTCGTTCTCGCGAATCGTCTTCCCGCCAACGACGTCGCCCGGCTTCGCGTACTCGGCCTTGACCCACCCGATGCAGACGACGTGCACGGGTAGCGTGTGATAGAGCTCGTCGAGCAACTGCGAAAATTTTCGCTTGATCCGGCCCCAATCGAGCGGGCGAAGATCCTCGCGATCGGCGGATGCCGCGTTGACAAGACCGCTGTAAATCGTCGTGAGCGAATCAATGACGAGCGTTTCGCACGGCACGCGTTTCGCGCGGACCTGCCCAATGAGGTTCGTGACGTCGCGATAGCTTTTCGTCGGGACGCTCACGAAGTCGAAGCGATCTGCGAACCATCCGATCGAACCCTCGGCGTCGATGACCGCGCACTTCGGGAAGGTCAGAGCGGCGTGCGTCTTGCCCGATCCGGCTTCGCCGATGAGCAACACCTTCGCGTATCGCCCGGTCCTACTCGGCTCCGTAAACGTGAGGTCAGCCATGCACGGCCTCCCCATCCAGGCGCGTTTCGACCGCGTCCGGACCGACGTGCGCGACGACCTGCGAGGGGAACCGCCCCTTGATTTCCGAGGCGATTGCGGATCCGACGCTCCGCGCCTCGATCACGCGCGCGGCCGTCTCGGCGTCGACGCCCGTGTAGGCGTAGACCTTCGCGTCGCCGTGCCGATCCGCGCGGAATTGTACTTCAAGAATCTGTTTGGCGAGGTCGTATCCGACCGACGTGACGTTCGAACTTTCGACCACTTGGCGAGTCATGCAATCCTTCGCTTTCTGCCGGCGGGCTTGGCCGGAACGAGTTTCGATTCGAGATGCGCGACGATCGCGTCGCGCGGAATGAGCCGCTTCGATCCGGCTCGAGAGTAAGGCAACGTGCCGTCGTCCATGAGGCGACGCCAGAACGATCGCGAACCGCCGAACTCGCGCGCGGCGCCCGCCGGATCGAGCGCGCCGCCTTGGAACACGGGCTCGGCGCCGCGAATGCTCGTCACTTGCGCGCCGCGCCGTGCAGCGCAGCGAGACGCTTGAGCGCGTCGGCGCCGATGTTAGCGTGAACTTCGATCAGATCGAGTGTTAGGTTGAGAGCCTCGCGCGTCTTTTTCGTTTCGACCGTAAGTTCGGCGAGGCGCGTCGCGACGAGCAGAATGGCGTCGCGCGTCTCGACCGCGACCTCAAACTGTGTAAGATCGAAACGTCCTTTGACCGACGCGCCTGTAAAAAGACCCATCAATTCCGCTTTTGACCGGAACGTCATCGCGCGGGCTTCCCCGGAAGCGCCTTCGCGAGCGGCGTGATCGTGAGTTTGTCGCCCAAGCGCACGCGTTGCATTCCGAGATCGAGAAGATCGCCGACTTCGGTGCCCGTATATTTCTTCGCGAGCGCGGTGATCGACACCGCAAGCCCGGGCTTCACTGTCGCGGGATGCGTCTCGGTCCACTCGGGCGTCCGCTTGACGACCATGACCGCCTCGGTGTCCGGGAGCATTTTCGCTGCGGCTTCGAGTTTCGCCAGATCGGGGATGGTGTCGAACTGCGCGGTCAGTTCGATCTTAACGCGCGGATGCGGAATCGCGATCTTTGTGATCTCGCGCGGGGTCGCGTCGCGTCGCTCGCGCAGACGCCGCTCGATCTCGCTGCTCACCTCGCCGATCTGCGCGTTGAGGTGCGCGATTACGTTCGCGCGCTCGACGCTCATCCCGGCGTAGATCTCGACGAGCGCGTCGTCGGAGAGATCGGCGTACGACGGCGCGATCGCCGCGACGCCCGTGACCGCAGGAAGCGAATCTTGCTCGGTCATGCGGACACCGCTCCTGCATCATCACAAATACTTTGAAGCGCGGACTCA
The DNA here is from genome assembly GCA_964658425.1 of Vulcanimicrobiota bacterium. GTDB lineage: Bacteria > Vulcanimicrobiota > Vulcanimicrobiia > Vulcanimicrobiales > Vulcanimicrobiaceae > CAZZYZ01. Next base: position 287 of record CAZZYZ010000300.1, on the reverse strand, counting down.
TCGCTCGCGTAAAAATCCGGTACAGGCTTATCGGGCCGCGACGCCGCGTAGATCAACACGCCCGCCACTGCTGGACCGACCCGCTTTTCCAACGCGTATCCGCGCTTGCCAGCCAAGTGAATGGCCCATCCGGCACGGCAATGCGTCGTGGCGCATTCGTGCCACGTGTCCATATCAAGCGCGTTCTCATCCGTTTCAATCGCCGCTAAAATCGTCGCGTCGATGTTCGGCACGACCGGGACGTCGCTAAGGTTCGCGCCGATGAGATTCGCGCCGTGCAGGTTCGC
>CAZZYZ010000299.1:0-2220 GCA_964658425.1 Vulcanimicrobiota bacterium | reverse complement strand
CGATCCGAAACTCTACTATCTCGGCGCGGCGGGCGGCGGCGTCTGGAAATCCACGAGCGGCGGAATCGCGTGGAGCCCGGTCTTCGATAAGCAGAAGATCCCGTCGATCGGTGCGATCGCGATCGACCCGAGCGACGACGACGTCGTCTGGGTCGGGACGGGCGAAACCAACCCGCGCAACGACGTCATCGCGGGCGGCGGGATCTTCCGCTCGGGCGACGGCGGGAAGACGTGGGTCGCGATGGGTCTCGAGAAGACCCTGCAGATCTCGAAGATCGCGATCGATCCGCACGATCCGAAGCACATCGTCGTCGCGACGATGGGCGATCTCTTCAAAGATTCGCCCGACCGCGGCATCTATCGCACGGTCGACGGCGGGAAGACCTGGGTGCAGACGCTCTTCATCGGGCCGCAGAGCGGTGCGAGCGATCTCAGCGTCGACCCGACCAACTTCCGCACCATGTACGCCGGGATGTGGCAATTTCGCCGCCGGCCGTGGACGTTCACGAGCGGCGGCCCGGCGGACGGGCTCTTTAAATCGACCGACGGCGGCGCGACGTGGACGCGTCTTGCGGGCCACGGATTGCCGACGGGCGCGACCGGGCGCATCGGCCTCGCGGTCGCGCCGAGCGAGCCCAAGCGCATCTACGCACTGATCGAATCGAAGGACGGCATCCTCTGGCGCTCCGACGACGCGGGCGCGACGTGGGCCGTCGTCTCGCACGACACGCTCGTCGATCAGCGGCCGTTTTATTTCTCGCACGTCGCCGTCGATCCCAAAGATTCTCGTCACGTGTACGGCATCTCGGAGATGCTGTCCGAAAGCAAGAACGGCGGCAAGACGTTCGTCTCGATCGCCGACGGCGTGCACGTCGATTATCACAGCCTCTGGATCGCACCGAACGATCCCAAGCGCATGATCGCGGGCGAGGACGGCGGCTACGCGATCTCGCTCGACGGCGATCAGTGGTCGTTCTTCGAGAACGTCCCGATCGGTCAGGTCTATCACGTCGGCTACGACGACGAGACGCCGTATCGGCTGTGCGCCTCGCTGCAAGATAATAGCGCGTTCTGCGGACCCTCGAACGCGCTCAATCCCGACGGCACGCCGAACCGCGATTGGGAGAGCGTCGTCGGCGGCGACGGCGTGTGGTCGTGGCCCGATCCGACCGATCCGAATTTCGTCTACACGGATTCGCAGGACGGCAGCCTCGCGCTGTACGATCGGCTCGCGCGGCGCAACACCTCGATCGCGCCGTATCAGGGGCTCGCGGACGAGTCGTTCGATCTCTCGAAGGCGCGCTACCGGTTCAACTGGAGTTCGCCGATCGCGTTCGCGCCGTGGGATGTCCACCGCGTTTGGTACGGCGGCAACGTCGTGTTCGAGACGACCGATCGCGGGCAGACGTGGCGTGCGATCAGTCCGGATCTCACCCGCAACGACAAGTCGCACCAGCAGCCGTCGGGCGGACCGCTCGCCTACGACGTCTCGGGTGCGGAATACACCGATACGATTCTCGACATCGAAGGTTCGACGCTTCGGCGCGGTGAGATCTGGGTCGGCACCGACGACGGACTCGTGCAGCGTACGATCGACGGTGGCGTGCATTGGCACAACGTCACGCCGCCCGGGATCCTCCCGGACGGCCGCTTCGAGATCGTCGCGCCCTCGACGCTCGCGGCGGGGACGGCGTACGCCGTGTACGATCGCCATCTGCTCGGCGATTCGGCGCCGTACGCGTTCGTCACGCACGACGGCGGCGCGCATTGGATCTCGATCGCGGCCGGCCTGCCGATCGACGAACCGGCGCGGTCGATTCGCGCCGACAGCCGCAATCCGCATCTCGTCTACGTCGGTCTCGAGCGGTCGCTCTATCTCTCGTACGACGACGGCGCGCACTGGCGCCCCTTCGAACTCGACATGCCGCCCGCCGCCGTGTTCGATATCCGGATCCAGCCGCGATACGACGACCTCTTGCTCGCGACGCACGGCCGCGGGCTCTACGTCCTCGACGATCTCGCACCCGTTCAGCAGCTCGGGGCTGCGGAGGCCGCGGGCGCGATGTTCTTCGCGCCGCGGCCCGCGTACGAGTTCGGCCAGCACGAGGATCACGAAGGCACCTACACGCTCTTCTTCGCGAAAAATCCGCCGGCGGGTGCCCTGCTCTCGTTCTATCAGCGAACGCCCGCCGCGCAGCCGATCGTACGCGTCTACGATGC
>CAZZYZ010000298.1:0-2277 GCA_964658425.1 Vulcanimicrobiota bacterium | reverse complement strand
CGTCGCCGTACCGGCGCGCGGCGCGCTCCATGATCGCTCCGATGCGCGCGACCAATTCGGCGACGTTTCCCTCTTCGTCGAAGAGCGGAACGACGACGCTGATGAGGCTCACGCGAGACGCATCCGCACGGCCTGCCAGAACAACGGAAACATCAGCTCGTGGTGACCGGTGAAGGCGAAACCCTTGCCGTTGGTTCCGAGGTGGGGGCGTCGCACGACGTTGGTCTGCGGACGGTACTGCCGGATGAAATCGAAATCGGCCGTCGTGAAATCGCCGCGGTAGCCGAGGTTCCGCGCGACGCTCACCGCTTTGAGAAACGCTTCCGGCAGCAACACCGCGGATCCGAAATTCAGGTACACGCCGCCGTCGAGGAGCTCCGCGACGATCGAGCAGAGCAGGCGAAAATCGACGAGCGACGCCTCGCCGAGCGCGGCGCCGTCGGCCTGCGGATGCGCGTGGACGATGTCGGTGCCGATCGCGACCGTCACGCAGAGCGGGACGCTCGCGTTCGCGCAGGTCGCGAGGATCGAATCGGATGCGAACGGGGCGCCCGCCGCGAGCAGCGCCTCGCCGAGCGCGCGCCCGACGCCGAGGGTTCGGTGCTCGGCGATCGCACCGAGGATGAACGACGCCGTCTCACCGGACATCCCGAACGAGCCGTCCTGCAACGCGAGATCGACGTCTTCGGAGGTCTTGCCGACGAGCGCGAGCTCGGTGTCGTGAATCGTCACGGAGCCGTTGGACGCGATCCCCGAGACGTAACCGTCGCGCACGAGATCGCACAGCATCGCGCCGAGGCCGACCTTGACGACGTGGCCGCCCATCCCGACGAGGACCGGGCGTCGCCGCTCGATCGCCTTCGCCGTGCGCGTGACGAGCTCTCTGAGCGAGTCTCCGGCCAGGATGTTCGGTAACGCGTCGAACCACTGTCGGAATGATGCATCCGCTGCAACCGTCCGGCCGCGATCGTCGCGGCCGACTTTCGACGGGCGTGACTCGAGCGACGTCACCCGTAAGCGCTCGAGATCGATCGGCTGATACCCCACGTTCCGGCGGTTCCCTGGGGCGCCTCATAGCTCTTGCCATCGTCGCCGGCTGCGCCGTGACCGCCGGCTGTGCGAAGTCGAATCCGCCCTCCGCCGTAACCGTCACGGCGTCGGTCGCACCGAGTCCGCTCGGCACGCCGTTCGGCGTCGGCGGCGCCGGATCGGCCGCTGCGAATGCGGTCGTCACCGCGGCGCCGAGCGGAGTGTCACGCGTTCCCTCCGCACGCTTGCTCGCGTCACCGAATGTCGGCGCATCGCCGGCGGCTTCGTCGGCCTCGCCCGCCGCGCCGTCGTCGAGCGCCGCGCCGCAGTTTCTCGCGGTCGATCTCGCCCCGCACGTCGTGCACAGCGGCGACACCGTCCACTGGGAAGTGAAGACGAATAGCGCCGTCACGAACGTCTCGGCGAGCGTGAAGACGTACCGCTTCACGCTGCAACGCGAGGCACCGGGGCGCTTCGGGCTGGCGTTCGCGATCCCGCAGGGCGTGCCGTGGTTCTTTCACGGCCGGTATACGCTGGATCTGACGGCGAGCGATGCCGCGGGCCAGGTCGCGAACACGTCCGCGATCATCGACTTTCAGTGAGCGATCTCGCGAACGATCGTGGGTCGCGAGCGCCCGATGCGGTGCTCGACCACGGCCGCGCCGCCCGAACGGCGCTTCCGGAGGTCGTCTACGGCGCGGGGAAGACGCGCGAACAGATCGCGCGGATCGCGAGCGAACTCTACGCGCGCGCGGGCTTCGCGCTCGCGACGCGCGTGGCGTTCGACGACGGCGTCGCGCTCGCGAGCGAGTTGCCGGAGGCGCGCTACGATCCGGTCGCACGCATCGTGCAGTGCGGCCCGAACATGCAGGCGAGCGGGCATCGAATCGCGATCGCGTGTGCCGGGACCTCGGACCTGCCGGTCGCGCGCGAAGCGGCGCGCACGCTCGATGCGCTCGGCCACGAGGTCGTCGAACGCTACGACGTCGGCGTCGCGGGCCTGCATCGGACGCTTGCCGCCGTCGACGATCTCGACGCGTGCCGCGTGGTGATCGTCGTCGCGGGGATGGAGGGCGCGCTGCCGAGCGTGCTCGCGGGCCTCGTGCGGCCGCCGATCGTCGCCGTGCCGACGAGCGTCGGCTACGGCGCGTCGTTCGGCGGGATCGCCGCGCTGCTCGCGATGCTCAACGCATGCGCGCCCGGGATTAGCGTCGTCAACATCGACAACGGCTTCGGCGCGGCGGCGGT
>CAZZYZ010000297.1:0-2283 GCA_964658425.1 Vulcanimicrobiota bacterium | reverse complement strand
CGAAGCAACGCGAAAACGTCGCATATTTTCGAAGCGAACTCGGGCGGCTCGGATTCTCGCCGCTGGATGGGCCGAGTGCGATCGTGCCGATCATCGTCGGCGATACCGCGTTCGCGATCGCGATGAGCGGGAAGCTGCTCGAGCACGGTATTTTCGTGACGGGATTCGGCTTTCCGGTCGTGCCCGAGGGCCGCGCTCGCATTCGCGTGCAGCTTTCGAGCGCGCTCGAACGCCGCGATCTCGACCAGGCGCTCGCGGCCTTCGCGAGCGTCGGTCGAGAGCTCGGAATTCGCTGACGGAATCGCGAGCCCGCGGCTTCGCGGTCGTCATCAAATAGCGACGCTGCCGAAGTGATATGTTAGTAGATACTTGCTCGTCCAAAGCGAGCGACGTATAGTCGAGGACTAATAACGTTCGCAAACACCGAGCGAATCCTGTGCATGAGGACGAGGCTCATTGAATACGCAAGCTCCACTCGATCCCGATAGCGTCGCCGCGATTATCGCGCAAACGCTGCACCGTATGACGCTCGACGATCCGAAGCCGCTCGAAACGCTCGGCGAGTTCGCCGTTCCGGTCACCGAGACGCTGATCAAGGTCTTGATCGAACGGCCGGCGATCGCGTTTGGAGCGAGCCCGACCACCGTTCGTACGATGACCGACGGCCGCACGGCGCTCGCGGCGTACGTCGGGTTCGATTTCGCGATGCGATGCGTCGCTTCGGTGTTACTCAATCCGCTCGGCGATCATCGCGCGGAATTCGAAGAGGCCGCGCGTTTGAGTGCGGTCGCGTTGCACGGCGATCCCGAGATCGAGATCCACTATGCGGATGCCGAAATCGACGAACGATTTAGCTTACGGCGTTCGTTCGCTCCGAGCGAACACGATCGGCGCGACGTAGCCGCCGATTAGATCGTATCGCTTTCCGCGCAGAGACGATCGGCTAGCCTTTGACGGAGCGCAGAACGCCCGCCGAACCTTCGCCACCGGCGATCCCGTTCGACGTGAGGAGCACTTCGAGCCGCTGAATGCGAGCTTCGAGTTCGGAGGCATTGGGGAACGCGTGCCCGTGTTCTCCGCCGACGTCGAGATGTTCGCCGGTCGGAGCATCGGCGAGCAGATCGAGCGAGATGCCGAGCGCGCGCGAGAGGCGCGCGACGATCGAGAAGCCCGGATCTTGGCGCTTCGACGCTTCGATTCGCTGAAGAGTCGGCTGCTTGACGCCCGCGCGCGAGGCGAGTTCGTTTTGGGACCAACCGCGTCGCTGGCGATACGCTCTGATGCGATCGCCGAGAACCGTGTGCTCCATGAAGGTCAAGCGCCTCTCATTTCATAGAAATCGCGTGCGTACGAGTACGCGTATGAAGTCGGATGACGATGCTGGACGGCCCGATATGCGTGAGAAAACGGCATCGTAAAGAGACCGTTCGTCGTGGTCGTGGACCGGTCGGCTACTTAGGAGTTGAGCGAACGCTTCCGAAAACCTTCGGGTAGGTGTCGGCCCTCGACGTGGGTAGCGGCCGATGCGGAGCAGCCGTTGCCGACTGCTCCGCATCGATCGGTTAGCTGCCTTCGTAGGCGATGCGGTAGATCGCGCCCGTGACATCGTCGGAGACGAGCAGCGAGCCGTCGCGGAGTTGCTCAACTCGCCGGGCGAAACATCGTCGCCTCGCCCATACCGTCGCCTTGATCGTCCGTGAACCAGAGGGTCGAATCCGTCGGGTTGAAATCGAGGCCGACGGAATTGCGCACGCCGTAGGCATAGACGAGACGATCCGCGCCGTTCTCATTCATGCGAAGAATCGTTCCGACCACTCGACGCTTTAGAGCACGCCGTCCTTCGAGGAGCACACGGCGTTCGGGATCTCTTGTTTGATGGTCGGTGTGTCATTCCGATGTTCGCGCTGCTGATTCCGACGCTGGCGTTGCATCTGAGATGGCTGCGCGATCGGGATCGGACGGGGTTGGTACTTCCTCCTCGCTATCACCCCTATTCTTGGTGCGATCGTCGCGCCGCGTTTAGGAGCCGTTGCGTCACGACCTGCGAGACGATCGTTGCGGCCGTGCCGCTCGCGGAGCGGCCGGGCTCCCACGGCGATCAAGGTCACGATGCGCCGGCGGGAAGCGAAGCCGGGGGCTCTTTCGAGCTCTTTTCGGCACGCGGCAACCGAATGGCGACCGCGGCGCTCGCGGCAAAGAAAAAAAGCCCGTCGTGACGGGCTTTGAATGGTTGCGGGGACAGGATTTGAACCTGTGACCTTCGGGTTATGAGCCCGACGAGCT
>CAZZYZ010000296.1:0-2287 GCA_964658425.1 Vulcanimicrobiota bacterium | reverse complement strand
CCGATGACGCTTTCGCCCGCGCGAATGCCGGCCTTCGACGTCGCATAGCGCGCCCGCAAGACGCTCTTCTCCGTCCGTATCCGATCGGTCCGGTCGGAGAGCCGTTCGACGAGCGCTTGGAGCGAGATGCGTTGCGCTCGGATCTCCGCGATCTCGCCGAGAAACCGCTCGCGCTGCTCCGCGACGAACGCTTCGCGCCGGAGATAGCGACGAGCTGCCGAATCGTCGCCCGCCTCCGCGGATTCCGTTGCGGACGCGAGCGCGCGTACGGCGGACGCTTGCAGAGCGTTCGCTTCGAGCTCCAGGCGTTTCTCGCTCGTGAGCACCTCGACGACACCGCGCTTCGCTTCTTGGAGCGCGGCGAGGTGCGTGCGGTACGCGCCCTCCATCGTGTCGCGCGGATCTTCGAATCGATCGAGTGCCGCACTCGCCCGATTTTCGAACGCCGCAAGGATGCGCCGCCAGAGTCCCATCAGCGGGCGTCTTTTCCATCGCGGGCGGAGACGGCGGCCACCGTTCCGTTCGATGGGGCCGGCGCCTTCGCGGTCGCTTTCGCGAGCAGCCCGCGCGCGACCGAGAGCCCGGCGGCGCCCTGCGCCATGACCTTGCCGAGGATATCGTTTACGCCGTCCGCACCGTTGAGGACGATCAACTGATCGATATTCGAGAAGGCCTTGCTCGCCGCGCCGACGATCTCGGGCCACTTCTCCGCGAGCGTCTGGCCGATGACCGCTTCCTGGTTCGAGGCGAGGGCATCCGCCCGCGCACGGATCGCGTCGGCTTCCGCGAGCAGGCGCGCCTTGATCGCGTTGCCTTCCGCGAGACCCTTCGCTTGGATCGCGGCGGCTTCGGCCTCACCGATCTGCCGCGTCGACGAAGCTTGCGCCGTCGCGTTGAGTTCGAGATGCTTCGCTTCCGCGGCGGCTTGTAGTTCGACTTGCCGAGCGCGGCCCTCGGCGGCGGCGATATCCGCGTCGCGCTGCGCGACGGCGACCGTACGTTTTTCGTATGCGGCGGCATCGGCGGGTTTGCGAACGCTCACCTGCAGTTCTTGCTCTTTGCGCTCCGCTTCGAGTTGCGCGATCTTCGTCTCTTGCACGACGACCTCTTGACGCGCGGTCGCTTCCGCGAGCGGCCCCGCGAGCTTCGCCTGCGCGTCGGCGCGATCGATATCGGCTTGAAAGTTCGCCTGTTTGATCTGGCTGTTTCGAATCGATTCGGAGCGCAGCGCGAGCGATTGCTGCTCGATCTCCGTCGCCTCACGATCGGCGTGCGCTTGCGCGATGCGCGCGTCTTTCACCACGATGACCGCATGCGGCTTCGCGAGATTCTGAATGTAGCCCGTCGGATCGTCGATCTCTTGGATCTGCAACGAATCGATGACGAGCCCGAGCTTCTCCATCTCGGTGCCGGCGGCCGACCGCGTCGCCTCCGTGAGCTTATCTCGCTCGCGAATCAATTCTTCGACGGTCAGACTTCCGCAGATCGCGCGCAGATGGCCCGCGAACACGTTTTGGATGCGCGCGTTCATCTTATCTTGCTGATCGAGGAAACGGCGCGCCGCATTGGCGATCGACGCGAAATCGTCGCCGATCTTGTAGATCACGACCGCCTTGAGATGGACCGGGATCCCCTGACTCGTCACGCAATCGACGGCGAGCTCGGCCTCGTTGAGATCGAGCGAGAGTTTGCGAACGACCTGAACCCCCGGGATGACGAGCGTGCCGTGGCCCGTCACCATTTTGAATCCCATACTCTCGCCGACGGCGATCCCATCGCGCCGCGTGCGAAAACCGGAGATGATGAGCGCCTCGTTCGGCTCGGCGACGCGCCACATCGATTTGAAGAGGATGACGGCGAGCACGACGACGACCAGCAGTGCGGCGCCGAAAACGACCGACAACGGAAGGCTCGATGCGACCACGATCAATCAGATCTTTCCGTACGCGCGTGCGTACGAGCTTACGTCAAACCTGCGACACCACGACGGTTCGCGGTGGATGGTATTCGATGACGACGACGCGTTCGCCGCGTTCGATCGACGTGCCGCGGTCCGCCGCATACGCGTGAAAGGCTTCGGTCCCGCCACGGATCGGCAGCATGACTTCGCCGACGCGTTTGGGAGCGATCGTCCCGGTCACGCGGCCCGTCTTCCCGATTACGTCATGGTCGTGGGTCACCGTTTTTGCCTCCACCGGACGTCGCCGGTGCCTTCTTGGAATTAGCGAATCGTCGCCCCCAATCTTTTATTTCACCGAGAGGCCGATGCTTTGTGAAGGCAAGTGTT
>CAZZYZ010000295.1:1171-2352 GCA_964658425.1 Vulcanimicrobiota bacterium | reverse complement strand
GCGATCTCGAACTCGACGAAACCGCGAAGCGCGGCACGTTTCACGATAAAGAATAGGCGTGAGGATTGCCTGATCGAGGAACGGCTGATCTCCCGCTGAAGTTGGATACCGGATCGTGAACCCGGCGACGCGGATCCGGGGACGCAACACAGCATTAGGAGATCGCCCGTTGCACGTCGGGAATGTCGTTGCATACGAGCTCCGCCGCAATTCGACCGTCGAGAAGGTGGATCGTGCGAGACGCGTAGCGTTCGAAACGCGGATCGTGAGTCACCATGCAGATCGTCGAGCCGCTTTCATGCAGCTCGGCGAGCAACTCCATAACCGCGGCGCCGTTGGTGGAATCGAGATTACCGGTGGGTTCGTCCGCGAGTAGGAGGAGCGGCTCGCCCGCGAGCGCGCGCGCGACGGCAACGCGCTGTTGCTGGCCGCCGGAGAGCTGCGCCGGGCGATGATGCAAGCGGTGCGCCATGCCGACGCGTTCGAGTGCGGCCGTGGCACGACGCGTCCTCTCGCGCGCCGCGAGCCCGCGATAGACGAGCGGAAGCTCGACGTTCTCGATGACATCGAGTTCGCCGAGCAAATTGAAATTTTGAAAGATGAATCCAATGTCGCGATTGCGGACGCGCGCTCGTTCAGTTGTGGTAAGCCGTTCCACGTTCGTTCCGTCGAGCGCGTAACGACCGCCGCTCGGAGCGTCGAGTAATCCGATCAGCGAGAGCAACGTCGATTTTCCGCAACCGGACGGTCCTTCGATCGAGACGTATTCGCCGCGTGCGATCGTAAGTGAGACGTCCGAGAGCGCGTGCGTCTCGAGCGAATCGGTAACGAAGACGCGTGAGATGCCGGCGAGGTCGATGAGCGTGCGATCTACCATGGTACTCCCATCAGCGAATCTGGAGCCGGTCGATGCCGGCATACGCGGACATGTCGGAGACGACAACGCGGTCGCCCGGTGCGAGGCCGACGACGTCGACGCGCTCCGTCGAGCCGCGGCCCAAGCGAACGCGAACGCGGCGAAGCGTGCCGCCGTCGCGAGACAGCTCGAAGAGGTCGATCGCGGAATCGTCGCTCGAGGCGGCGGGACGCTCGATCGTAAGCGCACGCGGTAAACGTTCGAGGACGATCGTACCCTCGACCGAGGCGTCCGGCCGCAAGCCTTGCGGGTCGGGAGTGTCGAT
>CAZZYZ010000295.1:0-1161 GCA_964658425.1 Vulcanimicrobiota bacterium | reverse complement strand
CGACTCCCACGGAGCCGTTAATTGAGGCCGGATCGACGTGTGAGATTTCGCCGCGCCCGAGCGCTCCGTGAAGATCGAGCCGGACGGGCTGCCCGAGCGCGACGCCCGCGACGTCGGCTTCAGGGATTTGCAAGACGGCCTTGAGATCGTACTGATTTGCGATGCGGGCAATTTCCGCGCCGGGTGCGATGTCGGCGCCGCTTTGCGCCGCAACCGACTGCACGACGCCTGCCGCGCCGGCACGAATCGCGAGCGCGTTCTGCGTTGCGAGCTTCGAGGCGAGGGTCCCTTGAGCGTCGCCGACCTTCGCGCGAGCGACCGCGAGATTCGCTCGCGACTGCGCGGCATCGCTCGCGATGCGCGCCTCGGCAATCCGGACGCTGGAGGCGAGCGCGTCGTTCTTCGCAAGCACCAATCGCCATGGAAGGTCACCGATAAGCCCATGAGCGTGCAGGCCGGCATCGGCGTGTTCCTCGATCGCCGCTTGTCGCCGTTCGCTCGCGGTGTTTTCGTATGCGGCTCGCTGGTCGATCGCGGCACTCTCCGATGCGGCTACGACGCTTGCGATCTCGGTTTGCGCCGCGACGAGTTGCTCGCGTGCCTGCATAACGGCGGAATCGACTTCAGGGTTCGCCAGGTGCGCTACGATCGTCGATGCGACGACGTGCGATCCCGGTATTACGTCGACCGCCGCGACGGAACCACCCGCCGCGCTCGAAACGACGTGAATCGTGGCAGAGACGATCGTGCCCGGTCCGCGCGTCTCTCGCGCGAGCGTCGCGAAAACGACCCGATCGACGATCAATCCATCACGCGATACCGTCGGAAGCGCTGCGGGAGCATTCGAAAGCAAGCGATATGCGATCGCGGTCGCAGCGATCGCTGCGATGACGAGGCAGACAAACGTGAAACGCCGCAAGTTTTTGCGAGCGCGGGCGCCCGGCCGCGCGACGTCCATCGAAAAAGCACGCTCACTCATAGCGCAGGGCCTCAAGCGGATCTATGCGCGTCGCACGGCGCGCCGGTCCGAACGCGGCTAACGTGACGAGCGCGACCAGCGCGAGGCCCGCACCGATAAACGTTTTCGGGTCGTTCGGTGCGATGCCGTACAGGATCGCCGAGAGTGTACGTGAGGCGAAGAGCGCGAGGATCATTCCGCAC
>CAZZYZ010000294.1:0-2361 GCA_964658425.1 Vulcanimicrobiota bacterium | reverse complement strand
CGACGCCGCGACCGCGGCGACGGCGCGCCGGGCGAACGATCTTCGCCGACTCTTCGGGGACGCTCAGACTCTTGGGCGGAGCGTCGATCGCGACGTGACCGGCCGAGCGATCGACGCGTGCGACCGCACGCGACGGTTCCGGCGGAGCGATCTCGCCCGTCGATTCCGCAGATCCCGTTCCATCGACGCGGAAGATCTGGCGCTCGGGGACGGCACCGTTCTCGGGCGACGCTCCCTCGGCGGTCGCCACACCGGCGCCGCCACGGCCGCGACGGCGACGGCGACGGCGCTTGCGGGGGCGCTGGCCATCCTCACCGACGGCAGGCGCCGCCGCGACGGCGGCATCGCCTTCGGTTTCCTCGCCCGCTTCGAAGGCCTCGTCTTCGCCGATCCCGGATCCGGCGGCTTCGCCTTCCTCGGGCGGCGCTGCCAGTGCCTCGCCCGCGAGTGCGGCCGTCCCCGGCGCGTCTCCCGGACGGCGGCGACGCCGACGCCGGCGGCGACGCTTGGGATCTTCGGCCGCGCCGCCATAACTCGCGTAGGCACGGCCTTCGCCCGTCGGATCGACGGCGGCGTACTCGGGGACCGCGTGCAGCGGCGTGATCGTCGCGAGCGGCGGGGTATCGGCGGTCGCCGATGCGTGCGCGCGGGTCTCGACGTCTTCGGCTTCCGCCTCGGCTTCGGTCGAGATGCCGAGCGCCGGACGGCTGCCGACGCCCTTCGCGGCCTCCTCGGCGAGTTCGCGCAGTTCTTCTTCCTGTTCCGCGGGCGTCGCCTCGACGGGCTTCGTCCGGCCGCGTCCACCGCGGCGGCGGCGGCGCTTGCCCTCGCCGATCGCGGCGGTGGCGGGGGCGGCGGCGATCGTTCGCGACTCGGCGAGGATCGTGCCGTCGTCGTCGATATCGATGACCTTGATCTTGACGTATTCGCCCGCGGCGTTCGCCGCGTTCTCGACTTCGACGAGGCGATCGCCGACGATCGCGAGCGCGGAGGTCGCGATCGGCAAGCGTGCCTTGACGAGATCGACCTCGAGCTCGTCGCCGACGCGAACGTTCGGCGGCGGCGCGAGCGCGGCTGCCTTGTCGCGGAGCGACGTGATGCGCGTGCGCTCGGGATGGATCGACGCATCGACGCGGACGGCGATCGTCGTATCGAGATCGCGCTCGAGTTGCGCGAGCTCTTCCTCGTACCAATATTCGATCTGCGCGCCGACGGTCGGCGCGGAGACGACGGAGATCGGCGCGTGTTCGCCCGAGCCGTTCGCGTGCTCGTGGCCGTAGCGGCGGATCTCGCGGAACGCTTCGATCGCGACCGATTCCGGCGACATCACGGTGCCGAGGCCGACGCACGTGGGGCACGCGCCGCGCAACTGCCCGGAGAGATCTTTGCCGACGCGCTTGCGCGTGAACTCGAGCAGGCCGAGTGCGGAGAACGATTGGATCGTCGTGCGCGTGCGGTCCTTCGTGAGGCCGCCCTTGAGCGAATCGATGACGCGCGTGCGCGCGCCCTCGGTCGACATGTCGATGAAGTCGCAGACGATGATGCCGCCGATATCGCGCAGCCGCACTTGGCGCGCGATCTCGGCCGCGGCTTCGACGTTCGTGCGCACGATCGTATCTTCGAGATTCTTGCCGCCCGTAAACTTGCCGCTGTTGACGTCGATGACGGTCAGCGCTTCGGTCGTCTCGATGACGATCGACCCCCCCGAGGGCAGCTTGACCGTCGGGCGCAGCAGCTTCTGGACTTCCTCATCGACTTTGAAATCTTTGAAGAGCGATCGGCCGCTGTTGTAATACTCGATGCGATCGACGTACTGCGGCCCGAGGAGCCGCATGAAATCGCGAACCTTCTCGTAATCTTCCTTATCGTCGATGAGCACGCGATCGACTTCGGGCGTGATGAAATCGCGCGCCGCTTTGAAGACGAGGTTCATGTCCTTGTGGATGAGCGCCGGCGCCTGCGCGCGCTTGTAGCTCTCGAGGATTCCGTGCCACATCCGAATGAGCACGCCGAGATCGGCGATGAGCTCGGATTGGCTGACGCCCGCGGCCGCGGTGCGCACGACGGTCGCCATCTCGGGCGGCCGGATCATCTTCATGATCCCCTTGAGGCGATTGCGTTCATCGGCGCTCTCGATCTTCCGCGACACGCCGGAATAGCGTCCGGTCGGCATCAGGATGAGATAGCGGCCGGGAAGCGAGATGTTCGTCGAGATGCGCGCGCCCTTGAGCCCGCGCGGTTCCTTGACGATCTGCACGAGAACGTCGTCGTTCTTCGCGATCTTCTCGGTGATCGTCCAGCCCGTGCGGCCCTGCGTGATCTCGACGTCGCCGATATTGAGCGGCGTCTTGTTGATGTCGT
>CAZZYZ010000293.1:0-2384 GCA_964658425.1 Vulcanimicrobiota bacterium | reverse complement strand
AAGAGCATGCCGCGGCCGACGTACTTCTTCGCGATCGATACGACGAGCCGAAGATTCGCTTCGGTGAGCTTGCGCTTCGATTCGAAGCCGAGTTCGATGACGCGATTCTGGGCCTGACCGTTTTTCTGCGCTTCGAGTTCGCCCGCTTCGATCGCCATCGCGTATTGCTTCTCTTCGTCCATCGAGAGCAAGGGCACGCGGCCGATCTCTTTGAGATACATCCGGACCGGATCGTCGAGCGAGAGCCCCGCGGGGACCGATTCGACGACCTCACCCGAACTCTCGTCCGTGGCGGGCTTCTCTTCTTTTTGCTCTTCGACGACCTCGATTCCGACCGCCGCGAGCTCCTCGAAAAGCTCGTCGATACGTTCGGGATTCACGTCTTCGGCGTTGTCGAAAATCGCGTTGATTTCTTCGTACGTCAACGACCCGCGTTTCTTCCCGCGCTCGATGAGCCGTTTTATCTGCTCCTCGATCGGGACCGCCGGAGCTCCGTCTGCCGTCTGCGTTGCCGCTACTTTTTTGCGCGCCATCTCTTCCTATTCACCTCCCCTCTCCTAGCGTGCGCCGAGGCGCCTTTTCTTACGTCGGTTCAACTCTTCGACCAAACTGTCGTGTTCGTCTCTTTCTTCCGGGGCCGGCTGGGCGCCGGCAGTAAACGCCGCGTCGATACGAGCAGCGAGTTCGCGCCGCCTCGCCTCGAGACGGCTTTCCATGAGACCCTCGACGACGCGGTCGAGATGCGCTCGACGCGCGGTCGAGTCCTGGAAGCGCACCCGCGACGAGCGGTCCGGCTTCTGTAACGTGACGAGGATCTCGATCGCATCGCGATCTTCGCCGAGCGCCGCGTAGACGTCGGAGGCGACGAAGAGTTCGCGGCGATGCACGAGGAGCGTCGCGTAGATATCGCGGTAGCGGGACTCGCGGAAAACCTCGAGCGGGATCGTATCGGCGTACTCGTCGACGAGGGCGGGTTCATCGACGAGCGCGGCGAGCACCTCGCGTTCGAACGAGGGCGGCTCGGCCGCGGGGGCGACGTGACGGACCGCCGGGCGGATCCCGATCGCGGGCGGCAGCGCACCGTTCGTCCGCGGGGCGAAGTGTTCGGGTCGCTGCGCGAAGACGCGCTTGCGGAGCTCCTCGCGCGGGACGCCGAGCCGCGTCGCCCCGTCGCTGAGGAGCCGATCGAGTTCCGCGGGCGAGACTTTCGCGCGCAGATACTCCGCAAGCTTCTCCATCGCGCTCTGCGGCGCGAGCCGGAGCTCGAGGAGCCGATCGACCTCGTTTTCGACGTTGAAGCGCGAGCCGTAGAGTTCGAGCGCGGCTTCGAGTTTCTCGGCGAAGCCCTTCGGGCCGTTCGCGCGGACGAACGTGTCGGGGTCCTCGCCCGCGGGCAGCCGAACGACGAAGGGCTGCGCTCCTGCGGCCGCGAGCATCTCGATCGATTTCGCGGTTGCGGTGCGACCGGCGGCATCGCCGTCGAAGCAGAGAAAGATACGCTCCGCGTACTTGCGCAGTTCGGCGGCCTGTTCGGGGGTGAACGCGGTGCCGAGCGAGGCGACGGCGTTCGTGAAGCCGGCCTGATGGAGCGCGATACAGTCGAGATAGCCCTCGACCACGATCAGCGCCTCGAGCTTCGCCGCGCTGCGGCGCGCGACGTTGAGGGCGTAGAGGCCGCGACCCTTCGTGTAGACGGGCGTCGTGGTCGTGTTGAGATACTTCGGTTCCGAACCGTCGAGGGAGCGGCCGCCGAACGCGACGACCTCGCCCGTGGTCGCGTAGGTCGGGATCATCAGGCGGTTGCGATAGAAATCGTAGTAGCCGCGCTGGCCCGGCTTCACGAGTCCGGCCTTCGCGGCGATGGCGAGATCGACGCCGTTACGGGAGAGTTCGTCGGTGAGGCCGCTCCAGCCCGGCGGGGCGAAGCCGAGCTTGAACGGGTCGACCGCGGCGCCGACGAAGCCGCGCGTCTCGACGTACGCGCGAGCGGCCGCGGCTTCGGGTGCGGAGCGGAGTTGGGCGACGAAGTACGCCGTCGCGAGCTCGTTCGCGGCGAAGATCTGCTCGCGTTCGCCGCGCATCCGGCCCGCTTCGGGCGACTCCGCTTCCAGCTCGATTCCCGAGCGCTTCGCGAGCATCCGGGCGGCCTCGGGGAAGGCGACGTTCTCGAGCTTCATGACGAACTTGATGACGTCGCCGCCCTCGCCGCACCCGAAGCACTTGAAAAACCCGCGATCGGGATGCACGTGAAACGACGGCGACTTCTCACCGTGAAACGGGCAGAGCCCGACGAGGTCGTTCCCACGCTTCGTGAGCTGCACGTGCGTGCCGATGTAGGCCCCGATATCGGTGCGGGACAAGATTTCGCGGATCTGAGTTTGGTC
>CAZZYZ010000292.1:0-2464 GCA_964658425.1 Vulcanimicrobiota bacterium | reverse complement strand
TCGATCTGCGCGGCGGTGACGTTGCTGAGCCCGATATGCCGGATGAGGCCTTGCTGCTGCAGCTTCACGAGCGCGCCGAGGGGCGTCTCGATCGATCCCTCGCTCGGGCCTTGGTCGCCGCCCATGCATCGCAAGTTGACGACGTCGAGCGCATCGACGCCGAGATGACGCAGATTGTCGTGCACGGCGAGCGTCAATTCGGCCGGCTTCAGCGCGGGCTTCCACGACGCGTCCGTGCCGCGCACGGCGCCGACCTTCGTCACGATCACGAGATCGTCCGGATACGGATGCAACGCTTCGCGAATGATCTCGTTGGTAACGTGCGGGCCGTAGAAGTCGCTCGTATCGATGTGATCGATCCCGCTCGCGATCGCTTCTCGCAGGACGGCGACCGCCGCGGGCCGGTCTTTCGGCGGCCCGAAGACGCCTTTGCCGGCGAGCTGCATCGCGCCGTAACCGAGCCGGTTGACGCTCCGCCGTCCGAGCGGAAACGTGCCGGCGAGACGAGCGTTCGCGTCGTTCGTTGCATTGCTCATGGGACGGTCGTTCCCGTCCGGCCGCGCTCCGACGCAACAAACGCCGCCGCGAAACGTTTCCTACCGCTCTTCTCGAGCGGCTGCCGTTCGGCGCCGCTCGAGCGATCGGACGAAGCGGCGTTTCTTAGACGGGGTGGTTCTCGAAGGGGACGACGTCGACGCCGGCTTGCGCGAAATTCTTGAGGTCGCCGACGACGGATTTGCCCGTATCGGAGGCGAGCGCCGCGGTGAGCGCGTCCATCGATGGGAAGATGAGCGTCGCGACCATGTAGTACGGCGAACTCGTCGGAAGCGCTTTACTGATCGTGAACGATTGTAAGTTCGGGAGTTGCTTCGCGAGCGGCGCGTGATGCTGCGCGTAATACGCATCGAACTTCGCCGGATCGGTCGGGCGCTTGTAGAGCGCGAGTAGCGTGGCCGTGAGGCCGCTCGCAGCAGGCGACTGTGCGATCGCCGGGCCGGCGATGAGTGCGGCTCCGGCTGCCGCGGTCGAGGCCAAGAAAAGACGACGTGGAGCGCGCAAAATGCAACACCTTCTACGAGCGAGTGACGATTCGGCGCGCTTCCTGCTTCGCGCGAAGGGCTCCTCGCGAAACGCTTCGATCGTGAACCGTTCGCGATTGCATGGGTACGGCGATGCCATGCGATCGCGACTCGTCAATGGTGCGCTTGCCGGAGCGGCCGGAACCTGTGCGCTCAACCTCTTCGCCTATCTCGACATGGCGGCGACGCGCCGTTCCTCGAGCGCGGTTCCGCGGCTCGCGGCGCACGCGATCGCGGCGCGCGCCGGCCTCTCGCCGCGACCGATCGACGACGAAGCGTCGATGAGCCGCTGGGAAGGCTTCGGCGAAGCGCTCGGTTACGTGCACGGCGTGTGCCAGGGCATCGGTTACGGTTTCGTGCGCGCGCGCCTCCGCGAGTCCGCGTGGCGCGTCGGAGCGGTGGCCCTGTGCTTGGAAACGTTCGTCGTCGGTGAGGGTGCCTGCATCGCGCTCGGAGCGACCGATCCGCGCACGTGGGGCCTGCAGGGCTACGCGCGCGGACTCTTGCTGCGGCTCGCGTTCGGCATCGTAACGGCCGCAGCGTTCGACGCGCTCTCCGAGTCGTAACGGCGGCTTTCCATCGCTTCTTCCGGTCAAGCGGGCTAAGGCGTGAAACGTTTCACGCGATCGCGCGACGATCGTACGTAGGCGCGGCACGTCGCCGAACGAATCCGAGACGGCGATGCCTCATCATCTTTCGAAATCGATACTCGCCGCGATTCCGTTCGCGTTCGCGCTTGTTCTCGCACATGCTCCGTCCGAGGTTCTCGCTCGCGCGGCGGATCCGCGGCCCGCGACGATCCCGATGCAACTCACCGTCGATACGAGCGAGGTCGAACGCGGCTACGTGCACGTCTCCGAACGCATCGCCGTCACGCCGGGCGCGCTCACGCTCGTCTATCCGAAATGGATTCCGGGCGAACACGCGCCGAGCGGTCCGATCGCGAACGTCGCCGGGCTCGAGATCCACGCGGGCTCGCAGCGCCTCGCGTGGGTTCGCGACCTCGTCGATCTCTACGCGTATCGCATCGTCGTTCCGGCCGGCATCACGGCGCTCGACGTCCGCTTCGACTATCTCGCCGCGAACGCGGGCAATTACAGTTCGGCCCGGCTCGCGACGCCGAACATGCTCACGATCACCTGGAATAAGTTCGTGATCTATCCGCTCGTGGACGATGTCGCGACGATCGACGTCACGCCGAAGCTCGTCCTGCCGGGTAGCGATTGGCAGTACGGGACCGCGCTCGCGGCGACCGGTCGCTCGGGCGCGACGGTCGCGTTCGCGCCCGTTACGCTCAACAAGCTCGTCGATTCGCCGCTCGATGCGGGGATCAACAAGCGTAGCTGGCCTCTCGGTTCGATCGCCGACGCACCCATCGAACTCGA
>CAZZYZ010000291.1:0-2504 GCA_964658425.1 Vulcanimicrobiota bacterium | reverse complement strand
AACGTGAGCCGGATCCCCTTGCGCAGCAGCACCCGCGGATCGTCCGCATCGTAGCCGCCGGCCTTCGGGTTGCCGGCCATGTACGGTACGCCGCGCTTGCCGGGTGCGATGCCGTTCCGAATCATCGCCATCCGTTCGCGATGGGCGAGGATGCGAAAGACGACGAAGGCCGCGACCGGTAAGCCGAAGATCGTAAGGATCGAAAGGGCGGCGACGTAGTACTCGGGTCTATCCATGCCGGAACTCCCGGGGACGAGCGATCGATGAGATGCCGGTGAAGAGCATGTTCCACCTACGGTTCGGCGGAGCGAAGGTTTCGCGAAACCTCCCGCGCGTTCGCCCGTAGATCGCCGTGTGGCAAGCGCTGTCCTCGATCCGCCCGCCCGCGTGACGGTCCTCCAGGTCGACGGCCAAGACGAAGGTCGCCTCATCGCGCAAACCCTCGCGGGCGACGCGGACGCGTTCGGGACGCTCGTCGAGCGCTACGACCGCGCCGTCTACCATCTCTGCCTTCGGACGACGCACGACCCCGAAGAGGCGCGCGATTGCACGCAAGAGGCGTTCTTCAAGGCGTTTCGCGCGCTACGGACCTTCAAACCCGGGGCGAAATTCTCGACCTGGATCTTCTCGATCGCCTATCACGCGTGCTGCGATAGACTACAGCGTCGAAAGCGTTTCTCGACGGACGAGTTCCCCGATCGGGCCGATACCGGGATCGGCCCGGACCTCGAATACGAGCGCCGCGATGAGGCGCGCGTGCTTCGCGCGGCGATCGAAGCGTTGCCGGAGAAGTATCGCACCGTCATCACGCTGTATCATCTACAAGGCCGGCAATACGAGGAAATCGCTCGCGTCCTCGACCTCCCGCTCGGCACCGTGAAGACCCATCTCTTTCGAGCCAAGGATCTCTTGCGAAAGGCGCTGGTATCGGAATGAACGACGACTTCGACGATCTCGACCGCGCCTTGTTCGCGCTCCCCCTCGCGGAACCGCCGCCCGACTTGCGGCAGGCGATCCTGCGCGCCACGACCCTTCACGTCGCGGGCCCGAGCCTCGCGCTTCGTACCTGGGAGACGGCACTCGTCGGCGGCGTCCTCGCGATCGCGGCTTGGTTGCTGATCGCGCTCGTGCACGATCCGCGCGGGATGACGGCGCTCGGCGAAGCCTCGGCCGATCTCGCGCGGCACGTAGCCGACCCCGCCTACCTGATTTGGCTCGCCGCAGGGACGGGCGTCGCGACCTGGGTTACGCTCGCGTACTCGACCTCGCTGCGTCGCGGGTCGCGCGCTCGTTGACGGACGAACGTCGCTTCAAGATCCTCATCGTCGAGGACGATGCGCAGATCGTTCGCGTCCTCAAGCTCGAGCTCGAACACGAGGGCTACCTCGTCGAGACGGCCTCCGAGGGGCTGCTCGGGCTCGAGAAGGCGCTCAAGGAACCCGATCTCATCGTACTCGACGTCATGCTTCCCAAGATGGACGGCATCGAGATCTGCAAGCGCGTGCGCCTCAAGAGCCGCGTCCCGATCATCATGCTCACCGCGAAGGATCGGATCGCCGATCGCGTCGGCGGCCTCGATATCGGCGCCGACGATTATCTTACGAAACCGTTCTCGATCGAAGAGCTGCTCGCGCGCATCCGCGCGCGCCTGCGCGAACGCCACCCGCACTCGAACACGCTCGCGGCGAAAGATCTCACGATGGACCGCGATCGCCACGAAGTCGTGCGCGGCGGCAAGGCGATCGCGCTGACGGCGAAAGAGTACGCGCTGCTCGAATATCTGCTGCTGCATCGCAACAAGGTGCACACGCGCGACGAGCTCTTTAACGGCGTCTGGGGGAGCGATTTTCTCGGCGATTCGAATCTCATCGACGTCTACATCCGCTACCTGCGTGGTAAGGTCGACGACGGCTTCGAAGACAAGCTGATCGGGACCGTGCGCGGCGTCGGTTACACGCTCCGCGAGTGACCTTCGGCTCGCTCCGTTGGCGGATCGCGAGCTTTTACGCGTTCTTGCTGATCGCGGTCATCGCGGTCGTCACGAGCGTCCTCACGATCGAGCTGCGCTCGATTCTGCTCGACGAAGCGCGCGCGAAGATCGACCGCGTCGGCGGCGATATCGCGGGGCTCGTGCACGGCGATTCGGCGCTGAGCGCGATGGGCGATACGACGCCGATCGTGAGCCAGCTGATGGTGACGGGAGCGCTCGATCACTGGGCCGGCCCGACGACGTACGTCGAGATCGATACGGCGCGCGGGTATCCCGTCGCGAAGAGCCTCAATCTCGGCGGCGCGCTCTTCCCGACGCAACCGATCGAAGCACCGGGGCGCGTCGCCTATGCGACGCTGGAACTCCCGCAGCTCGGCCGTTTGCTCGTGCGCGCGGAGTCCGTACGAGAACCCGGCGTGTCGATGATCGTGCGCGTCGGCGAATCGCTCGACATCTTCGACGAGACGCTGCGACGGATTCGCACGCTGCTCGCGTTCGTCGTCGTCGCGGCGAT
>CAZZYZ010000290.1:0-2523 GCA_964658425.1 Vulcanimicrobiota bacterium | reverse complement strand
TCGACGGTATGTTCGACATCTCGATGCTCGACCTTCGCAGCGACGTTTCGTGCGGCGACGCGTGCGATCTCTCGAACGCCGTCGCTTCGGCGATGAACGTCGTGGCGCCCGCGGCGATGGCGCGCGGAACGAACGTTACGTTTCTCGCCTCGACGCGTCAGGACGTCTCGATCGGTTCCGATCGATTGCTACAGATCCTGATCAACGTCATCGAGAACGCGATCAAGCATGGCCGCGAACGCGGCCGGATCTTCATCTCGATCCACGCGCTCGACGCACGCTACGTCGAGGTTCGCGTCGATGACGACGGGCCGGGCGTCGCACCGGAAGAACGAGATCTGATCTTCTCGCTCGCTCGCCGCGGCACGAACGCGCGCGCTCGAGGCTCGGGCCTCGGGCTCGCGGTCGCGCGACTCATGATCGAGCGTATCGGCGGGGAGGTCGACGTCGCGCCGTCGCTCATGGGCGGCGCGATGTTCCGGATTCGCTTACCGGTCGCCGTCGAGCGTGACGATGGGCCGGTCCAGAGCGCCGGATCCGCGTGACCCCGGTGGAGCCGCGCTAGTCGGTGAAGTCTTCGACGACGATCTCGCCGCCCGGCGTCTCGACCGCGCCGACGCCGACGCGTCCGAAATGCGGTTCGAGCGTGTTCTCGCGATGTTCGAGCGAGTGCCAGAGCGCATCGACCGCGCTATCGGGTCCGCTGTCGAGCGCGAGATTTTCGCCCGCCCACTCGTAGGCATAGCGGGCCCGATCCAGTCGTTCGAACGGCGACGCGCCGCTTAGGCTCACGTGCCCGAAGTACGAGCGCCGCGCCATATCGAGCGCGTGTGCGAGCGCGACCGCGGCGAGACGCTCATCGACGCGCAGCGGCGCGATGAGGTGCGAGACGCGTTCCGCATTCACGGAAGCGACGATTCGCCGGGCGTCGTCCGCTTGCGCGACGATCGCACCGCTGGTCGGGATGCGCGGACGTTCCGCGGCGATCGCCGGGGCGACCGATCGAAACGAAACTGCCGCGAATGCCAATGCGAATCCCAATCGAACCAAATGCACGCAGACCGTATCGCCCAAAAGTGGGAAATCTTGAACGAAGAAAAGCGTTTGTAATGAAATGTTAGCACATGAACCACAAACGTGTGTTCGGGTCTTCGCCTTATACCACGGGCGTTCGCTCATCGGTCAGCGTTGCGAGCGCGGGCAATTCGAGATTCGCGCGCATCATGTTGATGAGGATGCAGCCCTGTTCGATGGCGTCGTCGAGCGCGACGTGCGTGTGCGGCAGGCCTTCGTCGATCCACTCCGCCGGATACTGCCGTTTGCCGACGTGCCGATATTGGCGCTTCATCACGGCGGCGGCGTAGCTCCGCAGATCGAGGCTCGCGAAACCGATCGGACTCTCGCCGAGGAAGCGTTGAAAATAGTAGTACATGAACGTAAAGTCGAAGCCGCTCGGTGCGCCGCAGACCAGCGGCCGGCCGAACCGCTTGATCTCATCGAGCCACGCTTTCGCATCGACCATCGCCGCACGCGGCGAGACGAGTGCCTCGCGGCTGCGCTCGTAGGCGCGGGCTTGTTCGGGCTGCGCCCACCACTTCATCGTCCGTTCGTCGACGTCGGCGCCGTCGAGCAACTCGAGATTACGCGAGAACGTGCCGACGAGACGCTTGTCGAGCGTGAAGGCGGCGAGACCGAAGCTGAGCATCGAGAACAGCCCCGGGCACGGACCGTCGGCTTCGATATCGCAGGAGACGTAGAGTTCGGGCGTGGGTTGGCGATTTTCTTGTGAGATGGGACTTCCTTACGAGATGCGGACGCGCGTTCAGCGCGACTCGCGGACCGCTTCGTTCGCCGCCTCGAAACCGATCTTCGAATGCGTGCCGTCGCAAAACGGTTTCGTCGTCGATGCGCCGCAACGGCAGAGCGCGACGGTCGCGCGACCGCCGACGTCGACAGGCGTGCCGTCGGCTTCCTTGAGCGCGAAGGGACCGCTGACCAGGAGCGGACCGCTCGGTCGGATCGTGATCGTAACGTCTTGGGACATACGGCCGAAATAGTCCGCGACACGCGGACCGACCTCTCGCCGCGTAAGGAAACGGCAATGGTGGCCGGCGACACACGGCGCAGCGGAAGAACTCGCGCGCGTGCGGCGAACGCCGCTCGCGATGTTCCGCCGCAGCCAGATCGTTCGATCCCTCGCATACGTCGCCGCGTTCGGCGTTGCCGGCTGCCAGGGAAGCTCGGGGACGGGCGGCCTCACGATCCCGCAGACGGGCGCGTACGGCAATCCGCAAGGCCCGACGTCGGCGCAGTCGATCTCTCGGCAGCAGGTTCTCGAGGGGACGACCGAGATCGACCCGGCGACGTCGCAGGTCACGCTGCCGGCGATCGGCGGCTTCACGATCGTGATCGACGCGTCGACCGGGCCGTCGCCCGGGCCATCGGGATCGGAAGCACCGGCGGCAGCGCCCGCGTCGAGCGGCTCGCCGACACCGGCGGCCTCGTCGTCGCCGGCGTCGCTCG
>CAZZYZ010000289.1:0-2543 GCA_964658425.1 Vulcanimicrobiota bacterium | reverse complement strand
GGTCGTACGAGCCGGTATCTCCGTCGTGCGATTTCGCCGCCGACGACGCGCGGCATCGACATGAGCGTGACCCCGGCGTTCCCGGGCATCGCGACGCCGGCCGCCGCGCCGACCGCGACCGCCTCGAGCACGGGCGGCGCGCTCGCCACGGGCGCGCAGTCGTACGCGTACACCGAGGTCAACGTGAACGGCGAGACGGCCCCGTCTCCCATCGCCACGGCCACGATCGGCGCGAACGTCACGACGGGCTCCGTCTCGATCACCGGGCTTCCGAACCTCGCGGGCATCACCGTCAACGTCTACAAGCAGGTCGCGGGCGTTCTGCAATTCCTCGGCGTCGCGAGCAACGGCGCGTACACCGACAACGGTGCGGTCACGCCGAATCCCGCGGTCGTCGCGCCGACGTTCAACTCGACGCAGGTGATCGCGGGCGTGTCGCCCGGATTCGTCCGCGCGGGTGATTTTCTGTACCGCACGGGGCCGCTCGGGCTCGTCGCGGCCTGCTACGATCCCTCGAAGTCGTCTCAGGTCATCGGGATCTCCGAGGACAACTACCCGTACAAACTCGGGATCGACGAAGGGCTGTACATCGGCGATCCGCCGAACGCGCTGTACGGGCCGTTCATCAATTTCCGCAACTCGGGCGAGTTCATCATGAAGACGACGATCGGCGACGTCTACACGCCCGATGCGTTCGTCTACGTCGGCGCGGATCCGCAGACGGTCACGGTCGCCAATCCGAACAACCTCCAGCCGGTCGGCAAGGTGTCCGGAGATCAGAACCCCGCGGGCGGAGCGTATCCGGCGTTCGCGGGCGGCGGTTACTCGGGCGCGGCGCTTACGGGCGCCGCGGGCCAAGACGTCGTCATCCTTTTCACCCCGCCGCTCGCCGCGTAGGAGGAGCACGAAATGTCCAAGCTCGACGAATTAGAATCCCGCTCGGTCGGCGAATCGGCCGTTCAGATCTGGACGGGTCACGTTCCGGCTCGGATCGTACGCGAGCGCGTCGCCGAGCTCATGGGCGATCGCTACGACGACGTCGCGGACCAACTCAACGCCGATCCCGCGTACGTGCGGCAGATGTGCGAGGCGTTCGCGTCCGGGAACCCCCGCTTCTCGTTCGAGAAATTGCGCGAGTCGATCGATGCGGCGGCCGTGGCGGCCGGGGCGAAGATCTATCGCGGACGCGAGACGATCACGAGTTCGCAGACGAGTTCCGCGATCAGCAACATCGTCGTCCACACGATCATGAGCGAGTTCGCGAAGGCGCCCGCGATCTACACCGAACTCGCCGAGGTCACGACCTCGAACGCCGAGTCGGAAGTCTACCTCGAGGAGTACCAGGACGACATTCCGGTGCTCACGGGCGAGATCGAACCCGCGCCCGAATCGCGTAGCGGATCGCGCGAAGTGCGCCTGCGGAACTATCTGTATACGCGGATGCTCGCGATCTCCAAGAAGGCGTTCGACACGGACAAGGTCGGCAACGTCCGCGATCGCGCGACGAGGTTCGGCCAGAAGGCGCCGCTCGTCATGGATCGGCAGTGGGTCTTCTCGGTCTTCCGCACGTTCCAATACTCGCAGATGAGCACGTCGAGCCCCAACGGCATCGTGCAGCCGACGAACATCGCGGGCGGCCTCGCGTACGCGGGCGCGCTTTATCCGCAGGCGGGCATCGTCGGCGTGCCGGCGGGATTCTCGACCGCGCCATCGGCGCTCTCGCCGGCGTCGATCGAAAACGCGCTCCTCTCGCCCGCGACCTTCGTCGATCCGTACGGCGACGAGACGTCGACCGGCACCGAGTTCGACACGCTGCTCTGCGATTCGCTCGATCGCTTCAAGGCGAAGCGGTTCGTCGGCTCGCAGATCAACCCGGTGCAGCTCCTGGCGAACGACACGACGGGCCAATCGCCGGGCGCGTTCACCTCGAACGTGCTCTTCGGCGAATTCACGGTCGCCGCGAGCCCGTACGTTCGCCGCTCGCGTGCGCCGCTCTCGGGATCGGGCTATCCCTGGGCGATGATGAAGCGCAAAGACAACGGCGCGAAGATGCAGATCCTCACGCCGTGGAACGTCGAGCAGGAAGCCTCGAACGCGGGCGAAGCGTGGGCGTCGCGGATCTATCGCTGGCAGGGCAAGATGGAATTCGCTGCGGGCATCGTCAACGGCAGGAAGATGTACGTCGGCAACTGAGCCCTCGTCGGGAATCCGAACACACGAACGGGAGCCGTAGCGATACGGCTCCCGTTTTCGCAAAGCGAGGCGCGAGCGTGCGGCGAAACCCCGCACACGACACGCAGAGGAGCATTTCGATATGACGACTTCGACGACCGATAAGCCGCGACGCCCGGGACGCCCCCGCGGGAGCGGCGTTCCCTCCGTCACGGAAACGACCGAAACCGAAACGGAGCAATCGCCGAGCGACACGCCCGAGGGCGACGGCGAGCAGGTCGTCGAGACGGAGCGGCGCGTGCTGGAAACCGAGGGATTCAGCGACGCGGAACTCGACGAGTACATTCGTCACCGCATGTACGACCCATTCA
>CAZZYZ010000288.1:0-2548 GCA_964658425.1 Vulcanimicrobiota bacterium | reverse complement strand
TGTCGCTGGGCGTTCCCGCCGAGGCCGAGCGGCAGAAGGCGGCGGCCGCCTTGGATAGTGCGGAGTGTCGCCTTCGGATCGAGCCGAACGTTGAGTGCGGGCGAGTTGCGGCAGGTCGCGATCGCGGCCTCGCTCGTCGAACGCGCGCGTATCGTCGCCGAGTCGCCGAATGCGATCCTCGGCATCGCGGGGCCGCCGGGGTCCGGGAAGAGTACGCTCGCGATGGAACTCGTCGCGCGGCTCAACGAGGCGGGTCCGTTCGCCGCGTACGTCCCGATGGACGGCTTTCATCTCTCGAACGCCCGCCTGGACGACCTCGGCCTCGGCGCGTGTAAGGGCCATCCCTCGACCTTCGACGCGGCGGGATTCGTCGTCGCGCTCGGCCGGATCCGCGCGCGCACGGGGACCGTGTACGTGCCGACGTACTCGCGGACGCTGCACGAACCGATCGCGGGTTCGCTCGCGGTCGATTCGCAGACGCGGCTCGCGGTGGTCGAGGGCAACTATCTCCTGCTGGAAGAGGAGCCGTGGTCGTTCGTTCGGCCGCTGCTCGACGAGGTCTGGTATCTCGACGCATCGCTCGAGACGCTCGAGGCGCGGCTCGTCGAGCGGCAGATCGCGGGCGGCCGAACCGCGAGCGAGGCGCGAAGCTGGGTCGCATCGAGCGATCTCGTCAACGTGCGGCTCGTCGATGCTTCGAAGCACCACGCGAATCGAATCGTCGAGACGTCCTAACGCGTCGTAAGCGCGCGGCGTGGGTACCGAGGCGGATATGGAAATGCGTCATCTGGGCACGCGCGGTCTCACCGTGTCGGCCCTCGGTCTCGGCTGCATGGGCATGTCGTTCGCATACGGCTCGGGGGATGAGGCGGAATCGATCGCGACGATCCACCGCGCGCTCGAGCGCGGCGTGACGTTCTTCGATACGGCCGAGATCTACGGCCCGTACACGAACGAGCTGCTGCTCGGGAAAGCCTTGCGCGGCAAGCGCGACCGCGCGGTCGTCGCGACGAAATTCGGTTTCCGCATCTCGGAGGACCCCTCGCATGCGATCACCGGCACGGACGGCTCGCCCGCGAACGTCAGGCGGGTTGCCGAGGCGTCCCTCGAGCGGCTCGGCATCGACGTCATCGATCTCTACTATCAGCACCGCCGCGATCCGCACGTGCCGATCGAAGAGACGGTCGGCGCGATGGCCGAGCTCGTCGCCGAAGGGAAGGTTCGCTATCTCGGCCTCTCCGAGGTCGGCGTCGCGACGCTTCGCCGCGCGAACGCGGTCCATCCGATCAGCGCGCTGCAGAGCGAGTACTCGCTCTGGGAACGCGGCATCGAGCCCGAGATCTTGCCCGTCTTACGCGAACTCGGAATCGGTTTGGTACCGTACAGTCCGCTCGGGCGCGGCTTCCTGACCGGCCGGATCGCGAAGAGCGCGAATCTCGCGGAGAACGATTTTCGGCGCACGGATCCGCGCTTCTCCGACGAGCACGCGCGCGAGAACGCCGCGCTCGTCGCGATCGTCGAGCAGATCGCCGCGGTCCACGGCGCGACGCCGGCCCAAATCGCACTGGCGTGGGTGCTCGGTCAGGGAGAAGACGTCGTTCCGATCCCGGGCACGAAGCGCGTCTCGTTCTTGGACGATAACCTCGGCGCGGTCGAGATCGCACTCACGGCCGAGGATCGCGTCGCGCTCGACGGACTCGCCGATCGCACGGCGGGCGAACGGTACTCCGCGGCGATGATGTCGCTCGTCGAGCGCTGACGCCGGCCGAATTACGGGCCGCCGCTCTCGATATCTTCGGCGAGTTCGCGGCGGCCGTCGGGCGTGGACGGCGGTGAATCGTCCGTCTCGTGATGGAGCGCGTGCCCGCGCTCGGCAACCGGCGGCTCGCTCGGCGGTTCGCCGTCGATCGATTCGGGTCGCCGTTCGTCGCTCATCACCGGTTGGTTTTCACGCTTCGGGCGGCCGCTCCGCTCGCAGGCCTGCCGCGCCGGAAACCAAAATGCGACGAGCTACGGGTGAATGGCGGAATTGGTAGACGCGCTGGATTTAGGTTCCAGTACCGCAAGGTGTTCGAGTTCGAGTCTCGATTCGCCCAAGACGCTCGATCGTTCACGCATGTAACGATCGCTTTACGTTCTCGGCGCGACGTGCGTAATCGCTCGCTCACGCGAACAATTAATATTTAAAGTTAAATGGCGTCAAAAGAAGATGATTTCGGGGAAGCGTTCTCTCGATGAATCTGCAATGATGTAGCGCCGGTGCTCGTGAGCATGGGAAAAGGAGGGTGCGAACGCGTGAACGTTTTCGCATCGATGGTCGTCTTCGCGTTTATGGATACTCTCGAGCGGCTCGAAAACGTCGTCGCCTTCCTTTGGTTCGTGCTCGAGCGCGGTGCGCCGGTTTTTGAGACGTTGCTCGCGGTCCTGATCCTGTTCTCGATCGTCCGCTTCGTCGCGCCGGAGACGCTCGCCGAATCGTCGATGATGCGTGCGGAAGCGCTGTCGCGATTGTTTCCGCCGTCTCGTTCGCCGGGCGACGGCCTCGACG
>CAZZYZ010000287.1:0-2587 GCA_964658425.1 Vulcanimicrobiota bacterium | reverse complement strand
ACACGGTCGCGATCGAAGGGCGCGGCTTCGCCGCGTACCGTCTGCACGGGCGAACGACGGGCGCGTGCGGCCCGGCCGGTCGTTCGCGAACGGCGGATCCCTAAACGGTTAAGGACTGTACGATGTCGCGCTCGCGGCGGAGCGTCTCAGGCGTCGCTCTCGATACCGAGTGCGAGGCGGACTTCGACGGCGGTACCGCCGCCGCGGCGCGCGCGGACGCTCGGCGGATTCGCGTAGGCATCGACGATGAAGAGACCTCGGCCGGACTCCGCGTAATCGCTCTCCGGTAAGCGGGCGCGATCGAGCGCGAACCCCGCTCCGCGATCCCGAACGACGAGCAACGCCGCGCCCGCGTTCCACGCGAGCTCGACGTCGATCGGGCCGGGCGCGTGGCGCACGACGTTCCCGACGAGCTCGCCGAAGACGACCTCCGCCGTCACGACCATATCGGCACGCACCCCGTGCGATTCGAGATAGGCGACGAACGACGAACGGGCGGCCTGCGCCGTGCGCGCGTCGTCGGAGACGAACTTCCAATTCGGTTCGGTTCCGCCGCGCGTCGCAAAGGCGGCGACTGCGACCGTCAGGAGGGCGACGTCGTCTCGCGGCTCGCTCGAGACGAGCGCATCGACGATCCGCGTCGCATCGGCACCGTGGCGCACGAGTTCTTCCTGAAGCCGGCGTTCGCCGAGTTCGAGATCGGCGCGATCGATCTCGGTAAGTCCGTCGGTGTAAAACGCGAGCACGTCGCCCGTCTCGAGCGCGACCGCGTGCACCGGCGGCGATGCGTCCTCGAGCCCGAGTAGGAGGCCGCCGCCCGCAAGCGCCGTGACGACCGAATCGCGGCGCAGCAACGGCGGCGGATGCCCCGCCGTCGCGTACGTGAACGTCCCCGTGGCCATATCGACGATCCCGAACGCGGCGCTCGCGAGCACGCCGACGTCGCCCGCCGCGAGCGCGCGGCTCGCGACGGCGAGCACTTCGCCCGGCCCGAGCGCCGTCATCGCCGTCGCCGCCCGCAGCAGCTCCCGCACGCGCACCATGGCGACCGCGGCTTCGAGGCCGTGGCCCGTCACGTCGCCGATCGAGATCGCGATCCGGCCGTCGGCGAGCGCGAAGGCGTCGTACCAATCGCCGCCGACCTCCGTATCGCGGGCGGCGGGGCGGTAGACCGCATCGAAGACGAGGCCGTCGATCTCGGGCAGGAACGGCGGCAGGAACGCGGCCTGCAACGCCTGCGCGACGTGGTGCTGGCGCTCGTACATCGCGACGAGTTCGTCGCTCTGGCGGCGGCGCTCGTCGACGTCGGTATCGGTGCCGTACCAGCGCGCGATCTCGCCGCCCGGCCCGCGAAACGGAACGACGCGCGTGAGGAACCAGCGATACGCGCCGTCCGCGCCGCGCAGCCGAAACTCCATGTCGAACTTCTCGCCGTCGCGCAGCGCCGTACGCCAGCGCGCCTCGACCTCCGCTCGATCGTGCGGATGCACGTCGCCGGACCACGCGAACTCGTAATCGCGAGCGCGCGCGCGGCCGCCCATGAAGGCGTGCCAATTCGCGTTCGCCCAATCGAAGCGTCCGCGCGCATCGGCCGTCCAGACGAGTTGCGGGATGGCGTCGGCTATGTTGCGGAACTCGCGTTCGGCGGCGTTCGCGTTCTCGAGCGCGACGTATTGATCGTCGATATCGGTCGCGGTGCTCAGCCACGCTTCGAAGCGCCCCTGACGATCGAGCAATTGCGTCGTCCGCATGAGATGCCAGCGAAAACGTCCCGTCGCTTCGTCGCGGATCCGCAATTCGACGACGGCCGCGGGGCGCTCGCCCGTGCGCTTCGCCGGGCGTTCGAGGCGGGCGACGTCCTCGGGATGGATCGCGTCGCGATAGCCCGTCCCGCGGGCCTCTTCACCCGGTTGACCCGTGAGTTCGGTCCAGCGCGCGTTCACGTACGTGCATCGCCCGAGCGCGTCTTCGAGGAAGAGGATGTTCGGCGCGGAGCCGGCGATCGCGGCGTAGCGATCGACCACGCTCGCACGCGTCAGGAGGCCGAGATACTCGCCGATAAGCGCGACGAAGACGAGCATCGACGAACCGAGCGTCAGCAAACGCGCGGCGTACTGCCCGAGCGTAAAGCGCGAGCCCGCATCGATGTTGAGGAACGTATCGCCCATCAGCAAGATGACGGCGACCGCGATCCAAAGTTCGAACGACGTCGGCTTGCGGCGAACGATCGAGACGACGGCTGCGATCTCGAGCGCCGCCGCGATCGCCATGAGGATCTCGAAGAGCGGCGCGTAGCGATTCGTCCCCGGCACGACGAGCGGCGGCAGCCAAGCGTCGGCGTGGATTCCGACGAGCAGGGCGGCCGCACCGGCGAGCGCCGCGCCGACGATTGCGCGTGCGGCGCCGTGATGGCGCTGCTGCGGCATCACCGCGAAGACGAGAACGCCGAACGGCCAGAACAGATGGAACGCGACGAGCAGATAGACGGGCGTCTGAACGCCGAACATCCCGCGCGGCGCGAGCAGACCCGGCAGCGTCATGACGTTCGCCGTGGTGAGAATCGCGGAGAACAGGTAGGCCGCGCCGA
>CAZZYZ010000286.1:0-2636 GCA_964658425.1 Vulcanimicrobiota bacterium | reverse complement strand
TCATCGTCTTCGCGCTCGCGAGCGCATCGACGATCGCGGCGTCCGTCGCCTCGATCGTCGCGGAGAAGAGCGCGTCCATCGCGTCGTCGTCGTTGACGAGGGTGACGGGATGCATCGCCGTCGGATCGCGCGGATACTCCACGGACGTACTGAACGCGATGAAGAGATCGCCGCTCGAGACGTGCGACGTCGCCCCCGCGCGCGCGAGCCCGAGCGTCGCACGCTTCGCGAGCTCGTGCAGTTGCCGGCCGTCGAGCGGGGCGTCGGTCGCGATCGTGATGATGATGCTGCCGTCGGCCGCGCGGCCGCGGGTGCGATTCGCGGCGCTCTTGAGGATCGTCGGAAGCAATTCGTTTGCGAGGATGCGGCCGACCGGGACGCCTTCGATCGTGAGCTCCTCGCGCGAACCGGTATTCGCGTTGACGAGGATGCCGACCGTATAGCCGCCGAGTTTCGCGGGCGTGCGTCGTGACGCGGTCCCGATCCCGCCCTTGAACGCGAATGCGCGCATCCCGGTCCCGGCGCCGACGGCGCCGCGCTCGAACGGCCCGGGTTTCGCGGTATCGAGCGCGGTGACGGTATCGCGCGCGCTCACGTGACGACCCTGGATGTCGTTGATCCCCTGATCGTCGCACTCCGCGACGACGGGGAGCGGCACGTCGGCCGTCACGCCGATATCCGGGTGTTTCGCGACGAGCCAATCGATGACGCCGTCGCCGACGCGTGGAACGTCGAGCGTATTCGTCAGCGCGATCGGGACCTCGAGGAACCCCGCCTCGTCGATCCAGTGCGTCCCCGTCATCGCGCCGTTGCCGTTGAGCGCGTACGTGGCGGCGGCGACGCGATGCATCCACGGGTCGTCGTTGGGAAGCACGACGGTCACGCCCGTCCGCACGGGGCCGACGCCCGGGACGAGCGGGCCCGCCGCGCCCTCGACCTTCGTGATCTGCCCGACGCGAACGCCCGCGACGTCCGTGATCGCATCGAGCGGACCGGTCGGCATGACGCCGATCGTCAGTCCGGCGGTCGCCGCGCGCGCCGGACCGCTCGCGACGGCGACGCACAGCGACACGACGAACGACAGTGAGCGAAAACGCATGGCGCGCGATTCGGACGCGAGAGCGAGCGTCCCCGTTTTTCCGGGCGCCGTTCCATGCGCGCGTGCGAGAAGGCCCATGAGAGCGAAACTGAAAATATATTTTCATGAAAACCGCGCTCGACGGCCAACTCTCCGTCGCAACGAAGTTCGCGGCGCTCGGTCTCGATGGACCGATCCACGAGAATCTTTCCACGGCCGTGCTCTACGAACACGCCCTGCGTCGCGGCGAAGCCGAACTCGGTGAGGACGGCCAACTGATCGCACGGACGGGCCGGCACACCGGGAGATCGCCGAAGGACAAGTTCTTCGTTCGCGAGCCCGGCAGCGAGACGCACGTCGATTGGGGCTCCACGAACGTCGCATTCCCGGCCGATCGTTTCGATGCGCTGCTCGCGCGCGTGACGGCGTATTTGAGCGAACGAGAGATCTATTCGCTCGATGCGTACGCGGGCGCCGACGACGCATTCCGCCTCCCGATTCGCGTCGTGAGCGAGTACGCGTGGCACTCGCTCTTCGCTCGTAATCTGTTCATCGTTCCGGGTGCGATGCCGGCGGCGTTCGAACCGGAGTTCACCGTGATCGACGCGGCCGGATTCGAAGCGATACCCGAGCGCGACGGCACGCGCAGCGGCACGTTCGTCATCGTCCATCTCGGACGGCGGATCGTCCTCATCGGCGGAACGCAATACGCGGGCGAGATAAAAAAATCGGTCTTCACGATCATGAATTATCTCATGCCGCTACGCGGCGTGCTGCCGTTGCACAGTTCGGCGAACGTCGGCGCGGCGGGCGATACGGCCCTCTTCTTCGGCCTCTCCGGGACCGGCAAGACGACGCTCTCGGCCGACGCCGCGCGACCGCTCGTCGGCGACGACGAACACGGATGGTCGACGAGCGGCGTGTTCAATTTCGAAGGCGGCTGCTACGCGAAAGTGATCTCGCTCTCCGCGAAAGCCGAGCCCGAGATTTGGGCCGCATCGCATCGCTTCGGAACGGTTCTCGAGAACGTCGCCCTCGACGAGGCGACGCGCGTCCTCGATCTCGACGATGCGGCGATCACGGAGAACACGCGCGCGGCGTATCCGATCGAGTTCATCGCGAACGTCGTCCCGCATCTGCGCGCCGGCCACCCGAAGACGATCGTCATGCTCACGGCCGATGCCTTCGGCGTCTTACCGCCGATCTCGCGCCTCTCACCCGAGCAGGCGATGTATCACTTTCTCTCGGGGTACACCGCGAAGGTCGCCGGGACCGAGAACGGCGTGACCGAGCCGACCGCGACGTTTTCGACGTGTTTCGGCGCGCCGTTCATGGTGCATCGTCCGAGCGTCTACGCGGAACTCCTCGGGGAGCGAATCGCGGAACACGGCGTGACGTGCTGGCTCGTCAACACGGGCTGGAACGGCGGCCCCTACGGCGTCGGAAAGCGCATGTCGATCGCCTACACGCGCGCGATGATCGACGCCGCACTCGGCGGGACGCTCGCGAACGAACGCTTTACGACCGAACCATTCTTCGGGCTGAGCATCCCGAGCGC
>CAZZYZ010000285.1:0-2726 GCA_964658425.1 Vulcanimicrobiota bacterium | reverse complement strand
CGCACGATCCAGGATGAGCCGGGTCGCTTGGCTCGCGGCGACCGACGATCATCCCACCACACGTTCGTCGGGGACGCTCGTGCGCGAACTACGCGCGGTGCCCGTCTCGGTGCCCGACGAGGTCCTCGCCGCCGCGAGGACGCTCGACCTCTACTACCTCGCGTCGCGCTATCCCGACGCGGTCGGCGACGCCGATCCGCTCGATATCGTCGTCGTCGTCGCCCTCGCGCGCGCGGAGCGCGTCGTGGGCTTCGCTACCGCCACGGTCGACGCGCTCGCGCTCTCGGCGGCAGACGAAGGCTGACGAACCCCCTTCACGTTCTACGAGCGACGTGTCTTTTTCAGCCAATCGGGGTCGATTCGCGACATCGGGTATTCGTAGAGGTTGACGCAGCACGGCCGCCGCTTTCCCTCGGCGAGCTGTTCGACCGTTCGACGCACGCGGCGAGCGCGCGTCTGCGGATCGTTCGTGGCGTCGACCCAGCGGACGTAGATGCGGCGCGCACCTTCGGAGAGCTCCGACCAGAGCGCTGCGGCCGCGGCTGACGCGACGATCGCGCCGCGAAGGTCGGGAGCGACGACGAGTTCGCCTTCGGGACCGAGGATCGCGAATTCGACGACGTCGCCGACCTCGGCCGCGGCGCCCCGCAGCATCGCCGCATTGACGCGAATCGAGCGGAGGCCGCCCGCCGCCTCGAGTGCGGCGCGAAACGGGTGGCCGTTGATCGTCCCCTCCGCGGTCTCGACGCCGCGCAGTTCATTTGCAGCCGCCGGCGGAATTTCGACCGCGACCGCACGTGCCGACGACCCGGATTCGCGCCGCGCGAGTATCGCTCGAAAGCGCACGACGCTCGGACACACCGCCGTCGAATGCTCGCGTCGCATCGCCATCGGCCATCGCTTCGTACACTGCCGGGCGCACCCCGCTTCATCGGCGCTCCTGGAGATGCGGGGCACTTTGCGTTCTCAGACAAAAACGCATATCGGACCGCGTTGAAATTCCACCTAAACGAGACGCTGCAGCGGTTTACGTTTCCAAACGAAGAGGTAGTAGCACGATTGCGCGACGAGCGCGGCGACGAAGGCGGCGGGATAACCGTACCAAACGCCGTCGAGGCCGACGCGATGTGCGAGCGCGTAGGCGACCGGAACCTCGACGCCCCAGATCGAGAGAATGCCGATCGCCGTCGGCCAGACGACCGTTCCGCTCGCGATCATGATCGCCGAGAGGACGCGCGAATTGCCGAAGATCGCATAACTCCAGAGCGTGATTATCAGCAGGCTGTGCGCGATCGCCACGGTCGGCGGCGAGGCGACGAAGAGCGAGATGAGATCCGAACTAAATACGTAGGCGAGCGCGATGAGCGCGCCCTCGATGACGTAATTGAGAACGATCGCCGCGCGCACGACGGTCGGGACGCGATCGATCCGGCCGGCGCCGATCGATTGCGAGCTGAAGATCGAGGCCGCGATGGCGATCGAGATCGCCGGAAACTGCACGTAACTCACCACCTGATTGACCGCGCCGTACGCCGCGACCGCGAGCGAGCCGTAGCCGTTGACGAGCGAGAGCAGGGCGATCTCCGAGAGCGAGACCATCACGAGATTGATGCTCGTCGGCACCCCGATCTTCGCGATCGTGCGAACGAGCGGCCAGCGCAGCCGGACGTTGCGGATCATCTCGGCATCGAGCGCGAGCGGATTTCTCGCGCGGCCGAGATAGACGAGCAATCCGACGAGCGCGAACGCGCTCGCGAGGATGTTCCCGATCGCGGCACCGTTCGTGCCGAACTTCGGTAGCCCGAGCCAGCCGAGGATGAGCGCGGGCGTGAGCAGCATCGTCAGCGCCGTGCTCGCGATGAGGACGTAGAACGGCGTCTTCGTATCGCCCGTACCGCGCATGAACGTCGTATAGATGAGATACGTGAAGAAAATCGGGATCCCGAAGAACGTGATTCGCGCATAACTCGCCGACGCGCCGATGATGTTCGCCGGCGTGTGCAACGCGGCGAGCATCGGATAGGCGAAGACGCCGCCGAGGATGCCGACGATCGCGCCGAGCACGAGCGTCAGCGCGATCGTGCTCCCCGCGATCGCTTTCACGCGCGCGCTATCGTTCGCGCCGTACGCCTGGCCGATGAGCGCGGTACTGCCGCTCGCGAGTCCGATCAAGAACGAGACGAGAAAGAAGACGATCGGGAAGATCGCCGAGACGGCGGCGAGGGCGTTCACGCCGATGAGCCGCCCGATGTAGATGCTGTTCGCGCTCTGGCCGAGCGATTGCAAGATGTTGCTGAGCATCAGCGGGATCAGGAACAGCGCCATCGATTGCCAGATCGGCTTCGAATCGTCGAGCGCGATCGAGCGGCGTGCGGGCGCGCTCACGCGTACGGCCCTTCGAGCGGCGCGACGAGCAGCGTGCGCGCGTGCGTGTACCACACGAGCCCGGGCGGCGCGTCCTGCCGGCGCCGGACGTATTTGCGTTCGGTGTAATCCACGCTGACTTTCTCGGAGGCGCGCGCCTTGGAATGGAACGCGGCGAGCGACGCCGCGCGCGCGAGTTCTTCGGGCGTCGCGTCGCGCTGCGAATCGACTTGCAGGACGACGTGCGCGCCGGGAGTCGCGCGCGCGTGAAACCAGAGATCGTCCGGCTTCGCGATGCGGAACGTCAGCTCGGCGTTCCCACGCGGCGAGCGGCCGACGTAGATCCGCGCGTCGGCGGCGAT
>CAZZYZ010000284.1:0-2746 GCA_964658425.1 Vulcanimicrobiota bacterium | reverse complement strand
TGAAGCGATACATGAGGCGCGAGCGCGTTCCGTAAGGATCCACGCGCTATCTCGGATCCTTGACGAAGCCGTGGTCTTCCGCCGCCGAAGCTCCCGGTGTGTCGGGATGCGCGTCGTGAACGAACGAGCCGTCGCGGTCGACGGGCGTCGTCGGTACGCTGCCGCTCGTCGCGCGGTCGCCGCTGCCCGGCGCGACGCCGGTCGGCGCGGATGCTTGCGCCGCGCGGCCCTCCGGCGCGGGACTCTGCGGCGCGATCGCGTTCGGATCGACGTGCACGAAGACGGCGGACCGAATCGATGCGGTCGGAGCGCGGTCGCGACGCGAGAGATCGCTCGCGCGCCCTTCGTCCGTTCCGGCGGGATCTCGACTGCTCGCCGGGACGCCCGCTTCTGTCGCGAGGGCGCGAGACCGGTCGTCGCCCGCGTCGGCGGCGACGTTCGCGCCGACTTCCGACGTCAGCGTAGCCGTCGCCGCGATCTTCTGCACGAACGGTGTGTCGAGCGCCGCGAGGATGGCGCTGACGTAGGGCTCGTCGCCGCTACCCTT
The DNA here is from genome assembly GCA_964658425.1 of Vulcanimicrobiota bacterium. Lineage (GTDB taxonomy): Bacteria > Vulcanimicrobiota > Vulcanimicrobiia > Vulcanimicrobiales > Vulcanimicrobiaceae > CAZZYZ01. The sequence continues at coordinate 2,199 of CAZZYZ010000284.1, read as the reverse complement.
CCCGCTGTTGTACACTTGCAGCGCGCGGCGGAGCGCGACCTGGTCCGCGTCTTGAGGGCTCATGCCGCGCAGTGCGGCGCGCTCGCGCGCGAACGCGGATACGATGATGCGCGCGGAGGCGCGCAAGTTCGCGCACGGATGGAACATCGCGGCGACGTCGACCCCGAGCGATGCGAAATTCGCGCTGTTGATCTGCGCGAGCCCGACGTCGACGCCGCGATCGGCGGCCGCATACGTCTGACGATCGCGCGCGATCAACACGCGACCGATCGCGACGGCGTCCGCGAAAGAGTCGGGCGCATACCGGCTATCGTCGTTGTCGTCGTGGACGGCCCACGCGTCGCCCCCGGATTCCACCGAGACGATCGCGGCCTGCGTCTTCGGATCGACTTGCGGCGCGCAGGTTCCGATCAACCGCCCGAGGAGGTCATCCGAAATCCGATGACGCTGAGATCCGCCGCCCTCCGATCCACCGGCGGACTCGTCCAACGCCGGCACGGCGAAGGGCATATCGGCGAACGGCGCGATCGGAGCGCGCTCCGGGACCATCGCGAGCGTCCCCGCCGGAACGCGTGCGGCGATCGACGCACGCTTCGGCGTCGGCGTCGCAACGTCGCCGGGCATCGGCGATACGGCGACACGCGCGTCGCGATCGCCCGCGTGCGTTATGCGGCTCGTGACGCTCGCGAGAATCGGCCCGACATCGGCGCCGACCAACGCCGCGATCCCGGCGACGGCGAGCACCATCGTCGAGACGTAACGCTGGAGCCGCGGTCGGCCGCGACCGTTATCGACTCGGCTGTTGGACCGCATACTGCTCGAGCGGGAGATCGCGCGTGACGACGATCTGGAACGCGTACGGTGGGCGGATGATGACGGTCGCGGGGCGATCGAGCGCGTTGTTGAGGATCTTGTTCCCGAGCTGCGAGAGTTCGGCTCCCGCGGCGGTTTGGATCTGCGAGCCGATCGACGTATTTCCCGTCAGGCTCGTCTGCGTTTGCGGCGAGATCGCCGATTCCGCCCCCGCGAGGACGGTCAACAACAGCGCCGACGTGTAGAGCGAGCCGCGATGCTTGTCGACGTCTCCCGTAAATCCGGCGGTTCCGGCCGCGTCGGTCCCCGGTTGCCCGCCGATGTCGAATTCTTCGCCGTCGGGAAAGATGAGACGCGTGAACGACATGAGGAGACGGCTCGACGTGGAGACCGTCTCTTCATCGTAGGTCCCGAAAACGCGCGAGCCGGCGGGGACGACGACGACCGAATGCGTCGCCGAGTCGTAGACCGGTTGCGTGACCTGCGCGATCACGGGTCCGGGCAGATCGGACTCGATCTTGGACATCAAACGTGCGTTGATCACCGCCGCCGTATCGAGCTGTCGCGACGTCTCGGGCCGTCCGTAGCCGACCTTGTCGTTCTGTTGGTCGCGCGAAAATTGGCGGGCCTCGAGCAAGCCGCTATTCGCCGACCCGAGCCCGCTGTCGCGATTTTCCGAAACGAACTGGCCGCCGCTCGATGCGCCGTTCGCCGGCTGACTCGCGCTCGTATTTTGCGAACTCGACCGCGATGAAGGCGAGGGGCTCATTTCCGGAACGACGGACACCACGCGACCGTTCTTGTAGACCGGTACGTAGCGACCGCCGCCGCCGATATCCGAACTCGCCTCCTCGTCTTGCGACGACGTGTTGGCGTTCTTGGGATCGTCGATCTTCATGCGATCGTCCGCGTTTTGCGTGCTCTGATCGATCGAATACGGCGCGACGACGCGCGCGCTAATGTCCTGTTTCGGCGCGGGCGCGACCGGAGCGACGGTCGGCTCCGGCGTCGGAAAGTGGATGAACGTGATGGGCGTCGGCGATGTGGCAGGGATGCTCGTCGCTTCGGGGATGAACGGCGTTTGCGATCCGCTCGCACCGATCCCGGGCGCAGCCGGTTGGGCCACGGAGGTCGACGCAACCGTCCCGTTATTCGGCTTCGGACCGGATCGCGCGAAGAACGTGAGCAACGTCGCGAGCACGATCGCGATCGCGATGCCGCCCGCGAGCAACAGTGCCGTCGGACTCGTCCCGCGGAAGCCGGTCAATCGGGACGGCACGCTCGCTTCGTACGCGTCGGCATCGAGATCGTGCTCGACCGGCGCGCGTTCGGACGGATCGGGCCGACGCGGTCCGCCGACGTCGCTCATGGCATCCTCGCGGGAGA
>CAZZYZ010000283.1:0-2826 GCA_964658425.1 Vulcanimicrobiota bacterium | reverse complement strand
TCGGGCCGGATGCCCACGCGCAGCCGTGCCGGCCCGGCTTCCAGCATGGCGCGGCCGTCTTGGATGGGGCGAGCTAGGAACGATCCGAGGGTCGCGCGATCGGCGTAGTTTGCGTCGATGACGACCGGGGTCTCGCGAAGGGCGGCGATTAGGGCATCGTCGGTAGGCTCGCTGTTTGGGAGGAGCGTCGAGAAGGCGGCGTCGACGCGAGCTGTTCGCGACCAGAGGGCGCAGCCGAAGTCGGCGGCGATGCGGGCGGCTCGCGCGTGGGTGCGATTCCAGACGAGCGGCTCGGCGTGCGCCGAGACGAGTGCGGCGATCGTCGCGCGGGCGGTCGGACCGGCCCCGAGCACCAGGATCGTGCGACCCGCGACGTCCGGTAGTCCGGCGGCGGCGAGCGCGCCGAGCGCGCCCGCGCCGTCGGTGTTGTAGCCGCGGATCGTCTCTCCGAAGACGAGCGTATTGACGGCGCCGGCGGCATCCGCGGATGCATCGCGCACGTCGGCGATCGCGAAGGCTTCTTCCTTGAGCGGCGTCGTCACGTTGAGCCCGGTGTAGCCCGCGTCGCGCAGTTCGGCGATCGTGCGCGCTCCGGCGCCCGAGGCGACGCGGATCGCCTCGTAGGTTCCGATCAGGTTCGCCTCTCGTAAGAAGCTGCGGTGATACGCCGGGCTCTTGCTGTGGGCGACCGGATCGCCGATCACGGCGAGCCGAATCACGAACGCGGCCGGCGGCCGAGGACGAGGCGTTCGAGGCGTCGCAGGACGCGTGTCCCGAGCCAGTCTTTGGCGACGAGGGGCTCCGTCAGAATCGTGTGAAGTCCGAGGAATTTCGCGCCGAGGACGTCCGTGAAGAGCTGATCGCCGACGACGACGGTGTTCGCTTTCGGCGTTCCGAGGAGGCGAAGCGCAGCCGTGAATCCGCGCGGCAGCGGTTTGAGCGCGCTATGGACGGCCGGGACGCCGAGCAGCGCTCCGATCCGCGACACGCGCGCGCTGAAATTATTGGAGACGAGACAGACCCGAAACGCTCGCGCGCGGGCGGCGGCGATCCATGCCTCGTCTTCGGGCGCGAGATGATCTTCGCCGTAGCCGACGAGCGTGTTGTCGAGATCGACGATGATCCCGCGAAAGCCGCGCGCACTGAGATCGTCGAGCGATACGCTCGAAAGGCGCGTCGCAAATCCGTCGGGTCGAAACACGGTGCGAGCGTTGCGCGCGTTCTGCCCGCTCTCCTCGAAGTGCTCCACACGCGATCCACCGCGCACCCTCGTTCTGCACCGGCTCTGCCCGGGAAATCGCGCTTGCCCACACCCTAGCCACCGGGGATGCACAAGGAGCGGGACCCTATATCTTGTATCCGGAGCGCCGAGAGAGTACAATATCCCGTACTGAGCGTCCCACATCACACGTTCGCTACGAACAGGTGTTCGATCGCCGTCTCATGAATCCGCTCCCCTCCCGGAGGCCGAAGCACATGTCGGATATCCCCGCCGCACCACTCGCAATGCCCGCCGGTCTCGCCGAGCCCGCGTTCGACGCGAACTCGATGCGCGTTCTCAAAGAGCGTTACTTTGCCAAGAACGAGGCCGGCGAGGTCGAGACGCCGCGCGAGTTCCTGTGGCGCGTCGCTTCGTCGATCGCGGAACCCGAACGCCCCTATGCGGCCGCCGCGGGTTCCGATCCGAATGCGGTCGCGGCGATGGTCGCGGGCGATTTTTACGAGATGATGGTCAAGCGCGATTTTCTTCCGAACACGCCGTGCCTCGTGAATGCCGGGCGGCCGCTCTCGATGCTGTCGGCCTGTTTCGTGTTGCCCGTCCCCGACTCGATCGAAGGCATTTTCTACAACTTAAAGGCGATGGCACTCATCCAGAAATCGGGGGGCGGAACGGGGTTCGCGTTTTCCGACCTCCGTCATCAGGGCGCCGAGGTTCATTCGACTGGCAAAGATGCGTCGGGTCCCGTCTCGTTCATGAAGGTCTTCAACGCGGCGACCGATTCGATTAAACAAGGCGGCGTGCGGCGCGGTGCCAACATGGGCGTGCTGCGCGTGGATCATCCCGATATTTTCGCATTTATGGAGTGCAAGAAAGAGCTCGACGCGGAGAATCGCGCGCTCTGGAATCGCCTGAGCGATACCGGCCGGTACACGGCGCCCGAGCTCGCGCATCTCAAGCAAGAATTGCTTCAGATGCAAATCAATAATTTCAACATCTCCGTCGGCGTCACCGATGCGTTCATGACCGCGGTCCGCGAGAACGGAACGTTCGATCTCATCGATCCTCGTACGAAGGCCGTCGTCCGTACGGTCGATGCGCGCGAGATCTGGGATGCGATCGTCGAGGGCGCGTGGCAGAACGGCGAGCCCGGTGTGCTCTTCCTCGATCACCCCGACGTCAATCCGTTGCCCGGCCTCGGCCCGATCGCGGCAACGAATCCTTGCGGCGAGCAATTTCTGCATGGGTACGATTCGTGCAACCTCGGGTCGATCAACGTCGGGCATTTCTATGATGCCGTTGCGAAGGACGTCGACTGGGCGCGCTTGCAGACGACGACCGCACTCGCGCTGCGCTTCCTCGATAACGTGATCGACGCGAACATCTATCCGATCGACGAGATCCGCGACATGGTCACGAACAATCGCCGCGTCGGCCTCGGAATCATGGGCTTTGCGGAGCTCTTGATCAAGCTCGAGATCTCGTACGGATCGCCCGAAGCGGTCGCGTTTGCCGGGAAGCTGATGGAGTTCATCCAGGAGGAAGCGAAAGCGACGAGCGAGCGGCTCGCGCTCGAGCGCGGCGATTTTCCCAATAAGCATCTCTCG
>CAZZYZ010000282.1:0-2880 GCA_964658425.1 Vulcanimicrobiota bacterium | reverse complement strand
CGGAGGAGGCGTAGTCGACGTAGTCGTCGGCGGAGGCGTCGGCGACGGAAGCGGCGTAAAAGACGGCGGCGGAGGCGACGTGTGCGACGTAGACGATCTTTCGCGCTTCGCGCGCCAAATCGCGACCCGCTAGCGCGCTCGCGTCGTCAATAATTGCGGGAAGCGCGCGCAATTTCGCGGACCACGCGAGCGCCTCGTCGCGCCGCGCGGGAGTTGTTTCGGCCCAGAATTGGAATGCCATCGGCGCGATATTGCGTACGGCGAAGTCCGCGCACATCCACCGACGGGTTTTGCGCGCCGCCGTATCGACAGAGGTGCCGAGCACGCGCGGAATGAGAGGCTTCAACTCGTCCAGCCAATCGGCGAACCGCGACGAATCGTTCAACCGGATCATGAACCCGCGGATCACCGGATCCACGCAGTTCGGAGCGTCGATATTACCAAGCCCACCCGCAAGCCAATCGGCTAATTGCATAGCGCAACCATCGAATGTGCCGTTTTCATCTGCTCCGCTTCCGATGCCACTACGTAGCGTGATTAGCCCGAGTTTACTTGCTCTCTCGGGAATTGCCGTTATTTGCACAATGCTGTCCTCCTAGCAGAGCCCGGCACGCACCGCATCGGCACATCCGGAGAGGGAGTCGGGAATCGGGAAAAGCGCGGCCACGATCGCGAATGCGATGAACGCGAGAAGCGGGATCGCGAAGACGTAGCGGTTCATGCCGCGAGCACCGAAAATGGCGGCGGCTCGAACAGCCGCGGGCGATACTCCGCCAGCGACGCCGACTTGTAAACGTGCGCGTTATAGAACCGGCAGAAGTCCTGGCCGCGCTGATACGTCCAACCGTGTTTCGGCCGTACGCCTTCCTCGTCACGAGACAGACAGTTGAGCGGCAGAACGAATTGGCAATGCGGTTCGCACCCAAACTCGATCACCTTGCGAACGCGCTCGTAACACGCCTCGAACGGTTCGTTGCCGATCAGCACATAGACGCGCTTCCGGCGCGCTGAAACGCTCGCGAGGATGCGGCATACGCGCGCCACCTCGTCGATCTCGCGCGACTCGTCGAGCGCGTAGCGCCACGCAGCGCGCGTCTTCGCCAGAAGCGGCTCGCACCGTGCGAACGTCCCCTCGTCGAACGTGGCCGGCTCGAAACCGCTGTTCGCGTCTTTGAGCGGCACGTCACCCGCCTCGTATCGCGCGATGATGTGCTCCTGGTATTCGATGGGCAGCGCCGAGAGGTTGTTATCACAGAGAATCGGCGCGAGCGCGAAATCGGGATCGAACGTGAATTCCGTCCCTTCGAGTCGCGGCACGATGCAAAACGAACATCCGACCGGGCATCCGCGCGAAGCGAACGTCATGCGGTACGACCCGCGTTGCCGATCGAAACGCTCGTCGATCGTCTGATGATGGCCGAGTCCAAGTTTGGTTTCCTCAGCCCACCATTTGCGGAGCGCGAACACGCCAGGACCGCCGACCCATACGTCGGCGTTCGCTTTCGCGATCAGCGCGAGACGCCGCGCGATCGGGGCGTGCCAAGAGAACACGACCGAAAGCGCGACGAGATCATATCCCAGAACAAGCCACCCGCAGTCGCCCTCAAGGCGTACCACATTATGGCCGCACGAATGGAGCCAATCCGCCATCTTCTCAGCGCCAAGATTGTAGTGCGGCGCTGAGCAGTTCACGACGCCCACGTTCATGCCGCACGCTCGCGCTCGACGGCAAGTCGCCGCAGCTCGAACACGCCCGCGAGATCGGGCTCCTGTTTCGTGATCGCGCGCGCGTAACGACTGACGAGCGAGTTATCGAGAAAAAAGGTGCTGCCGGTCGTGGAGGTCGCGCGACCGTACTGCCACCGCAAGACCTCGACGAGATGCTTCATCCCGATTCGGCGCGCACCGCGAGAAACGTAATCGCGAGCGAGCGCAACGAGAAAGTCGTATATCCATTCGTTCGCGGCGTGGAAGTCGGCGAACCGCTCGTCGAGGGTGCCGCGCGAAGATACCGTGACGATCCGGGTGTCGGGTGAGAGCGGGAGCTCGATCTGCTCGGGCATCATACGGCCTCGCCCGGAAATTGAACCCAGCGGCCACCGTCGAGCACTGCGTCCTCGCCGCCGCGCTTATCGCGCACGCCGCCCCACTGCTTGAAGAAGAACGGGATCTTCAGCGCAACGCAGCGATCGCGGACGTCTCGAATCCAGCCTGCGTCGATCGGCCGCGCGCCGGAACCGCTTTCGCCGCCGACAATGACCCAATCCATGCCCGTCAGATCGACTGCGTCGATCGGCCCGAGCATCGGCTCGACGCTCAGGAATCGCACGGCGGCAGGCGTCTCGCGAAGCATGTCCGCGCGCCACGCGTACGCGTTGGACTCGATCGATACGCCGAGCCAAATAGCTCGCGGAATCCGACGCTCGAACGACATCTCTTCGCCGAAATTGATGAACGGGAAACGATTCTCGTAGATCTCGCGCACGAGCCGGCGCATCCGCTCCGGGCGCTTCGTGAGCACCTGGTACGTGTGACCGTAACCCGTGAGCATCTCCATGAAGACGCGCGCCACAAACTCGTCGGGGATGTCGCGATGAAACAGATCGCTCATCGAGTTGACGAACACGATCGAGGGCTTGCGCCACGCTCTTGGTTGAGAAAGACGCTCGGGGCGCAGCGTGACGTCGAAGCCATTCTCAAACGCGTGCCCGGAGATGCCGCGCCACCGTTCTGCAAACGTGCGCGCATAGCAGTGATCGCAGCCGGGCGAAACTTCGGTGCATCCCGTAACCGGATTCCAAGTGCGATCGGTCCACTCGATCTTAGAACCGGCGCTCATCGCTCGTCTCCGACCGGCTGATAAATTAACGGAGACTGACA
>CAZZYZ010000281.1:0-2880 GCA_964658425.1 Vulcanimicrobiota bacterium | reverse complement strand
CTCGGGCCACGACGCGAGATGCGCGTCGACGTACGATTTCTCGGCCGCGAGCGCGGCGAGCGTCGCGTCGCGATTGGTCGCGAAGCGCGCGTACTCGGCGGGCGGGAGCTGCGCCTTCGCCGCCGTCGTCAGCGCGCCGCCGAGAAAATCCGGCGCGCCGGCGAGCTCCTGCGAGCCGACGACGCCCTGCAGATGCCCCGGATGCGTGACGAGCGCCTCCGCCGCGGCGACGTACGCGGGCGCGCCGCCGAGGCGCGCGATCACGTTCGCCCACGCGAGCGTGAGGTCGGCCTGCGTGGCACCGTCGCGCCCGACGATCGGAAGATGCTGGAACTGCGTGAAGAGCGCGCCGACGATCGCGCGCCCGGGCGCAGCGTAATCTTTTTCGTAGGCGCGATACGTCGTGTACGAGCGCTCCATCTGCACGAGCTGCGCGCGCAGCAACAGGACGTCGTCGCGATCGTGCAGCGACGCGCCGGCAACCGGAAGCGTCGCGAGTTCGGTCGACCAGTGGCGGATCCGCGCGAGATCCGCGGCGTTCGTCGCGGCGCTCGGCGAGACGAGGCGGCCGTCTTCCGCGGCGATGCCGAGCGCGGTCGCATCGAGCGGGTGGTCGTGACCCCAATCGAACGTCATCTCGCGCGCGAGGATCTGCAACGCTTGCGAGACGGGCGTCGGCGCAGCGTCGGGGGCCGCGGAAAGCGCGGGCGCGGGCGCGATCGCGAGCAGTGCGCCCGCGAGCGCGAGAGAGGTGAAGCGATCGATGATCATGACCGGTCCCGAAGAATCGAGGTACGTTCGTTCGCTCGTTCGGACGTTCGCGGCGCGGCTCCCTCGCCCGCAACTCGGGGCGAACGGACGTCGTACGATCGTTCGCGAAACGCCGCGGCACGTGCGAATCGACAAATACCTCAAGGTGAGCCGTCTCGCGAAGCGTCGCAGCGAAGCGCACGAGGCGCTCGTGAACGGGCGCATCACACGCGAGGGCAAGCCGCTCAAGCCGGGCTACGACGTGCGCGTCGGCGACGTCATCGAATTGCATTATGCCCGCAAGTTCGTCACCGTGCGCATCTTGCTCGTCCCGGAGAAGGTCACGCCGGCGCTACGCGATGCGATCTTCTTCGAGGTACTCGCGGAACGCAAGGACGAGCCGGCGGACTGGCTCGCATGACGGCCGGCTGAACGCGGCGTTGCACGCGCTCTCCGCCGACACGAAAGACGAACTCGCCCGCGAACCGGTCGCCGCCGCGCATTGCCGCGATGCGTTACGCGCGGGCCTCATCGCGTTCGGAACCCACGCGCGCGCGCACGTTTTTCGCACGCAGCGCAGCACCGTCGCGCGTTTGCTCTGGTCGCTCTTGGAAGACCGCCGCGAACGCCCGATCCTCAAACGCGAATCGCGCCGCCTCGCGCGGGCGCGAACCTACGAGATCGATCTCGGCGAGCTCCACGCCGCGCCGCCGCCCGTGCCGCGCACACGCTGCGATCGGCGCATCGAACTGCGCGCCGCGTTCCTCGCCTGCGGATCGCTCGCGACGCCCGCGCGCGGCTACCACCTCGAATTCGTCCCGCCGGACGCTACCGCGGCCGAACGATTGCTCGCGCTCATGCGCGCCGAACGCTTCGCGCCGAAATCGATGGCGCGCGCGGGGCGCACCGTCGTCTATTTCAAAGATATCGAAGCGATCGTCGAGGTGCTGGCAGCGATCGGTGCGAGCCGCGCCGTGCTCCATCTCGAAGACGTTCGCGCGCTCAAGGAGACGAAGAATCGCATCCGACGCCTCGTCAATACCGAGGCCGCGAACGTCGATCGCGCGATGAGCGCGGCCGCAGCGCAGCGCGAAGCGATCGCGCTCGTCGTCGACGCGCACGGCCTCCACGGCCTCTCGCGGCCGCTGCGCGAGGTCGCCGAACTGCGCCTCGAACATCCGACGGAGACGCTCGCGGAGCTCGGCCGCAGATGCCGCCCGGCGGCGAGCAAATCGACGGTCAACGGCCGAATAACCGCGCTCCTGCGCCTCGCGAACGCGCTCGCCGGCCGGGCCGAGATCAGCCCGATGCCAGATGGCCCGCATCGATCCCCGGGCCGAGCGTGACGCCCGCTGCAAGCAGCGCGGCGCGCACGTGTTCGTTGAGCGCGCGCCGCAATTCGAATTGCCGCAGCGGGCTCGTGCGCATGCTCGCACGCAAGAGCGTCGCACCGCTCGTATAGGAATCGACGCCCGCCCACTCGACCGCGTCGAGGACGTCGGGCGAATAGCGCGCGTCGGCCGCGAAGCTCTCGAACGCGGCACGCAGCGTCGCGAGCGCCGCGGTCGGATCGTCCGAGGGGTCGAGGCTGACGCGATAGCTGATGCGCGACCAATTGCGCGACGCGTTCACGACCGACGTCACGCTGCTGTGCGAGATCGTCACGAGCGCGCCCTCGATGTTTCGGATCTGTACCATTCGCAGCGAGAGCATCTCGACGATCCCGGAGTTCCCGTTCATCGTAACGTGATCGCCGACGACGTATTGATCTTCGAAGAGCACGAGAAAACCCGCGATGAAGTCACGCAAGAAGTTCTGCGCGCCGAGCGAGATCCCGACCGCGACGATGCCGCCGACGGTGACGACCGAAGCGACGGGGACGCCCGTCTGGCCGAGCGTGATGAGGATCGCGACGAAGTAGATCAGAAACGATTTGAAGCCCGAGATCGCGCCCGTGATCGTCGGAATACGCAGGAGGCTGCGCGCGTTCTCGTCGGACGTGAGCCCCGAGCGCGTGCGCCAGACGACGCCGATCTCGGCGAAGATGATTCCGATCAAGCGATCGAGGAGGATCGCGGCGAGCCACGTGACGACGATCTCCGTCGTGATACGCGCGACCGTCGCCGCGAC
>CAZZYZ010000280.1:0-2891 GCA_964658425.1 Vulcanimicrobiota bacterium | reverse complement strand
CCACCTTCGAGCGAGTTGGGACGTACGGTCACGCTGCGGTTCAGGCGCTTGTGCTTGACGATCGGAAGGCACGTACAACGCGCAAAGCATACCGCTACAGCGCCTTGAAGGCGGGGCCACATACGGTTCGTACAAATTCGCTGATGAACGAGCCGATGCCATCGTGTGTCTCGCAACTCAGGCTGCGCAGGCGCGCATTCTCTTACGGATCGTAGGAACTGCGATAGCTCAACTCGCTTTCGGCAGGCGCTCCGGTACGAGAACGATCGGCCGTTCCGGCCGCAACAGCGCGCCGCGTGACGGTTCGACCGCATTCCCCGCGATACTGCGTAGCGCGAGGCGGCGGCCGATCGTTGCGAGCGCGAGGACGCCTTCGAGCTGCGCGAAGCTCTCGCCGATGCACATCTTACTTCCGCCGCCGAACGGAAAGTACGCGAACTTCGGCGGCGCCTCGCCATGCCAGCGTTCCGGGCGAAACGTATCGGGATCGTCGAAGTACGCCGGATTGCGTTGCGTGACGTACGGGCTGACGTAGATACTCGTGCCCTTCGCGATCGTATAGCCGCCGAGTTCGATCGCCGCGAGCGGCCGGCGCCCGAATGCGGGGACGGGCGGATAGAGGCGCATCGTCTCGTTGAACACGTGCGTCGTGTAGCGCAGCGCGCCGAGATCGTCGAACGTCGGCGCGCGACCGCCGAGGACGCGTTCGAGTTCGGCGTGCATCGTGCGCTCGACGTCCGGATGGCGCGCGAGTAACTGCCACGCCCACGTCAACGCCGTCGAGGTCGTCTCGTGCCCCGCGAGCACGAGCGTGACGACTTCGCTGCGCAGCGCTTCGTCGTCGAGCCCGCGGCCGCCGTCGTCGCGCGCATCGAGCAAGAGCGAGAGCAGATCGTTCCCGCGCGCTTCCGCGCGACGCTGCGCGATCAGCGGCGCGACGATCGCTTCGAGTTCGGCGCGCTCGGCGCGAAAGAACGTGGGCGTTTTTTTGCGGCGGCGCCGGATCGCGTCGAGCGCAGGCGCCGCGAGCAACAGCCCGAGCGCGAAGAGATTCCCGCGACCCGTGAAGCGTCCGAGCACCGCGGCGACGCGCGCCGTGCTGCCGCGTACGTCGGCGCCGAAGAGCGCCGCCCCGACTGCGGCGAGCGTCAGCGCCGTCATCTCGCCGCCGATATCGACCTCGCGTTCGCCCGTCATGCGATCCGCGCAGCGTTCCGCTTCCGTGACGATCGCATCGGCGTACGACGCGATGCGCGCGCGGTGGAACGCGGGAGCCATCAAGCGGCGGCGCGCGAGATGCGGCGGATCTTCCGTGGTGAGCAAGCCCTCGCCGAGCAGATCGCTCGCGAGCGCGGCACCCACGTCGCGCGAGAACGCGTGTTGGCGCGTCACGAGCATTTGCTCGACGAGCCCCGCATCGTCGACGAAGACGAGCCGCTGCGTTCCGAGCGTGAATGCCGAAATCGGACCGTAACGCCGCGCGAGCCGTTGCAGCGCCGGCACGAGTCCGTTTCGCCCGACGTCGGCAAGCACGCGCACATTCGCGGCTCCGCGCGGACCGGGGATCGCGGCATTCATCGCGGCGGCCCGGCCGGCGCCGCGCGACGGCAACGTTCGCTGCAATACCGCACCGCATCCCAACTCCGCGCCCACTTCTTCCGCCAGGCGAACGGCAGTCCGCACGTCACGCACGTCTTTTCGGGAAGGTCGCGCTTTTTTACGTTCCGCAACGTCTCACGTTCATGATCGCTTCGACGCTCTCCGGACTCATCGCGTTTGTTTTCGCTTCGATCGGGGTCGGCTCTTTCGCGAATCCCACCGGTCTCGCCGCGTCGTACGGGCTGCCCGTCGAGACCGACACCGGGATCGCGTACGCGCGCGCGCTCGGCGCGAGAGATCTCATCTTGGGCGCGATCGTCGCCGTGCTCGCGGCGGCGCGCGTACCGCGCTCGCTGCTCGGCAACCTCATCAACGTCATCGCGCTCGTCGGCCTCGCCGACTTCGTGCTCGTCGCATCGACGCGCGAATCGCGCAAATCGGCACTGCTCTTGCACGGCGGCGGCACCCTCGGGCTCGTGATCGCCGCCGCGATCGTCAAAGCCGACCCGTAGCCCACTCGCCTTCCCGGCCAGGACCGCCGCCCTGGGGAAGGGTAACAATTATCCCGCCGGACGCTGCATTCTGCGGCCCGCGCCTGTCGCGCTGCTCCCGGCTTCCTAGGAGAAAACATGCTCATCGGCGTCCCGTCCGAGGTCGCGGCGGGCGAGCGCCGCGTCGCGCTCGTCCCCGAATCCGTCGCGAAGCTCGTCAAGAACGGCTCGAACGTCGTCGTCGAGTCCGGCGCCGGCACGGCCGCGTCGTTCGTCGACGACGACTACGCGCAGGCGGGCGCCACGCTCGCGAGCGCCGCCGACGTCTATGCGAAATCCGATTTGATCGTGAAGATCGCGCGCCCGACGGCGGCCGAACTCGCGTCGATGCACGCCGGGCAGGCGTTGCTCGCGCTCCTCGCGCCGCTCGGCGATCCGGGCTCCGTCGAAGCCTATGCGGCGCGCGGCATCTCCGCGCTCTCGATGGATGCGATCCCGCGCACGACCCGTGCGCAGAGCATGGACGTGCTCTCGTCGCAGGCGAACATCGCGGGCTATAAGGCGGTGCTGATGGCCGCCGCCGCGTCGCCGCGCTTCTTGCCGATGCTCACGACGGCCGCCGGAACGATCAAGGCGCAGAAGGTCTTCGTCATCGGCGCGGGCGTCGCGGGTTTGCAAGCGATCGCGACGGCGAAGCGGCTCGGCGCGATCGTCTCCGGCTACGACACCCGCGCCGCCGTCAAAGAGCAGGTGCAGTCGCTCGGCGCGGCGTTCGTCGAGATCGATCTCGGCATCTCGGGC
>CAZZYZ010000279.1:0-2912 GCA_964658425.1 Vulcanimicrobiota bacterium | reverse complement strand
GTCGATACGTGATCGTCAGTCCATCGCGCGAGATTCCGCCGTTGCGCCGCGTGGGAACGACCTCGGCGAGATCGGGCGTCACTTCGCCGCGATCGCCGATCACGGTGAGCCCGCTAAAGAGCGCCTCGTCGAGATAGTTCTCCATGTACTGCCCGCCGCGCATCGGATCGATCGTCGCGGGCTGCCGGATCGACCCGACGCGGATCGTATCTATGCTCGGACCGGCGGCGACGGAAGACGCACGGAGCAGAGCGACCGCCGCAACCACGCTCCACATACGCACGAGACAGGTCGCTCGCGAAAGGCTACGCATGCGTGATATCGAGCCGGTCACGCACGTATTCGCGCGTCTCTTCATCGAGTATGCAAATCGAACAACCGCGCATACCGCGCGTCAGCAGAACGCGGTACGCATTTTTTACGACGTCGGTGAATCTCGCCCCACTCCGCGTTTTTACGACGTGGTCCCGAGATGCAGAAGGTTGCCCGACCCATTTCCCGTTTCGGATAACGAGGTGCGGTCCCCAAATCACGCCCGCGAAATCGAATTCGAACCCCTGAGCCGTGTAGATGCAACCTACCTGATGGCGACCGCCCGGATCCGTAGCCCAAAACTGGGCGCGCGGGATGCCCCGCGCAAGTTTTCGTGCCTCGGGCTTCGCGTTCCACGGTCGTTTGAAAGCGCCGATGGTCACGTCGTTCGGGAGGTCGCCGTCGGAAGTCGGGTCGGACCAAGGCCAACAGAAACCCGCCATCATGCGGGCGTTATGACCCTCACGATTAAGCCGGTCCATCTCTGCTTCGAGGCTTGCGGCATCATCCGCGAGCGACACGCGGAAAGGCGGCGACTCGAACCGCGTGACTCCCGTCTTTCGGATCTCGAGCAACTGATCGAGCCAATCTATATACTCATCGGATCCGGCGCACCGAAATTGCGCGCGTAGCGATATCGTCTCGAACCGTGCGTCGTGCCGAACCGCCGCTTCTCGAAGATACGCGCTGCTTCCGACCTCGTCTGCTCGCACGCCCTGGTGATCGTCGATGAAGAACACCGATACCTTAGCGGCATCGACGATCTCGTCGATCTGCGCGCGTTCCGATCGCAGCTCCTTCCTCATGAAACGATTATTGCTCGAGGCTCGGATACGGTGCGATTCATCCGCGAGGATGACGTCGATGCTCTGCGGCTCGGCCTGACCGAAATTATTGAAATATCGCATCAGAGCACTACTGCGCGGCCCCAAAGCGTGCCGCAAATTCTCCGTAAACGCTTTGCTTCCGGTCGCGTGCTGCGCGTTCACGCCCATTTTTGCAAGCGTCCCGAGCAGATTCAATGCGATTACCGACTTGCCGGTCCCCGGACCCCCAGTTACGACGACCATCGCCTTGTCCCGTTTCGTCTGTCGTTGAGCCCTGCGAACCATCGCCAGCACCGCATTATATGCGACGATCTGCTCGTCGATAAGCCGATATCGAGGCTCGCCACGAACCATCGCCGCGGTCTGCTCGAGCAAATTCCTCGACGGCGCGTGCTTTCCGGATAGGGCCCGCTCCATAATCGGCATTCCGGCCCCGGCCCCGACACTCCGCGCCAAGAGCTCCTTGAAACGGTCCGCATCGTTGCTCAAGAGAAGCGGGACGCGCGAGAGCACGTCTTCGAACTCGGTGGCTTCGAGCACGGCTGCAGCGCCGGGATGCATATTGTGGAGCCAGGCACATGGGACGATGGAGATTCCGTCCTGCGTCGGATCGAACGCCGAGTGCATATCCTCGAGATAATATCCGTACGACTGCGCTTGCAGACACGGATGGAGCACCTTGCGAGGAGCGCCGCCGAGATACGTCTCGACGCACCCATCCCAATCGCTCGCATCGACGGCGCTCCACTGCTTGAGCTCGACGAGAACGGCGCTGGCCTTCCCGGCCGGCGATTCTCCGAAAACGAAGGCATCCAGTCGAGCCGAGCTCAAGGGGAGTTGCATCTCGAGCACCACGCCGTGATCCTTGACGCCGGAATAGCGCAACTGGTTTGCGAGTGCGCTCAGCGAATTTCGCCACGACGTGAACTCCGACACGGACGCACGATATCGATAGTAGTCGTAAAACGAGTCGCCGAGTTTTCCGGCAATCTGAAGCTGCACGGCGTCGTCGATAAACGCGGTGCTGGATCCGGCGAAAAGTTGCACGACGATACCTCGGGGCGTATGCGTATTTAAGAATGACGATCGGGACCAGGGCTCGCCCGAACGAACCCCACGTGATTAGTCGATGATACGCGAAAAATCGGTCGGAAAATTCTCTGGGGCATCCCCATCGCTCCAGAGCGCGTGACGTTGCGGATCGAGCACGAGCACGAACGTGGCGCCGTACGCACGATAACGCCTCGCTTTGACGACCGTGGATTCGAAACTCTGCGAAGGCGATACGATTTCGATGCAGACGTCGGGCACGATCGGTGCATACGACGACCGTTGCTCTTCCGGCAACGCGAGCCATCGTTCACGCCCGATCCAGGCGGCGTCCGGAGAAAGAATCGCGCCGTCCGGCATCTTGAAGCCGGTCGAAGATTCGAAAACTTCGCCGACGTCCCCGCGATCGTTCCATTCGAGAAGAATTCCGATGAGGCGGGCATTGCGCCGACCGCCTTCGGAATTCGTCGGACTCATAGCGATCGTCCCATCGGCTTCTCGTTCGACTTGCCAACCCGGATTCGCGTCCGAAAAGCGCTCGAGGTCATCGACCGTCGTGGGCGGGGGAATGCGAGCGATCATGAGATGCCTCCAACCGGCTTACCGAAATGTTCGACGCGAAGCCAAGACCTCCGGTCCCGATCCATCACGCGCGACCCTTCGGCGGTACGATGCGCAGCACGCGCATGTCGCCCGAACGGATCGTCACGCCGGTCGCGTCGA
>CAZZYZ010000278.1:0-2959 GCA_964658425.1 Vulcanimicrobiota bacterium | reverse complement strand
CGGCTCGAGCAGCGTGGCCGGCGGCGCGAACGGCGTGACCGGGGGCAACAACAACGCCTTCGGCGCGACCTCCGGCGCGGCGGGGTATAGTACGACGACGTTCGCCCCCGCGAACGTGCCGGGTGCACAGGCCGGGTACGCGTGCACGGCGTCGTCGTTCCTCAACGTCGCGAAATCCGGCCCGGCGACCGCGCCGCCGGGCGGACTCATCGCGTACACGATCGTCGTTTCGAATGGCGGCCCCGCGGACGCCAGCGGCACGACGTTCAGCGATCCGGTCCCGAGCGGGATCATCGTAAACGGAACGCCGACATGCGCCGCGGCCGGCGGCGCGACGTGCGGGGCCGTCACCGTGTCGGGACAGACCGTCACCTCGACCATTACGACGCTGCCGAGCGGCGGGAGCGTCACGTTCACGATCGACGCCAAGAGTTCGACGAACGCGACCTACACGAATACGGCGACGATCGCCCCCGGTACCGGCGTGACGAACGGCAACACCGCGACCACGTCGAGCGCGACCACGACGGTCGCCGCGACCTACGGCCCGAACAAGACCGTGCAGAACATCACGACCGGCGAATCGACGGCGGGCACGAGCGACAACGCCTCGCCGGGAGACGTGCTGCAATACGGGCTCTCGTTCACGAACACGACGAACGCGCCCGTGACGAGCTTCAAGTTCACCGACACGATTCCGACCAACACGACCTTCGCGGCCGCGACCTACGGCACGCTGCCGAGCGGCGTCACCAGTGCCGCGATCGCCGCACCCGCGGTGGGCGCGACCGGCGTCGTCACGTGGACGTTCGTGGGGACGATCGCCGTCGGTTCGACCGTTACGGCGACGTTGCGCGTCACGGTGAAATAGGGGAGCGGGTGCGGGCCGAGAACGTCGCGCGATGACGCTTTCGCCCTACGATTACGTCGTCATCGTCGCGTTCTTCGCGATCAACCTCGGCATCGGGCTCTACTTCGCGCGGCGTGGCGGCGCGAGCCTCGGCGAGTTCTTCCTCTCCGGCCGCAACGTCCCGTGGTGGCTCGCGGGGATCTCGATGGTCGCGACGACGTTCGCCGCCGATACGCCGCTCGCGGTGACGGGCTTCGTCACGCAGCACGGCATCGCGGGGAACTGGGTCTGGTGGAGCTCCGTCATGTCGGGGATCCTGACGGTCTTCTTCTTCGCGAAGCTGTGGCGACGATCGGGCGTGCTCACCGACGTCGAGTTCATCGAATTACGCTACGGCGGAAAACAGGCCGCGGCGCTGCGCTTCGTGCGCGCCCTCTTTCAGGGCGTCTTCGTCAACACGATCATCATGGGCTGGGTGAATCTCGCGATGGCGAAGATCCTCGAGCTCACCCTGCACGTGCCGAAGTTCGAAGCGCTCGGCGTCTGCCTCGTCTTTACCGCGGTGTACGTGACGATCGGCGGCCTGTGGGGCGTACTCGTCACCGATCTCTTGCAATTCGTCGTGAAGATGTCGATGGCGATCGTGCTCGCGGTCGCCGCGGTCGCGGCCGTCGGCGGCATCCCGTCGCTCGAAGGCAAACTCGCCGCACTCGATGCGACGCGCGGCGCGAGCCACGGCTCGATCCTCGCATTCTTCCCCACGACGAACGAAGCGTGGCTACCCGTGCTCACGTTCGTGACGTACATCGGCGTGCAATGGTGGGCGTCGTCGTATCCCGGAGCGGAACCCGGCGGCGGCGGGTACATCGCGCAGCGCATCTTCAGCGCCAAGAGCGAAAACGATTCGCTCTTGGCAACGCTGTTCTTCAACGTCGCGCACTACGCGCTGCGGCCGTGGCCGTGGATCCTCGTCGCGCTCGCGGCGATCGTCCTCTATCCGCACGGCGTCGTCGGGCCAGATCGCAAGGTCGATCCCGAGCTCGGTTACATTCAGGCGATGATCGATTATCTGCCGGCGTGGGCGCGCGGCCTCATGATCGCGGGCTTTCTCGCCGCGTACATGTCGACGATCGGGACGCATCTCAACCTCGGCGCGTCGTACCTCACGAACGACATCTACCGCCGCTTCATGAATCCGAAGGCGAGCGATCGGCACCTCGTGTTCGCGTCGCGCATCGCGACGGTCATCGTGATGGGGCTCGCGATCGTCGGCGCGTATGCGAACAATTCCGTCGGCGGCGCGTGGATCTACCTGTACAACCTCACGGCCGGCGTCGGCCTCGTGATGATCTTGCGTTGGTACTGGTGGCGCGTGAACGCGTGGAGCGAGATCGCGGCGCTCGCCGCGTCGCTCGTCGTCTCCAATCTCATCATCCTGCTCAAGATTTTCACCGACGCGAACGCGACCGCGGAAACGCTGCTCGTCACGGTGCCGATCACGACGGTCGTGTGGATCGCCGTGACGTTCCTGACGCCGCCCGAGAGCGACGCGACGCTGCTGCGCTTCTACGAGCGCGTGCGCCCGAGCGCGCTCGGGTGGCGACCGATCGCGCGCCGCGCCGAGCCCGCACCGGGCGTCGAATCGCTCGGCGTCAACGCGATCGATTGGGTCGCGGGTTGCGGACTCGTCTACGGGTCGCTCTTCGGGATCGGCAAGCTCGTGCTCGGCGACGCGCCGCACGGTGCGCTCGCGCTCGCGTTCGCCGCACTCTGCGGCGCGATCATCTGGTACAACGTCGCTCGGACCGCGAAGCCGAGTTACCGCATCAGGCGAGAGGCTTCGGCTCTCGGCGATAGGTGAATTCGTCGTCGATCGCGCGGATCAGTTCCGGCGCGCCCGCGGCATCCGTCGCCTTCGAACGCTCGGCGAGCTCGATGAGCGCCCGATCGGAACGGACGAGCGCCGCGATCATCGACGGGTCGAGATTCGCGTGTTCGAATTTCTTGACGAACGTCTGATCGTTGAACATGCAACGATAGAGGACGGCTTCGAGCGCGGCCGTCGTCGGCTCGTCGAGGCCGGGCTCGAGCCGAGCGCGCATACGCGTC
>CAZZYZ010000277.1:0-2999 GCA_964658425.1 Vulcanimicrobiota bacterium | reverse complement strand
CGACGGCGGGCGACGGCTTGACGCCCGCGCTCCACACGATCGTCGAGGTCGGAATCGACCGGCCGCCTTTGAGCTGCAGCCCCGCATCGTCGGCGCCGGCGACGAGCGAATCGAGCATCACGTTGATGCCGCGCGCGGTCAGCGCCTTCGCGCTATATTCACCCATCCCGGCCTGCAAATCGGGCAGCAGTTTCTTGCCGCCCTCGACGAGGAAGATCTCGATCTCGTCGTGCGCGATGCTCGGATAGAAACGCAGCGAGCTGCGAAAGAAATCGGCCATCTCGCCCGCGGCTTCGACGCCCGTAAATCCGCCGCCGACGAAGACGAACGTCAACAGGCGCTTGCGTTCGAGCGGATCGGTCGCAGCGTCCGCGAGTTCGAGCATCGCGATGACGTGATTGCGCAGGCGATCGGCATCTTCGAGCGTTTTGTACGGTAACGAACGTTCGGCGATGCCGGGCAGATCGAACGTCGAGGTGACCGATCCCAGTGCGAAGACGAGCTGATCGAATGGAATCGAGAGACGCGTTCCGAGGATCGTGTGCTCGACGTCGACATGACGCGTCGAGAAATTAATACCGGTCACGTCGGCGAGCACGAACTCCGTGCGCTTGAGCTGCGCTCGCACCGGCGTTACGACGTGACGCGTCTCGAGATTACCCGAACCGACTTCCGGCAGCATCGGCGTGAAGAGAGAGAAATTTTCTCGACTGACGAGCGTGATCTCCGCTTCTCCGGGCCGCAGCAATCGCTCGAGCTTGCGGGCCGTCGACATACCGGCAAAACCGCCGCCGAGAATAACGATACGAGCTGACATGATGCTGTTCTCCCCCTTATCGGCTGCGACCGAACCAATCGATCCAAGGATGCCATAAGATGAGCGCCCAGAACACGATCATCATCGCAAGCACGAACCAAAGCACGAGTGAGAGCGCTCGCGAGCTACGCACGCGCTACTCGAATCCGCGAGCGTAGCGCTTCGCCGGTCAGCGCAGCATCGCCCGGCTGCAGCGGCGAAGCATCTTCGTGGAGGCGCGCGATATCCCAGCGCTCGTCCTCGCCGCTTCCGAAATAGCCGTCTTCGACCGCCGCCTCCGCGTGCGTGCGCACGCGATCCGGCGCGACCGGGATCGCATAGAACGCGCACGCGCGCGCGACGAACGCGCAGCACCGCGCGAGCAGTGGCTCCGTGATCGGAAAGTTCCCGAAGTGCGCGGGCGTCGCGTCGCGCATTGCGCAGATCGCGATACCGAGCGCAAATGAGTTGCGCCCTCGCGTGTGCGCGGCGTACGGCCGCTGCGGGTCCGCGCGAACGTCGCGCATATTGTCGCGCGGATCGTGCGTCGCCGCAACGATCGCACGGCCGTTCGCGGCGAGTGCGACGCAGTAGTGGTACGCCGCAAACGTCGTCGCGTAATCACCTGCCGTCCAATGCAGGTACACGTACCGCAGTTCGCCCGGCGGGAACGCGGGCTCGCTGGGGAGCCCCGTCATCGCCTACCGAAGGGAGCCGCCATGGATCCCCGCCCCGACCACGAGACCGCCCCCGAGCCCGCCGATCTCGCGCCCGACGCGGAGCGCGAACCGCCGACCGCGCCGCCGCGAACATGGGACGTTCGAAAGCTCGGCGGCCCCGCGGTCGGCATCGGCCTCGTCGCTGCGAAATTCAAAGGCCTTCTGCTCGCCCTTCTCAACTTCAAATATCTCTTCTTCGCCGCGAAATACGCGATGACGGCGGTGAGTTTCATCGCTTCGGTTTGGCTCTACACGCTCTTCTTCGGCTTCAAGTTCGCACTCGTCTTCGTGCTGCTGATCGCGATCCACGAGGTCGGTCACGTCATCTTCGTTCGCGCGTTCGGGCTCTCGGCGCCCGCGATCTACTTCGTGCCGGGGCTCGGCGCGTTTACGACGTGGAAAGAGGCCCCGAAATCGATCTTTCAAGAGTCGATGATCGCGTTCGGCGGCCCGTTGCTCGGCGCGCTCGGCAGCCTCGCGTGTTACGGGTACGGCGTCGCTACGAACGAGCCGTTCTGGATCGCCTGCGCCTACACCGGATTCTTCCTGAACCTCTTCAACATGATCCCGCTCGCCGTCTTCGACGGCGGCCGAATGACGGCCGCACTCTCGCCGTTCTTTTGGATCCTCGGTTTCGTGATGCTCGGCGCGGCGGCGCTGTACTTCCATCTGTGGAGCCCGATCCTACTGCTCGTCGTCGTGCTCAGTCTACCGCGCGCGATCGCCGCGATGCGCGGCAAACTCGACCCGCGGTATTACTCGATCGCGCCCGCGCAGCGCGCACTTTTGGGCGCGGGCTACTTCGGTCTCCTCGCGCTTCTCCTCGCGGGCGTCGTCATCGCGCATGTGAACGTTCCGGCGCATGCTGCGTTCGGTTGATCGCTCGCGCGCGCGGATCGCGGCCGCCGGATTCGGCGCGGTCCTCATCGCATTTTTCGTCGTCGCACCGAAATCGCAGGGCGGGCCGCCGTTGCGCGATTTCGAATCGTACTATTCGGCGGGTGCGACGTGGCACTATCAGGGCGACCCCTACGGTCGCGAGGTCTGGCGCACCGAACGTACGATCCCGGGAATCGTCACGACGCACGACGAGTTGTTGCCGTTCGTCGGGCCGCCGTACGGGCTGCCGCTGTGGAGCGCGATGTCGCGCTTGCCGTGGTTCGGCGCCGTCTTCACATGGCAGGTCGTCCTCGCGCTCAGCATCGCGGCGATCGCCTTCGGCAGCCTGCGCCTCGCGGGCGGCAGACTGCACGTGCTCGATGCATGCGCCGTGCTGATCTTCTGCGCGGGCTTCGGCCCGCTCACGAGCGGGACCGCGCTCGGCCAAGTCGCGATCGTCGCGACGGCCGCGATCGTACTCTTGCCGCAACTGCTCGCGCCGCGACTCATGGCGGCGGCGTTCCTCGCGGCGCTCGTCGCCGCGCTGCAGCCCAATCTCGCGCTCGTGCTCGGCGCATTGCTCGGGACGCGGCGCTCGACGATCG
>CAZZYZ010000276.1:0-3014 GCA_964658425.1 Vulcanimicrobiota bacterium | reverse complement strand
GTCGCCTTCGAACGCTCGGCGAGCTCGATGAGCACCCGATCGGAGCGGACGAGCGCCGCGATCATCGACGGATCGAGATTCGCGTGTTCGAATTTCTTGACGAACGTCTGATCGTTGAACATGCAGCGATAGAGGACGGCCTCGAGCGCGGCCGTCGTCGGCTCGTCGAGTCCGGGCTCGAGCCGAGCGCGCATGCGCGTCAGCGCCGGACCGACGTAGGCCCGAACGCGCATGTCGCTATCGTGGCGATGATCCTCGACGTCGTAGCCCTTGTAATCCGGGAGTGCCTCGTGCACGAAGGTCAGATCGTCGGTCATCGCTTGCCGCGACCCGACCGAACGGTTCCCGGTTTCGTTACGACGCTCACGCGGCTCGACGTTCGTTCTCGGGCACGGGCGGCGCCGCCGCGCGGCCTTCGAGAAGACGCAGCTGCGGGGCGCGTTGCCCGCCGCCCGGTTTCTTCGGCGGCGGCTCGCCGCTCTGACGGTAAACGACGACGTTGGCGACCGCTCCGCAAAGCGCCGCGATCCCCCACAGCCCGAAGAAAAAGAACGTCGTGTTCGGATGGCCGCCCCGCCACGTCGCGACCGTCGCGTAGATCGAGACGCCGATCGCACCGAAGCCGCCGAACGCCGCGAACGCGGCGATTTGGAGAAACGTGGGATCGCGACGGCGCGGCGATTTAGCCATATAAGGATTTTAGCATCCGAGGGCGCCGAGCGAGCGTTCTCTCATCATCTGCCTCCATCTTCGTGAGGGGCCGATCTTCAGATAGGACGAACCCTTAAAAGTGTGGAGGATGCAAGCCGGCTCATGGCTCGGGTACGCGAACGTGATGTCGCGGCCTTCGAAGCGTTGTACGACGGCTACCATCGTCTCGTTCACGGGATCGCGCTGAAGATGCTGCAGGATACGGCGGCCGCCGAGGATCTGACGCAAGCGGTGTTCTTGAAGATCTGGAGCACGCCCGATTCGTTTTCGAGCGGCAATTTCGGCGCCTGGATCGCACGCGTCACGCGCAACCGGGCGCTCGATACGCTGCGCTCGCGCGCCGTTCATGCGAGCGAAGAACTTCCGACGGATATCGCCCTCGACGTCGTCCTCGACGACGCCGTGTTCGCCAAGCTCGATGCCGAGAGCGTCCGCCGCGCCCTCGGCCGTCTGCCGGCCGAACAGCGCGAACCGATCGTGCTCGGGTTCTTCGGCGGCGTAACCCACGAAGAGATCGCACGCCGCACGGCGACGCCGCTCGGCACCGTGAAGACGCGCATCCGCGCCGGTTTACGGAAGATGCGCGTCTCGCTCGAGACGAGCGTGGTGCGATGATGCACGACGACGCGATGCTCGACTCGGTCGCGGTCCTGGCACTCGGAGCGCTGCCCGCATCGGAGGCGACCTCGCTCGCCGCTCACGTCCGGACGTGCGCGGAATGCTCCGCGCTCTACGGCGATCTTCGCGGCGTCGCGGATCTCGTCGGCTTCGAAGCGGAACTCGCGGCGCCGGTCGATGAGGTCGCATCGGCTCGTTTGAAGTCGCGGATCATGCGCGTCGTGAACGACGACGCGGCGCGGTCGACGGAGGCGCGGCCGAACGCGGCGAGCGAGATCCGGCGCTCGCCGGAGCGGCCGCCCGCGACGGCGGCTCGCCGCCCGATCGCGTCGTATCTCGCCTATGCGGCGGCCGCGGCCGCCGTCATCGTCGCGACCGTCTTCGGCACGAACGACGCCGCGTTGCGCGGCGACAAGGATGCGAGCGCCTCGCGGATCGCGATCTTGGAATCGCAACAGGCGTCGCTGCAATCGGAACTCGCCCGAACGCGCGAGCACGACAGCCGCCTCGCCGCTCTCGTCGCGCCGGGCAGCCGCAGTTTCTCGGTTTCGAGCGGCCAAGTCGTTACGAGCAACGGGCGCGTTCTCTTCGCGCTGCATCTTCCGAAGCTCCCGGCCGGGCACGTCTACCAGGCGTGGACGCTCGCGAAGGGCGCGAAAGCCGTAAAGCCGAGCGTGACGTTCTCGCCCGACACGTCCGGCCTCGCGCTCGTCGAATTGCCCGAAGCGGCGGCCGGGCTCGCGGCGGTCGCCCTCAGCGTCGAACCGGCCGGCGGAAGTGCCAAGCCGACCACGACCCCGAAGTTCGTTCGTCCGCTCGGCTGAACGCGGCGTGTCCGGACTCGAGCCGCTCGACGCCGCGAACGCCGCGGCGACCCGAGCGTATCTCGAACGCCGCCCCTACGAGAACGTCTTCGTCCACTGGTTGCTCGGCACGGGGCGCGCCGCCCGCGCGGGCGATCTCGTGGTGTGGCGCGACGATCGCGGCGTGATCCGTGGAGCATGCTATTACGGCCCGCAGATCGTGCCGAACGCCGAGACGAGCGAGGCTCGCACGGCGTTCGGCCTGCGCCTGAGGCGCGATCGCGCGCCGTACATGCTCGTCGGCTCGCGACCGGACGTCGAGGGCTTCTGGAACGCGGTGCCGCAGCGAACGCCCGTCCCACGACTCGTCCGCGCGAGCCAACCGTTACTCGCGCTCGATCGCGCTCGCGCGGCGCATCATCCGGTCCCTTCGCGCGTGCCGATCGCGGCGGCCGATCTCGACATCGGCATCGCGACGCCGGCCGACGCGGACGACATCGTCCCGAGCGCCGCGCTGATGATCGCGGGCGAAGTCGGCGAAGATCCGCGCCGCACGAGCGTCGACTTTCACGAACGCACGGCGCGCGCGATCGCGGCCGGGAGCTGGTGGCGGCTGCGGGTGCGGGGCGAGCTCGCGTTCATCTGTTCGGTCGGCGCGGAGATGTCGGCGACGGCGCAGATCCAAAGCGTCTGGACGCCGCCCGCGATGCGCGGCCGCGGGCTCGCGACCGCCGCGCTACACGCGATCTGCGCGCGGCTCCTCGAGCGCTATCCGACGGTCTCGCTCTACGTCAACGATTTCAACGCACCCGCGCTCGCGCTCTACGAACGCGTCGGCTTCCAACGCGTCGGCGAATTCGCCACCATGATTTTCTAAATCGA
>CAZZYZ010000275.1:1795-3065 GCA_964658425.1 Vulcanimicrobiota bacterium | reverse complement strand
GGGCTACGACGACGGGGACGATCGCGGGCGCGAGATCGTGCCGCTCGTCGGCGGATTCAACGGCTGGGGAACGCGCGGCGAACGCTACCGGCAAGTCGGCCCGAACGAACTCGCCTACGTCCTCAACGACGTCTGGGATGAGATGGCGAAGGCGCGGTACGCGTTCTCGACCGACCCGATCTGCAAAGCCGCGATCCGCATCCTCTCGAATTTCGCGATGGGCCGCGGTTGGACGGTGCTCGCGAACGACCCGGCCGTTCAGGACGTGATCGACGAATTCGACGAGCGCCATTCGCTCCAGACGAAGAAGAATTGGCTGCGCTCAAGCCTCGTCGCGGGCGAACTCTGTCTCATGCCGCGCGATATGGGCCAGGGCCGGACCGAATTCACCTACGTCCCCTCGAACACGATCTGGGAGGCGACCACGGTCGCGGGCGACGCGTCGGCCGTGCTCTATTACACGCAACGCTTCACGACGACCCCGCAGCTATTCGCCGACGCGGACAACGCGATCCGGATGGTCGAGCGGCGCATCCCGGTCGGCGACATGATCTTCTACAAGCGCAACGCCGAAATGGGCGAGGCGCGCGGGCGCTCGGATATCTTCGCCGCGCTCCCGTACCATCTCGACTACCGCACGCTCTGGTCGACCGAGATCGAGAAGGCGATCGGCTCGGCCGCATACGTCTACACGGCGATCGTCGACGGCTCCGCGGCGCAGATCGCGGAATTCGAGAAGGCGGCGTTTCCGCCGGGTCGGATACGCCCGGGTTCGCGCCTGGTCTTCAACTCAAAGGTCAAGAGCTTCGACGTCGTCCGATCCGACAAGAACGCGCCCGCCGGCACGGGCTCGGCGTCGGACGGCATCCTCAACGCGATCGCCGCGAACTACGGGTTCGCCAAAGAATACCTCGGCGTCTCGGGCAACCGCACGCGCGGCGGCGCGCTCATCGCGGACGGCCCGGCGCAAAAGACGTTCGAAGATCTCCAGGACGACTTTTCGGAGCCGCTTGAGCAGATTTACCAGCGCGTCATCGCCACGGCCGTTGCGGCCGGAAGCCTCGACGGCGTCGCCGATCTCGAATTTAAGATCGTCTGGCCCGATATCATCAAGGCCGACTCGCTTCCGAAGGTGCAGCTCGTTGTCGTCGGCCGCGCGCAGGGCTTCATCTCGCAGAAGACCGCAGCGCAGATCTGGGCGGGCGCGATCGATCTCGGCGACTACGACTACGAAGCCGAACGCGCGCTGATCGATAAAGAGACGGCCGCG
>CAZZYZ010000275.1:0-1785 GCA_964658425.1 Vulcanimicrobiota bacterium | reverse complement strand
ATCACGCTCCCGGGGATGCCGTCCGGCTTCAACGACACGGTCGATCCGAAGAACCCGGGCGGCGGCGGCGCGCAAGATCCGCGCGGGATGGTCGGCGGCGCGGCGATCCGCAAAGGCGACTCGGCGCCGTCGCAGGAGGCGATCGAAACGGCGTACGACGTGCTCGAAGCTGCGGGCGTCACGGTCGTGATCCCGTGAATCGCTTCGCCTTGGTCAACATCGTGACGAAGCGCGCGAAGCAGATCGAGAACGGCGCGGAGCCACGCGTACTCTATCGCCTGGGCGGAAACGTCGTGCCGATCGCGGTGCGCGAGGTCGAGCACGGGCAGATCCGACACGACTACCACGGCTCGGCCGAGGACCGTCTCGCGTCGTCCGGGTCAAGGACGCGCTCGGAGCCGTAACCGAACGCCCGTCCCCATGAACCTGCGTCTCATCGGTCGCCCTTCGGGCACGCTCGGCTCGGAAGACGCCTGGGTTTCGGGCGTCCCGCTCGGTCGCGAGATGGGCGCGATTGCGACCGTCGCGATCGTGCTCAACCGCACGACGATCGCCGCGACGCCGGTATCGACGACCCTCATCGCGCTCAACGAAGATCGCGTGACGGTCACGATCAAGAACGACGGCTCGACGCCGCTCCACATCGGGATGCCCTCCGGCACCGCGGGCGAGCCGCCCGAAAACGACGTCGTGATGCCGGGGCAACTCTGGGATCAAGCCGACGCCGTGCTCGGCGCGATCTTCGGCTATTGGGAAGTCGGCCCGAACGGAACCGCGCCCACGGGGCAGGCCGTCGTGACCGAGTCCGTGCCGCAATTCGGCGGCGCGTCGAGCGGGTCGAGCGGCGGATCGGGATCGGGTTCGGGCGCGGTCGCCGCAGCGTCGACGCCGCAGGCGACGCAGAACGCGAATTGGGGCGGCGGCGCGTCGGCCGGCACCATCATCGCGGCGGGATCCGCGATCGGGCATCTGTACTCGGTCACGGTGAAGGCGCGCGGGTCGGCCGATTCGCTTCTCACCGATGGCGCGAACGGCGCCGAGCTCGCGTACATCCCGGCCGGATTCCAGGGCGATATCCCGATCTACGCCGCGAAATTCTTCGGGACGAGCGTCTACGCATCGGCGAACTGTCCCGCGCTTTCGATCGGAGTCGGCCCGTGATTCGCCGCATCTCGCTCTGGCTCGCGTCGCTCGCGCTCGTCGTCTCCGCGACCGCGCAGAGCTACAACCCGACGACGGGCGCGCAGTACGTCGTCACGCGCAACGTCCCCATCGCCCCGATCACCCTCGCGTGCGGCGCGTCGCCCGCGACCCTCGCGCTCTTCGGCTCGAGCGATTTCGGCCTCACGATCTCCGGGCTTCCGGCGGGCGCGACGATCGCGTGGACGGCGAGCAACGGCGGACCGTACGTCGCCTTCCCGATGCTTCCGCTCGGCGGCGGCACCGCGGCGACGTCGACGACGACGAACGGCTTCTTCGTCGGGAACACGTCGGTCGCGACGAGCGTGCAGATCGCGATCTCGGGATGCTCCTCAGGGAGTGTGACGCTCTCGCCGTCGCTCGGTTCCGGGTCGTCGATCAACACGATCCTCAATCAGATCACGCCGTCCGGTGCTGCGGCGAACCAAGCGGTGTCGCCGGCGGTCGGCACGTCGCCGTTTCCCATCGTCGCGACCTCGGCGCTTCCGGTCACGGGCGCGTTTCCGACGCCCATTCCCGATTCGTCGTCTGCTCCGCATCCCGTGGCCGTCGTCGGTACGCTTCCCCCGATCGCGATCTCGTCCG
>CAZZYZ010000274.1:0-3069 GCA_964658425.1 Vulcanimicrobiota bacterium | reverse complement strand
TCGGAGGGCGGTGGCGACGGCGCGGCGCGGGCGTACGCGACCGGACCGCCGATGCCGCTCTTCGAGGAGCCTGCGAATCTGCGCGTGCTCGCGCAGCTCGACGCGACGTACGTGCTCGCGACCGACGGCCGCGCGCTCGTGCTCGTCGATCAGCACGCGGCGCACGAACGCGTGGCGTTCGAAGCGATCGCGGCGCGCGCTCGGGCGGGCGACGCGCCGCGCGAGCCGCTCCTCGTGCCGTACGCGATCGATCTCGAAGCGGCCGATGCCGAACGGTTCGAACGTTCGCGCGCCGCGCTCGCGGCGGGCGGCCTCGAAGCGGAGCCGTTCGGCGAGGGCTGTTTTCGGATTACCGCGACGCCCGCCGGCTACGGCGCGCGCAACGTCGACATCGCGGGCTACGTGCGCGATCTCGGCGACGACGTCCCGGGGCTCGGTGCGGACGAGCGCGTGTGGGCGTCGCTCGCGTGCCACTCCGTCGTGCGTGCCGGCGAGACGCTCGAAGGCGCGGAGATGAACGCGCTGCTCGCGCGGCTGGTGCGATGCGAGAATCCGATGCACTGCCCGCACGGGCGGCCGACGATCGTGCGCCTCGAGCCCGATGCGATCGCGCACCTCTTCAAACGCACGTAGCGATCGGGTCGAGATGATTTCGAACGTTAGCTATGCGAACGCGAACTCGCGCGCGGTGCTGCTGCTCGGCGGGTCGACGTGTGCGGGGAAGACGTCGCTCGCGCTCGCGCTCGCGGAACGCTACGATGCGGAGATCGTCGGTGCCGATTCGCGGCAGATCTATCGCGACATGCCGATCGGGACCGCGGCACCGACGCCCGAAGAACGCGCGCGCGTGCCGCACCATCTCGTCGGCTTTCTCGCGCCCGTCGAACGCTACAGTGCCGCACGATTCGTCGCCGACGCGTCGACGGCGATCGCGGCGATCCATGCGCGTGGGAAGCGCGCGATCGTGGTCGGCGGGACGGGGTTCTATTTGCGAGCGCTCGCGGGCGACGTCGCACTCGCGCGGACGTACGACGCCGGACTGCGCGAACGGATCGTTCGCGAGGCCGCACTCCATCCGCCCGAGGTGCTGCACGCGTGGCTCGCGGTACGAGCGCCGGAGCGCGCGCGTGCGATCGCGGCGAGCGATCGCTACCGCGTCGCGCGCGCGCTCGAGATCGCGCTCGCCGCGCCCGGCGCCGTTCGCGACGAATCGCCGCCCGAGGCTGCGGCCTGCACGTCGCGATCGCTGCGCGACGCCGGGATCGCGTTCGCGAAGTTCGCGCTCGACGTGTCGGCGCCCGAGCTCGACGCGCGGATCGAACGCCGCGTCGATGCGATGCTCGCGGCGGGCCTCGTCGATGAAGCGGAGCGGATCGGAGGTGCGGCCGTGGCGGCGGACGCCGTCGGCTATCCCGAAGCGCTCGCCTATCTCGACGGGCGCGTGAGCGCGCGGGAGTTGCGAGCGCTGCTGGTGCGCGCGACGCGACGGTATGCGAAGCGGCAACGTACGTGGTTTCGGGGCGAAGCGGGGCTGCGATTCGTCACGGCGGACGAGGCGCCGGCGGCGATCGCGGCCGCGCTCGGATGGGATGCCGAGCGCAGGATGCCCTCTGCGGCGACCTGAACGCGAGAACGATGGCCAATAACGGCGGTGCGGCGGGTACCGCGAATCGCGCACAACTGCAAGACGCGTATCTCGCCGCTGCGAAGCAAGACGAGATCTCGCTCACCGTGTATCTCGTCAACGGGTTTCAATTGCGCGGCATCGTGAAGGGCTACGACGCCTTTACGATCGTCCTCGAATACGAACATCGGCTGCATCTCGTTTACAAGCATGCCGTCTCGACGATCTCGCCGCAGGCGCCGCTCGCGCTGCCGGAGTGAACGCGACGTCGGCGCTCGCCGCCGTCAAGATGCACGGCGCCGAAAACACGTTCGTCGTCCTCGACGCTCGCGCGCAGGCGTCGCCCCCGCCGATCGTGCGTGCGGGTCGCGACGCGCTCGCCGCGCTCGCGAAGATGCTCTGCGCGCCTGCCGGTCCGATGGACGGCGCGGACGGCATCCTCGTGATCGGAGACGCCGCGCCCGCGACCGCGCACGGGAGTGCGGTGCATGAGGTTGCGGTGCATGGGGATGCCGCGGGTTCCGCTCGGAAGCGGCCGGCGATCGCGGAGATGCAGATTTTTAACGCGGACGGCAGCGAAGCCGAGATGTGCGGGAACGGCGTGCGTTGCGTGGCGCGCTATCTTCGGGAG
Organism: Vulcanimicrobiota bacterium; assembly: GCA_964658425.1. Lineage (GTDB taxonomy): Bacteria > Vulcanimicrobiota > Vulcanimicrobiia > Vulcanimicrobiales > Vulcanimicrobiaceae > CAZZYZ01. Next base: position 814 of record CAZZYZ010000274.1, on the reverse strand, counting down.
CGCGGAGCGGGAGGTGCGTTTACGATCGCGACGCTCGCGGGCCCGATCGGCGTCGAAATCGTGAGAGACGCGCCGTTCGCCGTGCGTCTCGATATGGGTCCGGTTCGCTTTCCGCGCGGCTTGCGCGCCGAGCGTTTTCGGGCGCTCGGAACGACGTGGACGTATTACGACGTTTCGCTCGGCAACCCGCACGCGGTCGTGTTCGTCGACGACCGGGAAGGCGTCGACACGACGGGCGTCGGCGGTGCGGGGATCGCGGGTGAACTCGATGCGAGAGATGCGTGCAGCGCGAGCGACGCGATCGACGTGAAGAGCGAGATCGCCGCGGTCGCGAACCGATCGAGTGCGTTCGATGCGATCGATCTCGCCGCGCTCGGCCGCACGATTCAGGGCGATCCGCGCTTCCCGGCGGGGACGAATCTCCATCTCGCGACGACGATCGAGCCGAATCATTTTCGTGTCCGCCATTACGAGCGCGGCGTCGGGCTCACGCGCGCGTGCGGAACGGGTGCCGTTGCGGTCGCAGCGGCCGCGATCGCCGTGCGCGGAGCGCTCTCGCCGATCGCGGTCGACGTTCCCGGCGGCCGCCTCGACGTCGCCTTCGTCTCCGGCCGGCGCTACAGCTACCACGACGTCCCGTCCGAGGTGGCCGAGGCCATGAAGCAGAGCGTCTCCAAGGGCGAGTTCTTCAACGCCGACACGGTGCTGGAACATTCGCGGCGTCATGGCCTGGCGAGCCTGAGGGCATACCTGGCCTTGCTGCCGCGCCTGGCGGGCGCACCCGCCGCGCCCTATGGTCAGGGCGGCTGGCTGG
>CAZZYZ010000273.1:0-3087 GCA_964658425.1 Vulcanimicrobiota bacterium | reverse complement strand
AGCAAGGCCTCATCCGGCATATCGGGCTCAGCAACGTCACCGCCGCGCAGATCGAGCAGGGCCGCGAGATGGCCGAGATCGTCTGCGTGCAAAATCAGTACAACGTCGCGCATCGTTACGACGACGCGTTCATCGACTCGCTCGCCGCGGACGGTATCGCATACGTGCCGTTCTTCCCGCTCGGCGGCTTCACGCCGCTGCAATCGTCGACGCTGTCGGATGTTGCGACGAACCTCGGAGCGTCGCCGATGCAAGTCGCGCTCGCGTGGCTCTTGCAGCGCTCGCCGAATGTCTTGCTGATCCCGGGCACGGCGTCGGTCGCGCATCTGCGAGAGAATATCGCGGCCGCATCGATAACGCTGCCCGCGGAGTTCATCGACGCACTCGACGCCATCGCGAAATGATATCGCTCGTTCCGGGATCTCGATCGCTCGGCATCAGCCGCACATCGCGCGTTCGTTAGCTACCGGGAAGCGCGAACTCCGGAAACGCCGGGAGGCCCGACTGGAAGGTCAGCGCTCCCGAGGCTTCGTCGTACTCGACGAGGACGCTCGCGCCGTCGCGGATCTCGCCCGCGAGGATCTTACGGCCGAGCGCCGTTTCGAGTTCGCGTTGGACCGCGCGCTTGATCGGCCGCGCGCCATACGTCGGATCGTAGCCGACCGCGACGAGATGCCGGAGCGCCCCCGCCGAGACGTCGAGCGTGATCCGCCGATCGGCGAGCCGCCCGCGAAGGCGATCGATCTGCAGTGAGACGATACGATCGAGCTGCGCTTCGCCGAGCGCCCGGAAGACGACCGTCTCGTCGACGCGATTGAGGAACTCCGGCCGGAAGCTGCGGCGCAGCTCGTCGAGCACCGTCGCGCGCATAACCGCGTAGCCCGCCGGATCCTCGTCGTGATAGTCGAGGATTCGGTTGCTGCCGATGTTCGAGGTCATGATGAGGATCGTGTTCTTGAAGTCGACGGTGCGGCCCTGACCGTCGGTCAGGCGGCCGTCGTCGAGGATCTGCAAGAACACGTTGAACACATCGGGCGAGGCCTTCTCGATCTCGTCGAAGAGGACCACGCTGAACGGTTTGCGGCGCACGGCTTCCGTGAGTTGGCCGCCTTCGTCGTAGCCGACGTATCCCGGCGGCGCACCGATGAGGCGCGAGACCGAATGCTTCTCGCCATATTCCGACATGTCGATGCGGATCAGCGCCTTCTCATCGTCGAAGAGATACTCGGCGAGCGCACGCGCGAGCTCGGTCTTGCCGACGCCCGTCGGCCCGAGGAAGATAAACGAGCCGATCGGCCGATTCGGATCCGAGAGTCCGCTGCGCGAACGGATGACGGCTTCGGCGACCGCGACGACCGCTTCGTCTTGGCCGATGACACGCTCGTGGAGCTCGTCGTCGAGCTTGAGGAGCTTCTTCATCTCGCCCTCGAGCAGCTTCGCGACGGGGATGCCCGTCCAGCGCGCGACGACGCCCGCGATGTCGTCTTCGTCAACTTCTTCTTTGAGCAGGCGCGTGCCGGCATCGCTCGCAAGCTGCGCTTCCGCGGCGGCGAGCGTACGCTCGAGCTCGGCGAGCTTGCCGTAGCGTAACTGCGCGGCGACGTTGAGATCGTAGGCGCGCTCGGCGCGTTCGATCTCGTTACGCGTCGCGTCGATCTGCACGCGGACGTCGCGCATCGCACGGACCGCTTCTTTCTCGGCTTGCCAACGAGCCGCGACACCGTCGGTCGACGACCGCAGTTCCGCGATCTCGTGTTCGATTTTCTCGAGGCGACGCTTCGAGTTGTCGTCGTCTTCTTTGCGCAACGCTTCGCGCTCGATCTCGAGCTGCATCGTGCGACGCTGCGCTTCGTCGAGTTCTTGCGGCATCGAATCGATCTCGGTGCGTAGCTTCGCCGCGGCCTCGTCGATTAAGTCGATGGCCTTGTCCGGTAAGAACCGGTCCGCGATATAACGATTCGAAAGCACGGCCGCCGCGACGAGCGAGGCGTCCTTGATGCGCACGCCGTGATGCACTTCGTAGCGCTCGCGCAGACCGCGCAGGATCGAGATCGTATCCTCGACGCTCGGCTGATCGACGAAGACGGGTTGGAAGCGGCGCTCGAGCGCGGCGTCCTTCTCGATATACTTGCGGTATTCGTCGAGTGTGGTCGCGCCGACAAGATGGAGTTCGCCGCGCGCGAGAAGCGGCTTGAGCAGGTTGCCCGCGTCCATCGAACCCTCGGACTTGCCGGCGCCGACGACGTTGTGGATCTCGTCGATGAAGAGCAGCACGCGGCCTTCGGAGGACTGCACGTCCTTGAGGACGGCCTTGAGCCGCTCTTCGAATTCGCCGCGAAACTTCGCGCCCGCGATCAGCGCGCCCATGTCGAGCGAGACGATCCGCTTGTCCTTGAGCGATTCGGGAACGTCGCCGCGCACGATGCGCTGCGCAAGCCCTTCGACGATCGCCGTCTTACCGACGCCGGGCTCGCCGATGAGCACGGGGTTGTTCTTCGTGCGGCGCGAGAGCACTTGGACGACGCGCCGGATCTCTTCGTCGCGACCGATGACCGGATCGAGCTTGCCGGCAGCCGCCGCGATCGTGAGATCCTGGCCGTAGCGCTCGAGGGACTGGTAGGTTCCTTCGGGGTTCTGCGTGGTGACGCGCTGGTTGCCGCGGACGTCGCGAAGGGCGCCGAGCATGCCGTCGCGCGTCACGCCGTTCTCGCGGAGCAGCTTGCCGGTCGCGCCGGAGTCGTCGATCAGGGCGAGCAGCAGATGCTCGACCGAGACGTAGTCATCGGTGAGCTTCGTCGCCTCGTCGGCGGCGCGGACGAGCAGGCGCGATGACGCGCCGGCAAGCTGCGGCGACACGTCGCCCGAGCCCGAGAGCTTGGGGAGCCGCCCGAGCGCGCCTTCGAGCGCGGCGTTCAGGCGCTTCGGCTCGACGTTCGCCTTCGCGAACAGGGCCGGAACGACGCCGTCCGGGCGATCGAGCAGGGCCGCGAGCACGTGCTCGGGCTCCACGCTCGGATTGCGCTCCCGCAGCGCCCGTGAAAAGGCATCGTTGAGCGCCTCACGGACGCGCTCGGTCATCTTATCGAC
>CAZZYZ010000272.1:0-3116 GCA_964658425.1 Vulcanimicrobiota bacterium | reverse complement strand
GGCCGTACCATGCACGAGATTCATCGTCCTTCGGACGATCGTCGCGAAATCGCGCTCCGCCGACGACGGTAGGTCGGTCTCGCGCGAGGTCGCTCCGACGCCGCGGATGTCCCGAAACCGAGGACGTCGCGCGCGAGGCGTCGTCGCGTCTGGCGGTAAGACTCCAGACGCTCGCCCTCGAATCGCTCCCGCCACGATCGCGCCGATGGTGCGAACCCTTCTCGTCGAGGCACTGCGATGAGAGGTCTCGCCTTCCCGCCTCTCGATCGCGCGGCGCGTCTCGCTCGTCGTTCGCGCCGTGGCACGCTCGTCGGGACGGAGAGCCGGGTCGTCGACGCGGCGTTCCACCGTAGGCTTAGATCACGCATCGCTCGAGTTCGCGAGGTGTCGCGGTGCGTTTGGGTAGCCAGGGCATGGGAGCCGGAGAATCTGCATCCGCCGAGACGGCGCGACGCGGTCGCTCGTCACGGCGCCCGATTCGATTTCGCGACCGGGAAGACGTACGTTCCGACTTCGTCATCCGCGGTCGGTGGAGGATGACGACGAAATGACGATCGCCTTGTTTCGGAAATGTGCCAACGGGTTCGCCGCCCTCGCAATTCTTTTGACGACGTCGGTTCCGACTGGGGCGGATGCTCGATCCTCCGCATATGATGCGCGGGATCCGCGGACGCAACTCGTCCTACACGACGACTGTACGAGGGTCGTCGCCGACGTCCGGAAGGGTGCCGACCGTGGCGACCTGACGTCCATGCGCTTGATGGCGCAAATGCTCGAGCGCGGATGCGGCGTGGTCGAGGACGAACGCCGCGCCGGCGGATGGTACAAGCGGATCCTCGCGATTCGACCGACCGATGCGATGGCCGCCGGATACCTGACGTTACACGGGGATGGGCGGAGCAAAGACGCGCATCGGGCCGTCGACGACTTCCGCGATGCCGTCAGACGAGGCGACCCATTCGCCGCCAAAGAACTCGCGGGCGCGTTGTGGTACACGGGCGATCCGGCGTTAGCCGGGGAATCGCATCGCGCTTCCCTTGCGGGGGCACGCGGCGGTGACGTTCGCTCCAGCGTAGGCGTCGCTTTCGACTTATCAATCGGCTACGGAACTTCGATGGATCAGCCGACCGCCTTGCGGATGTTACGCGCGGCGGACTCAAAAGACGATGGTTTTGCGGCGCTCCAACTCGGGTTGATCTATCGCGACGGGGCCGGCGTCCCCGAGGATCCGCGCCGGGCAGAATCGTACTTCAGGCGTGCCGTGCGGCTCGGGTACACGTATGCCGGTCTGTACTTGGCGGTGTTCTATTTGCAGACACACGATGCGAAAGACGCGCGTGCCGACAGCGTGCGACTCATCGAGGAAGCGCAATCGCGTCTCTATTACCGCGCGAATATTCAGGCCGGGCTCGCTGAAGTGTATATATTGAACGTCGGCGTACCGCCCGACTACGCTCGCGCGATTCCGCTTTTAAAGGACGGTATCGCCGGTGGCCAGACGGACTCGATGGATGATCTCGCGTATCTCAAGTTCAACGGCCTCGGGCTCCCGGTCGATTTCGTCGGCGGTATCAAGCTATGGCGGCAGGCCGCCGCGCTCGGCGATCCGTACGCGCGGACGCAACTCGCGGCGATCCATATCGATCCCGCGCAGGACGTCCCGATCCCGGACACGGCCATGGCGGACTTCTACAATCGGCGGACGGCGCAGCAATTGTCGCAGCCGCCGAACCAAATGCCGGATCAGAATAGTCCCGCGTCCCAGACGATCAACGGCGGTGGCGAATAATGACCGGATCGTTGAGACGGTAAGTCTGCGAAATCGCGCGGCGGCGATCGTTAATCGGCGGCGGTGGGAAATTTCGGTCGATGACGTCGGCCGCGACGGTCTTTATAGAAGTCGCAACTGCTAAGACGCAAAAGCAAGCGCTTCGACGGCTTGCAAAAACGGTCCAATCGTTTCTCCAATCCCAAGCCCGTTGGGCCTGAGCGCATTCGGATCTCGGTCGCCGATGCAGGAAAAACGCGATCTCGATGTCGTGAGAACGCGACATCTTCGATCCCGCGTGCGGACGCCCGTGCGTCGGCTTCCGTTACGCGATTCGGCGTGGTTGACGAGCGATCGTGCGTCGCTTCGACCCGTCAATCGGGGCGAAGCAACATGAGTCGATTCGTATAGATCGACGATTCGACGAGCACCGGCCGATAGGTCGCGAAATCTTTCGCCAAGATCGCGCCGAAGTAGCGACTGTCGAAGCTCGCCGGATTCAATCCCATCAAGAACAGATAGCCGCGCTTTATGCGAAACGTACCGAAATGCAACGGTAAGGTGCGTCCGAGCCGATCTCGCGAGAGCGGCCGACTCCACGGCCACGTCTTTCCGTTGACCGCGACGCCGCGATCGCTGACGACGACCGTGTCGCCCGGGAGCGCCGCCGCGATCTTGAAGAACGGCAGGACGTTGCCCGGGCATCGGCCGGCGATGCCGTAGCCTCGATCGGACAGATCCAGGGCGATCGGTCGGGGTAGGCAGCCCCCGACGACGGAATTGCGTGCGATCGAATGAGGAGCGATCCAGTACAATCCGCGCGGAATCGAATTCGTGATGACGGCCCGAGCGCCGAAGCAAATAGCTAACGCACCTGCGAGGCAGCAGCCGACGGCGGTGAATCCGAGGACGAGCGTCACGACGAAGGCCGTGCGCGGCGTATGCCGCAGCAGTCGATCTACCGCCGTCGCGTAATGCGTCACCGGCGAGACCGCCGCCCGAAACGACCGTGCCTCGTCGAGTCGCGAGAATCGTTCACCTGTGGGGAGTCGGCTCGGGCGTCACGGGAGTTGATATCGACCTCTGTGAGGCCCGTCACTCCCGCATCGGAACGATCGGCGTGAGGCTCCGAGAACTCCGCGATCGCGGTCGGCGGAATTCGAAGCGATGTGGTCGTCCACGTGATTTTGGCGGAGAGTGGGGAGATGACGCGGCTCCGACGAAAAATTGCCGTCCCTCACCAGGAGATAGCGCGTGATCGACTCGCGGAACTCCGAAACGACGCCCATCCAACCGCTCGGGAATCGGGCCGACCGGGATCGGCGCTCGCTCCGTAACCGCGGACTGA
>CAZZYZ010000271.1:0-3147 GCA_964658425.1 Vulcanimicrobiota bacterium | reverse complement strand
TCGCTCCACGCACCGATCGCCGTCGACGTAGTGCGAGCACGGCGTCGCCGACGCGATCGGTTTCGCGTGACTATACCGATCAAACTCGGGACCGAGATAGAACAGAACGAACAGCATCGCAAGAATGAGCCCGAGGGCGGCGAGGGCGGCTTCTACCGCGCCTCGCCGCGTGACATCGGGGTCACTCATTTCAGGATCGCTTTAGCGGTAGACGCCAAACCCTCGAACCCGGTCGCAGGGATGAGCACCGTGTTCGTCTGCCCGCTCTTGATCGCTTCGAACGCGAGATTCATCTTGCGTAGGTCGATCGCGACCGGATCCGATTCGTAAATCTTCGCGGCTTCCACGAACTGCTTCGCGATGACGACTTCGGACGCGGCGAGGAGCTGCCGCGCGCTCGCCTCGCGCTCGGCCTGGGCGCCCTGAGACATCGCGTTCGCGAGCTCCGGAGGAAGCACCACGTCGTTGATATCGACAGAGCGCACCAAGATTCCCCAAAACTTTGCCATGCTCGAGATGCTATTTTGCACCGCCTCGTCCAGCGCCGAACGATTCGAAAGGACGGTCGCGAGGTTGGATGAGCCGATCGCGTTTCGAAGCGCCGTTTGCGCTGCTAGATCGATTGCCTCATCGTAGTCGTCCACCTTGAGCGACGCATCCTCGGGTGACGTTACCTCGTAGAAGATGACGGCTTGCACCTTGATTGAAACCGTATCTCTCGTCATCGCGTCGATGCCGATCTGCTTGGTGATGACGCGAATGTCGACCGTTTCGTACACCGACTCGATCAAAGGCGTGACGAATACGAATCCCGGTCCCTTAACGCCTTCGAACCGCCCGAGCCGAAAGATCACGAGCCGCTCGAATTCCGAGACGAAACGGAAGGTCGTACTGAGGATCGCGAGCGCGATCACGAAAACGACGATGACGATGACCGTGCGAATCGCGATCGCCCACCAATCGGTTTCCGGTTGCGGGTTTGAGTAATACTGCGCGAGTAAAACCGCCGCGGCCATCATTTCGACACCACCGCGTTCGGCGCGAACTCCAGCACTTGGATGCTCGACCCGAGATTCGTCACGCTCGACGCGGCTGGAAGCGTCTGCACCGACCCGTCCGCTTCGAACGCGTGGATCGCGACCGCGTGATAGCCCGGAACCGTCACGGTCGCCTTCGCGAGCGGCACCGCGATCGGCTTCTGCGACTGCCAATCGAAGTCGCGCGCCGCGCGCCACTCCGCGACGAGAAGCGAACCGTCGTTCCGCTGCGCGACGTTGTGCATGACGTTCGCGCTCTCCGCGAATTGGATCGCCGGATGCGGCATCGGCGTCACCGGCTTCGTCGCGTCCGTGTACAGCTTGACGAGATTCAGGAGTGCCGTGTATTGCGGCTTCGGGTTGCCATCCTTGTCGATCGCGCCACATCCGCCGAACACCGTGTCGCTCACAACGTCGGCGAATTGGTAGAACATGATCTCGGTCACGCCGAGGTTGCGGAGATAGAGCACTTGCCGCAGGTAGTACGGCGTGATGACGCTATTGGGAATCGCGCACGGGCGACCGTACGGCGAATCCGCAGGCTTCGACGTCGTGATGAGCTTCGGGTCGTACGTGTCGTAGCCCGACTCCGTGAGCCACGGATCGTTGCCGAGTTTTCGGACCGCCGCTACGATGCTCGCGAACGACGACGCGCCGGAATCGATCTCTGGGTTGTTGCCGCACTCGCTCCAATGGAACGACGGATGCACGTCGATCGGCGTCGGGATTCCCGCCGCCTGGAACGCGGCAACGAGCTTCGATGTGTCGCCCTCAGCGTTCGCGAGCGAGAACCCGACGAGCGGCTTTCCAGGAAAAGTTTTCTTGAGATACGGGACCTGGGCTTTGTAGCACGCGACGAGCTCGCCCGCCCAATCCTCGGTATTCGCTCGAGATGCGTCGTTGTGGTGATCCCACTCGTTGCCGCACGGTTCGATATACTTCGCCGGCACCGGGGCCGAGTCGTGGATCTGCGCGAGCGCTTCGCCCGGGTTCGTCGCGATCGAGCCGCCCGGAGAGTTTCCGGAGCTGTCGCGCCACATCTTGAACGGACTCGCCTTCGCCATCGCGAGGATCGACGGGCGCGTGACGTACTGCGTGTTCCGGTAGTTGAAGTGCGACGTGTAGCCCACGTGTTGCGAGATGCTTGAGACGGTCATGTACGCGCCCGCGATCGGCGAGGGCTCGGCCGTGGCGATCGCGGTCGGCGAGGCGCTCGGCGGCGCGGTCGGGGCGATCGTCGGCTTGGGCGGAAGCGGGGTCGACGGCTCTGCGCTCGGCGTCGCGCTCGCGACGGGCGCCAGAGAGGGCGTGACGGTCGGGCTCGGCTCCGAGGGCGTGTCGTTCGGCGGCGACGGGCTCGTATCGGTCGCCTCCGCGGTCGCCGTGGGTTGCGGGCACGGGCTCGATACCGCGATCGCTCCGGTGCCCATGGCGCTCGGAGACGCGCAGTTCGTGGGACTCGACGACGAGCACGCCGAGAGAGATGCGCCGAGCGCGCACGCGGCGACGATCGCCGAAATAAGTCTGCGATTCATGATTTCGCCTTTCGAGCGCGCTTGCTTTCAGTTTTTAATCGGCGATCACGTAGAACGCGAATATAGTAGGCTGCCTTTTTAAGGTCTTCTGTATTTACGCTATCGGGTTCTTCGCCTTGATCTTCAGCTTGTTGAAATCTAACCCGCTCAACTTCAACTAGCACCTGGCGTAGTATCTGATACATCTCTTGCGTCATTACTGCGCGCTGAATTGGAAACGTTTTCGGCATCTCACTCTCCCACGTACGGCTGAACGAGGATCGTAACCCAGCCTATCTCGCCGTGGTTATCGGCCTCGCCGAAAGTCGACTTGTGTAACGCCATGATAAGCCTCCTAGCAGAGCCCGGCACGCACCGCATCGGTGCATCCGGAGAGGGAGTCGGGGATCGGGAGAAGCGCGGCCACGATCGCCCACGCGATGAACGCGAGAAGCGGGATCGCGAAGACGTAGCGGTTCATGCCGCGAGCTCGCGCTCGACGGCGAGCCGCCGCAGCTCGAACGCGGCGGGTGAGAGCGGAAGCTCGATCTGCTCGGGCATCATACGGCCTCGCCCGGAAATTGAACCCAGCGGCC
>CAZZYZ010000270.1:0-3153 GCA_964658425.1 Vulcanimicrobiota bacterium | reverse complement strand
GCGCGGCGCCAGCGGCCGGCCCGACGCCGGCGCCGTTTGCGACTCCCGCGCCGGTGGGAGCGGCCGGCCTCCCGGGGGCGCTCGGCCAAAGCTCGGGGATCGGCCAGGTTCCCGGACCGACCCAAGGCGCGCAGCCGCAAATCGGCGCGACGCCGGGAATTGCGACGCCCGCGAATCTGTTCGCGGGCCCGACTCCCGCGCCGACGCCGTCGGCGTTCGCGAATGCGAATACGTTCACGTACGGTGCGTCACCGACGAATAATTTTGCGGCGCCGAGTGCCGCCATTCAGATCTACTACGTTACGCTCACGCCGACGGTCCTCAAGAACAACGCGCAGGTCGCGATCTCGGTTATCACGTCGAGCAACGCGCAGAAGGTCTCGATCGGCTATCAAGGCGGATCGGCGACGCAGCTCACAAACGTCGGTTCCGGGCAATGGCAGGCGCAGTACCCCTTCTCGACGCTCGGGGCACCCGCCGCGCAATCGCAAGTCAATCTCACGCTCGCTGCAACGAAAGCCGACGGGACGACCGCAACGATGAATATCCCCGTAAGTATCGCGCAATGACCGAGCGGCGCATCTTCGTCGCGATGATCGCGTGTGCGGCGCTGGCCGCGTGCTCCTCGCTCGACGCGCATCTGAGTCCGTATTACACCGCGCCCGGCTCGGGGGCCACGGCGACGGCCACCGCAACGTCGATCGCGACCGGGACGAATTCGAGCTCCAATACGTGCACGAACGGTACGACGCCGACGGCGAGCGTCGTTATCGACATGAGCGCGCAGATCGGTGCGGGGACGAGTACGGCGGGCGCGATCATGGGCTACGCGGATAACACCCTTACCTCGATCGCAACGTCCGATCCGATCAGCGTCAGCGTCGGCTCGACGGTACAGTTCTTCAACGCGGAATCGACGGCCGTCACCCACTCGGCCGCGGGCTTGACCTCGGCGTCGTTCCCGAATGCGTACTCGTTTGCGTCGAGCTTGATGTTCGCATCGGGAACGGCGATCACGACGGCGGGTCCGTGGTCGACCGGTTACCTACCGATGGGCTGCGTCTCGCAAGTTTTCACGGTCCCCGCCGCCGGGACGTATCTCTTCGGCGATCTCACGTCGTACGCGTCCGGCTTTCGCGGCGTGATCGTCGCGCAGTGAGCCTTACCGAACCGCCGCTTCGCGATCGATCACGAAGAATTCCGTGCCGCTCTTGGGTTCGCGCTTCGCGCGTACGTTTTCGTCGTGCCGCAGACCGCTCGACATCGCATAGGCCGCACGTCGGACGCGATTGTGCGCGCCGAGCGGGCGGTGCGCTTCGAGCGCGTGCCACGGACTGAACGTGAGGATGTCGTCGGCATACACGCGCCGCTCCGGCGTATACGTCGGTTGCGCCGCGATCGTGAGACGCGCGACGGTCACGAACGGGCTCTCGTCTTCGGGCCACGGCGTCGCGCCGTCCTCGATCGGCATGCGCTCGAGGTTCGTGCAGAGCTGCACGCCGAGATCCCAAACGCCGCCCTCGTGCTCGAAAAAAGCGGCCAGCGAATCGCGAATGGCGTTCGGGTTTTTGATATCGATCTTCGTGCCCGTGAGCGCACGCAGATTCTCGCTGACCGGCGTCAGCGCGTACTTCGCGATGTAGTCGCCGTGGCGCGCGGCGAGTTGCGTGTTGAACGTTTCGCCGAGGAAGTTCGTCGGCGCGTGGCCGCCGAGTGAGTTAAACTGCGGGTTCGGTTTCCCGAAGATTTCGGAGATCTGCTCGGCGACGCGCGCCCCCGCGGAGACGGCTTCCTTGAGCTCCTGCGGGTCGTCGAGATGCTGCAGAAAGAGCTTCATCTGACCGGCGAACTCCTTGGGACCCGGCGCTCCGAGCACGGGGCCGTTGATCAACAACAGGTCTTGCGTTCGCTCGCCTTCGTGACCGCCGACCATCGCCTCGCCCTCGGGCCCGAGAATCTTGAGCGCGAAGCCGCGCGGCGTCGAGATGCTGTCGGGCAAGATGTCGCCCGGATTCGTGGAGAGCCGGATGACCGCGTCGTAGCGACCGGGCTTCGCGAAGAGTCCCTGCGCGTACGGTTCCGCGACTCCGGAGAGCATCTCGACCGTGCCGGCAAGGACGGCGTGGCTCTTCGAATGGACGCTTCGAACGCCGTGACGATATTTCTCCGCGAGTCGCTCGCCGATCGCACGCTGCGTCGCGACGATCTCTTCGAGATAGCGTTGCTCGTCGGCACTCTCGGTCTCGACGCCCGCGCTGAATCGGACGAATGGTGTCGTGTCTGGCATCGGTGTCTCCACATGCATCTACAGGGAATCTGCATTCGTCGTACCCACGCGATGCCACGGAACTGCAGCGTTGCGCGGAAACGCTTCGGCGACGTACCGATCGCGCGCCGCGCGGTGGGGCGCACCGTGCGATGACTCCCCCGGCCAGTTGGACACAGAAACGGGTGGACGCAGGCAAAATCGAACCCAATGCCGCTACATTAACGAAATCTTGGCTAGTGGTACGGTTTTCTTTGTGGACGCATCCGCCCGCGGCATGTCCTTCCCTCGGCATCGCATCGAAAGCGTTCGCTGATATGCAACGGGGGCAGACGCAGGCGTCGTACGAGGCGCGCCTGATCTCGATGGCCACGGCCGTGCCGAAATTCGAGATCGATCAGAAGGCCGCCGAAACCGTCTCGCGGTCGTTCTTTGCCGATCGGATGGCCGATTACGATCGCGTCGCGGGCGTGTTCGCGACGACGGGGATCGAGCGCCGGTACTCGGTCCGTCCGATCACCTGGTTCGCCGAACAGCACGGCTGGCCCGATCGGAACAATGCGTACCTCGAAGGCGCGACGGAGCTTTTCGAACGCGTCGTCGAGCGCGCGCTCGTAGCGGCCGGCCTCGATGCGAACGCGATCGATGCCGTGGTGACGGTCTCGTCGACGGGGATCGCGACGCCGAGCCTCGAGGCGCGCGTCCTCCCGAAGATGGGCTTCCGGCCCGATGTCGAGCGTACGCCCGTCTTCGGCCTCGGGTGCGCGGGCGGCGTGACCGGGCTCGCGATCGCATCGCGCCTCGCGAATGCGCGGCCCGGAACGACGGTGCTTCTCGTCGCGGTCGAACTATGCACGCTCGCGTTTCGCGCGGATCGCGCGACGAAG
>CAZZYZ010000269.1:0-3207 GCA_964658425.1 Vulcanimicrobiota bacterium | reverse complement strand
GCTGCTTGCAGCATGGGGCGCGTCACCCTCACGCCGCGGCGAACGCGCGCTCGGGCGACCTCGTGCTCTTCAAAGGCTCGCGACGCTACCGGCTCGAGGAAATCGTCGAGGGATTGCGCCGGGTCGATGCCGGCAGGTAGCGGCGTGCCGCCCGCGGTGCTCGTCGCGGGCCGCTCGCGCCCGGCCGAGAGACGCGCACCGTTCGCATACGCGCTCGTCGCGATCCCCGTGCGTACGCGGCTCGTGCGCAGCGCCGAAGATCTACCGACCCTCGTCGCGGATGCGGTGCGCGGCATCGCGCGCGTGGGCGACGTCGTCGCCGTTTCCGAGACGGCCGTCGCGATCGCGCAGAATCGCACCGTCGCGGCGGAGACCGTGCGCCCGAGCCGCCTCGCCTACGCGCTCTCGCGCCGCGCGGGGGCGCTCGCGACCGTCAATCAGCCGGAATCGTTGCAGCTCGTGATCGACGACGTCGGCGCGTGGAAGGTCGCGTTCGCCGCGCTCGCGCACGCGGCCGGGCTCGTCGTTCGCAAGCGCGGATTCTTCTATCGCGTGCTCGGCGAATCGATCTCGGCGATCGACGGCTACACGGGGACGCTGCCGCCGTTCGAACGGACGATCGTGCTCGGGCCGCAGCGGCCCGAGCACGCGGCCGCCGCGCTCGCGGCGAAGACGGGGACGCACGCGGTCGTGGTCGATGCGAACGACCTCGGCATCGTCAACGTCCTCGGCGCGTCGGCGGGCGTGAATCGCGGGGCGGTCGCGCTCGCGCTCCGCGCGAATCCGCACGGCAACGGCGACGAACAGACGCCGATCGTCGTCCTGGCATGGCGCGGCGCCGGGCCGACGCCGCTCGCGAGCGACCCCGCATGAACGAAGGCGTCGCGCTCGTTCCGCTGTTCGCCGTCGTGCTCGCCGTCACGCTCGCGCTCGGCGATCCGACGATCGCGCGGCTGCGCCGCCTCTCGTTCGAACAGCACGCCTACGAGGACGCGCCGAAGACGCACGCCGTGAAGACCGGGACGCCGACGATGGGCGGCGTGCTCTTCGCGATCGGGCTCGTGTTCGCGCTGCCGTTCGCGGAGGCCGCGAGCAATGCCGGGATCGCGCTCGCCGTACTCGGGCTCGGCTGCGGCGCGGTCGGCGCCTACGACGATTACATCTCGATTCGTCGCGGCCGCAATCGCGGTCTGCGCGCGCGCGATAAATTCGCCTTGACGCTGCTCGTCGGGATCGTCTTCTTATTTCTCGCGCGGGGCGCGCTCGGGCCGGCGACGAGCGACGCGGTGTTCTCGTTCGGGACGACGGTCGTGCGCGTGCCGCATCTCGCCTGGTACGCACTCGCGCTCCTGGCATTGCTCGCGACGACGCACGCCGTCAATCTCACGGACGGGCTCGACGGGCTCGCGAGCGGGACGATTCTGCCGCCGCTCGCGGTCTTCGCGTGGCTCGGGTGGCGCGCGGGCGCGCACGGGGTGACGATCGTCGATGTCGCGCTCGCCGCATCCGTCATCGGATTCCTCGCGTTCAATCGCCATCCGGCGCGCGTGTTCATGGGCGATACGGGATCGCTCGCGCTCGGCGGCGTGCTTGCGGGAAGTGCCGTGCTCACCGGAAATCTACTGCTCTTGCCGCTCGTCGGCGGCGTCTTTGCCCTCGAAGCGCTCTCGGTGATCGTTCAAGTGTCGTATTTCAAAAGAACCCGAAAACGGATTTTTCGCATGAGCCCGTTGCACCATCATTTCGAACTCGTCGGCTGGTCCGAGACGACCGTCACGACGCGCTTTTGGACGGCGTCGGCGCTGCTCTCACTCGCCGGCGCGGTGATCGCGCGATGACCGGGACGGACGGCGCGTTCGACGCGAGCGCGCGCGTGCTCGTCATCGGCCTCGGCCGCAGCGGGATCGCGAGTTGCACGGTGCTGCGCGCGCGCGGCGCGACCGTCTTCGCGACCGACGAGAAGCCGCGCGAATCGCTCGAGGCGACGCTCGTGGAACTCGCCGCGCACGGCGTTCGCTACGTCGCGCCGGCCGATCTCGCGACGATCCTCGGGACCGTAACGGCGTGCGTCGTCTCGCCCGGCGTCCCGCTCACGAACGCGATCGTCAACGCCGTGCAGAACGCGCGCATCTCCGTCTATTCAGAGATCGAAGTCGCGTATCGCATCTCGAAAGCACCGCTCGTCGCGATCACGGGCACGAAGGGCAAGACCACGACGACGGCGCTCATCGGCGCGATGTTCGCGCGCGCCGGGAAGACGACGCACGTCGGCGGGAACATCGGCAACGCGCTCATCGGCGAGACGTACGCCGCGAAGCCGGAAGATTGGGTGATCGCCGAGGTCTCGTCGTTCCAACTCGAATCGATCCGCTCGTTCAAACCGAAGATCGCCGCGATCCTCAATCTCTCGCCCGATCATCTCGATCGCTATCATTCGATGGACGAATACAGCGAAGCGAAATTTCGCATCTTCGCGAATCAGAGTGCGAGCGATACGTTCGTCGGCAATCTCGACGATCCGATGCTCGCCGAGCTCGCGAGCGACGACAATGCGAAGCGGCTGCGCGCGCGCACCGCGTGGTACGGTATCGAACCGCGGCGCGCGACGACGGTCTACGTTCGCGGCGATCGGATCACGTACGCGCCGAGAACGGGCGATCCGCGGCCGATCGAGATCATGCCCGTCTCCGAGATTCCGTTGCTCGGCAAGCACAATCTGAGCAACGTGCTCGGCGCGCTGCTCGTGGCGCTCAGCGCCGATCTCGAGATCGATGCGCTGCGCGCCGCGATCCGCGATTTCTCCGCGCTGCCGCATCGTTTGCAGACCGTCGCGGAACGGGACGGCGTGACGTACGTCGACGATTCGAAATCGACGAACCCGGGCTCCGTCGTCGCCGCGCTCGAAGCGTTCGACCGGCCGGTGATCCTGATCGCGGGCGGCAAATCGAAGCGCACCGATTTCCGCGCGCTCGGCGACGCGACGCGCGCCCGCACGAAAGCGGTCGTCCTGATCGGCGAAGCGGCGGACGAACTCGCCGCGGTCGTCGATCCGGCGCTCGTCGCGCGCGCGTCGTCGATGGACGAGGCGGTCGCGATCGCCCGCTCGCGCGCGGTCGCGGGCGACGTCGTGCTGCTCTCGCCCGGCTGCGCGTCCTTCGACATGTTCACCTCGGCCGAAGCGCGCGGCGACGCGTTCGCGGCCGCGAT
>CAZZYZ010000268.1:0-3304 GCA_964658425.1 Vulcanimicrobiota bacterium | reverse complement strand
CTACGCGCGCCCGCAGATCCTCGACTACGAACGCCACGATCGGCGGTCGCGCTGACTACTGTCGACGTGCGTATCCCGTCAGTTCCGCGTAGCCCGAGCCGAGCGGCGTTCCCGGCGGTTCGGCCCGTGCGATGTCGGCCGCACCGACCCACGCGGGAGCACCGCCCGCGCGCGGCACGACTTCTTGATCGCGGACGACGGGCTCGATCGCCAGCGTATCCGCGACGTCGCGAAGCGAGAGCCGCCAGACGTCCGGATACGCGCCTCCGTCGTACGGACTACGCCAGCGCGCGCCGCCGCGATCGACGAGTTCGATCGCGTCGGGATCGAGCGCGCGGCTCGTCCCATCGGCCTCGACGAGACGTCCGCCGATCGGGATGGTCGGGCCATCGGCCACGACGCTCGACGCGCGGGGTTCGGAACGACCGGAACGATCGCGAACGACGTACGTTCCGTCGTCGAGGCGTCGTGCGAACAACGTCAGCTCTCTGCCGTTGTCCAACTGTAATTCGTAACGATCGCTCCCGCGTTCGCCGACGGGCGCGCGCGTCGTGCGATATTCGTGATCGAGCCAGGCATCGCCGACGACGTCGAAGCGACGCCGGTCGATCGCGAGCGAGCCCGTCGCCCGCATGCGCGTGAAGGCATAACCCGCGTACGCGGGCGAGGGCGAAGCACGCTTGAGCGGTCGCAACGCGAGACGTAAAGACGCGGCGCTCGACTCCGCGCGAACCGAAAAGTCTTCGCGCGATCGCGTCCGTTCCGTTCGACCGATCACGTGCCAATCGTCCGCTGCAATGCCGTCGTCGGCCGTGCGCGGCGCGACCTTTCGCACGACGCGCGTGTCGGATACGACGCGTCCCGTCCGTTCGTCGAGGAGCGAGAACTCGGCCGCATCCGCATCCTCTCGCGCGTCGAGGGAATATCGGAAAAACATCGCCGTGAAGCCGAAACGCCGACCGTCCCGCGAGCGCACGCGCCCGTGCGACGCCCACCATTCGCTCGGCGCGTGTGGGTGAATCGCGAACTCACGCGACGACACGAACGACGACGCATCGAGCGACGAACCCGCACGCGGATGGGCGACGGAGACGGGTGCTGCCGCGACGACCCACGCGATTACGAAGATTCCGAACAATGCGGCGAGCCGGATCGAGCTCACGGCGTCGCGCGCTCGGGAAGACGCCACGAGCGCGCGATGCGCTCGGCCGGCAAAAGCGCTCCGACCGCAGACGCCAGCACCACGACGCCGAGCGACGTCAGCGTCGTGAGGACCGGAACGGCGAACGAAACCGACCATCCGAACGCGAGCCGATCGATAACGACGAGACCGGCCGAGAGCAACACGCCCGAGCCGACGCCGACACCGCCGCTCGCGAACCCAAGCAACGACGCTTCCGTCACGATCGCGCGGCGCAGATCCACAGCACGTAGGCCGAGGACGCGCAGGACTGCGTGCTCGCGTTCGCGTTCCGAGACGGCCGAGGCGAACGTGATCGCGGCACCGCACAACGCGAGGGCGAGCGCTCCAAAGCCGAGCGAACGGATGAGTGCGAACGAGCCGTCGAGCGCGTCGCGGGTCGCGGCGCGTACGTCGCTTTGAGATCGAACGACGAATGCGCTCGGAGCGAGCGCGTGCCGGATCGCCGAACGAACGTCAGCGACGTTCGCTCCCGGCCGCACGCGCACGATCGATCCGTCCGAAAACGCGCGGGCGTCCGTTTCGCGCACGCTCGCGACGCCCGGGAGCGCGGCGATGCGCCGCAACGTCCGCGCATCCGTCGCACGATAGCCGGGTAGCGGTTCGATCACGAGATCGCCCGCGAGCGACCGAGCGAGAACGACGTCCGCGGTCCGCGCGAACGACGCCGCCGTGACGCCGACGCACGTGCTCGCTGCGACGGCGGTCGCGAGCGCGACGAGTCCGAGCGAGGCGCGGCGACCGTGGGCTCGGAGATTTCGGATCGCGTGTCGTGCGAAGAACGGCAGGCGCGCGATCGCTCCGAACGTCGTACCGCCGCCACGTGCCGCTACGAACGGGCGATCGAAGCGACGCCACACGACGGCGGGCCGGGCTCGCGCGACGCGGATTGCCGGCAACGCCGAAGCGATCGTGGCGAGCGCGACGCCGAGCAAAACGTCCCGGCCCAGAAGCGAAGCGTCCGCTGCGGCGTACGCACCCGCAGAAACGGCGAACGCATCGCCCGCGATCGCACCGACGAGCGCGCCGAACGCGCCGATCGTGAATCCCTCGAGCAAGAACGCGCGAAAGATCGCGGATCGCGTCGCGCCGAGCATGCGCAATGTCGCGATATCGGGGCCGCGACGGCGAACCGAGAGATCGATCGCGTTCGCCGCCAGAACCGTCGCGACGGCGAGTGCGAGCACCGCGACGAGTCGGAGCGCGAGATCGAACGCGTTCGCGGAACGTTCGAGTTCCGCGATCAGGTCGGCCGTCCGCACGACGGTCGCGGTTCGCGGAACGAGCTCGACGAGGCGCCGTCGCAGGCGCGACATCGTTTGCGGCGGCGCCTTCGGATCGTCCGCGACGATCTCGATGCGATCGAGTCGCGACGGCGCGTCGAAAAAACGTTGTGCGGTTCGCTCGTCGACGATGACCGTGTGCGGATCGAGTCGCGGACTCGGGCGGTCGAGGATAGCGACCACTTTGAGAACCACGGGCTTCCCGTCCGCGAGGACGGGCCAGGACGATCCGACGCGCAATCGACGTAGCGCCGCGAATCGCGACGACACGAGCGCTCCGTTCGCGCCGACGAGTAACCGATCTTCGATGGTCGGCGGCGACCACGGTCCGACCTCGCGTTCGCGTAACGTGGACGAACCGGGAAACGCGGCGATCGCGTCGATGCCGACGACGTCGATGCGGTCGCTCGGGCGATCCCGCGGCGCGATCGTGCCCGAAAGCACCGGCCGCACCATTCGGACGCCGGGGACCGCGCGCAGTCGGGCGAGCGACGCTTCGTCGAGTCGACGCGTGCCGTTCGCGATCGTGAACGTTGCCGGCTCTCCGAAGCCGGCGACGGTCGCGACGAGCGCCGCCCGCGCGGCCGAACCCATCGTTTGCGCGACGTACAGGCCCGCGACGCCGAGAGCGATCGCGACGATCGTGACGAGCGCGGCGAATCCGCTCCGGCGGACGTTACGCGCGACGAGCGCGTCGAACACCATCGTGCGGCGGGTTCGCTAGGCGAGACCGCGCGCCGCGGCTCGCATCGCACGGTGCGGCATGCTAATCGAAGCCGCCGATCGTCGTGCCGCCGTCGACGACGATCGTCTGACCGGT
>CAZZYZ010000267.1:0-3351 GCA_964658425.1 Vulcanimicrobiota bacterium | reverse complement strand
GGCGATCGATCGGCACTATTCGGTCTGGTGGGATAACAACGATCGCGTCTCCGAGCGTGCGATCGGCGAAGCGATCTTGGCGCGCGGACCGGCCGGCCTCGTCGTTTCCGGTTCCGTCTATCCGACGTTCGCGCTCGCGCGCTATCTCGCCCCGCAAACGCCGATGCTGCTCACGGGCGACGTCACGCGTGCGTTCCCGCACGCGGACGGTCCGCTCTATCTCGTGACGCCGTCCCGCGACGAGATCGCCGCCGTCACGGCGGCTGCCGGACGCGCGCCGCAGAACGTCTCGCCCGATATCGGTTTGGAGCTTCACGATCTCACGTCGGCGGGGGCCGCCGATCCGCTGAGCGCGAGCAACGCGCTGTGGGTTCTACGCTGATTCGGTCTTCCACGCTGCGGCGGTTTCGCGCACGTAGGCATCGTAGGTGCGGGGCGGTCTGCCGAGCAGTTTCGTGAGCGCCTCGAGATCGCCCGGTTCCGCGGTAAAGCCGCGCTCGAGATAGCCTTGGAACATCATGCGCAGATCGAATGCGGACCACGACGGCGCGCGTTCTCGCAACGCCGCTTCGAACGCATCCACGTCGTGACCGCCGTAGCGGACGGGCGTGCCGAGCGCTTCGCTCCAAAGCGCCGCGGCCCCGGGGCCGTCGACGATGCTCGGGCCGTTGAGATTGTACGTTTTTCCGGCGTGGCCGCCCGTCGTGAGGGCGATCGCGCTCGCATCGGCGATGTCGCGAACGTCGACCATCGAGATACCGGTCGGCCCGAGCGGGCTCGGATAGAGTCCGGCCTTGGTAATCGGCTCGCGCATGGTCGCGTCGTTCTGCATGAAGTAATTCGGGCGCACGATCGTCCACGGCACGTCGAACGCGCGTAAGGCCCTCTCGACGGCGACTTTCGATGCGAAGTGCGGGACGTCGGGAAATTGCTCGGCGCGAAAGACGGAATGATAGAGCACGTGTTCGAGGCCGCGGCGCTTCGCGAGATCGTACGCGATCAAGGCCTGCGTGAGTTCGTCCGCGACGACGCCGTTGAGCAGATAGAGCTTCTGCACGCCGTCCATCGCCCGTTCGACCGTCGGCGGATCGAGCAGGTCGCCGATCGCCGTCTCGACGCCGGCGGGTACCTTCGCGGACGCATCCCGAACGAGGATGCGGAGATTGGCCCCGCGCTCGAGCAGCGCGCGGACGACCTGCGAACCGACGACGCCGGTTCCGCCGATGACGAGAATTTTAACGGGTTCGGGCAACGGTATTCTCCTTGCGGGACGTGCCGAGTGTAAGACTCGCACGCGCATCTGTCCAATGCATGATCGTCATGGCTTCCATGCGCCCGGCGGATCATCTCGGGAACGATTACAATCTGCTTCCGCCGCTGCTCGCGCTGCTCGAAGAGCTTCACGTGACGCGCGCCGCCGAGCGCTGCGCGATGAGTCAGCCCGCGATGAGCCGCGCGCTCGAGCGCGCGCGCCGTTCGCTCGGCGACGATCTGATCGTTCGCCGCGGAACGGAATACGTGCGAACGCCGCGCGGCGAACGCCTCGTCATCGAGTTGCGCGATCTCTTACCCCGACTCGATACGGTCATGAACGAATCGCGCTTCGATCCCGCGACGAGCCGCGAACGATTTCGCATCGTCACGTCGGAGTTCGCGGCGATGCTCTTCGTGCCGTCGCTCGTCGCGTCGCTCGCCGCAGTCGCGCCGGACGTCTCGCTCGCGTGCGCGCCGTGGCGCGAGACGTCGTTCGACGCGATGCGCGACCGCCGGCACGATCTCGCCGTCATCGGGCTCGACGGCCTCGCGGGGCTTACCGTCGAGCCGCTCTTCGCCGATGAGTTCGTCTGCGCGGTCGCGCGCGATCATCCGATCGGCGACGAGCCGATGACCCTCGAGCGCTACGCATCGTTCCCACATGCCGTCCTCGACGTCGCCGGGCGGCGACAGCAATGGATCGATCGCCCGCTCTTTTCGCGCGGCATCAAGCGGCGCATCGGATTCGTGACGCCGTCGCAGACGATCGCGTTGCTCGCGCTTCCGGGCACGGAGATGATCTGCACGTTGTCGCGCGCGTGGTGCGAGCGCTTCGCGTCCCTGGCGGACATCCGGCTCGTTCCGGCACCGCCGAATTTCGAGCCCTTGCGCTACGGGATGGCGTGGCATCCGAGCGCGACGGACGCATCCGCCGTGTGGTTTCGCGAGCGCGTGCGAGACGCGGTCGCGACGTTCGCGCGCCCGTAAGACGTTTACAGACGAACGCGCCGAGACGCTAGCGAACGCCGACGTCTTCTAGCCGTCCAAAAGCGCACCGATCAGATCGAATACGTCTCGAAGAACGCTCTCCGGAACGGATTCGAAATACCGCGCATCGCGCGCTCTCCAGTCCAAGCTACGAACCTGATCGGCGAGGATCACGCCTTCAGTGGAACAGCCGGACGGCAGGGCAAGATCGCATACGAGAACGTCTGGCTCGACGGGGCCGCGATCGCCGAGCAGCTCACACCGCGGAGGTAGAGCCGTCTTTCGACGCCCTACGGCACGAAAATGAGATCGAGCCCGAGCGACAGGCCGGCGAACGCTTCGTGCTCGACGCTATCGTTTACCGCGAACGATCGCTCGCCGAGCCGGTCGGAGACGATCGCCGTTTTCGTTTTCGGATCGAGGACGAAAACCGCGATCGTTCCCGCGGCGAGATAGGTCGCGATCTTATCTCGTACGTCGTCCGCGCGATCGTCCGGCGAGAGAATCTCGACGGCGATCGTCGGCGCCAGATTCGGTACGGCGACGACATCGTCGGCGGCGGATTTCGGTAAGGCGTCGTACGAAACGTAGGCAACGTCGGGGACGAGCGGCCGCGTTCGCTCGCCCGGCGGCGTCAGTCGAAATCGCCATTCGGTCGCAACGCGTCCGTTGTCGTTCTCGCGAGCCCACCCGTCGAGTGCCGTCGCGACGCGCATCTGCGTGACGCCGTGACGATACGTCGGACTCATTTTTTGCAGCGCGCGACCGCGGACCCATTCGGTTTCGGGCTTCGTCTCGGGAAATACGATCTCGCTCGCCGCCATCTCACGCCACCATAACACGCGTTCGAGGCGGCCGACAAGCGAGGTCGCACCCCCGTTTGCCGGCGGGCGCGCGCGAACGTATCCGACCCGTCGAGGCGAAGGACGTTCCGCTGAACGCTCGTGGGGCGGCATTCAATCGCCCCGAAGATGCGATCGGGGCGATCCATACCGGCACCGCCGACGAGCGCGACGGCGACTATTTCGGGCCGACCGTCAATCGCGTCGCGCGTTAGCTCGCGATGGAACGCGATGCTCAATCTCACCGGCTATCTTGCCGCGCGTTTCG
>CAZZYZ010000266.1:1694-3360 GCA_964658425.1 Vulcanimicrobiota bacterium | reverse complement strand
GCGCGTTCGCCTGGAGCCACGCGATCGCATCGACGTTGCGCGCGAACGGCACGACGCGTTCGGGATCGAAGCCGGCCTCGCGTGCACCGCGCGCGATCTGCGGCCCGAATTCGCCGCCGACGAGGATCGCATCGAGCCCGGAATGCGCCGCGGCGTTGCCGACGCGGCGATGCATCTCGGCGGCATCGGGGCCGAGTTCGGCCATGCTCGCGAGCACCGCGATGCGGCGCTGCGCCGCTTCGCGCGCGAACGATTCGAGCGTCGCGAGCGTCCCGCTCGGCGACGCGTTGTAGGCATCGAAGATCGCGAACCACGGCCCGAGTGCGATCCGTTCGTAGCGGCCCTGCGGGAGCGCGAGCTCGCCGAGGCCGGCCGCGAGGCGCTCGAGCGGGACGCCGAGCGCGATCCCCGCGGCGAGCGCGGCCGCGACGTTGCGGCGATTGTGTTCGCCGTCGATCGCGAGCGCGACGCGCGCGTCGCGTTCGCCGCGCGCGTCGGAGACGACGATCCGCTCGCGGCCGATCGCGCGCACGAGCGTATCGTCCGGTCCGAGCTCGACGCGTTCGTCATCGAGCGCGAACCACGTGACGGACCGCTCGAGCGACCCCGCGCGCGCCCGACTCACCGCGTCGTTCGCGCCGAGCACGGGCCGCGCGCCCGTCGCGAAGATGCCCCACTTCGTCTCGGCGAGGCGCTCGGGCGAACCCATGATCTCGAGGTGCGCTTCGCCGACGTTCGTGAGGACCGCGACGTCCGGCATCGCCGCGCGCGCGAGCGGTTCGATCTCGCCGAAGTGACGCGCCCCGAACTCGGCGACGACGTACGCGGCATCGGGCCGCGCGGCGAGCAGCAGCTTCGCGACGCCGAGCTCGTTGTTCTCGTTCGCGATCGTCGCGGCGACGCGGCCGGGCGCCTCGCGCTCGAGCAGTTGCGCGAGAAACGCCTTCGTCGTCGTCTTGCCGGCACTCCCGGTGATCGCGACGACGCTCCCCGCGATCGCTCGGCGCGCCAGCCCGCCGAGCGCGAGATAGGCGAGCGCCGTGTCGGCGACGACGAGCGCCGGAACGCCCGGCGGCACGACGCGCGCATCGTCCACGACGAGCGCGCTCGCACCCGCGGCGAGGGCGGCCGCGACGAACGCGTGGCCGTCGAAACGCTCGCCGCGCAGCGCGAGGAACGCGTCGCCCGGCAGCAACGTGCGGGTGTCGGTCGCGACGCCGAACGCGGCGGGCAGCGCGGCGATCTCGAGCGCGCGCGCACCCGTCGCGGCGATCGCTTCGTGCGACGAAACCCTCATGCGGGCTCCGGCGCGCGGCGTGCGAGCGCGGCCCGCGCGATCTCGCGGTCGTCGAAAGGCCGCACCTCGTCGCCCGCGATCTGGTACGTCTCGTGCCCCTTGCCCGCGATCACGACGAGGTCTCCCGAGCGCGCGTCCGCGATCGCGCGCTCGATCGCGGCGCGCCGATCGAGTTCGACGCGCACGTGGGCCGGGTCGTCGATCCCCGCGAGGATCCCCTCCGCGATCGCGCGCGGATCTTCGCCGCGCGGGTTGTCGTTCGTCACGACGACCGCGTCCGCACCGCGGGCCGCGAGCCGCCCCATCTCGGGCCGCTTCCCGCGATCGCGATCGCCGTCATCCTTGCTATCGGGGCCGATATTCCGGTCG
>CAZZYZ010000266.1:0-1684 GCA_964658425.1 Vulcanimicrobiota bacterium | reverse complement strand
CGCCGCCGCACCCGAAGACGACCGTCACCGGCCCGCGCGCGACTTCGCGCGCCGCGGCGAGCACGCGTTCGAGCGCGTCCGGCGTATGCGCGTAATCGACGATGACGTCGATCCCGCCGCCCGCGAGATGCTCCATCCGCCCCGGGACCGCTTCGATATCGCGCAGCGCCGCGATGCTCGTGGCGTCGGGCACGCCGCAAAGCCGCGCGATCCCGAGCGCGCAGAGGGCGTTGTGGACGTTGAAACGGCCCGGCAACGCGAGCGCGACCTCCGCCGTCCCGATCCGGAAGCGGCTGCCGCGCGCGGTCACGACGACGTCGTCGGCGCGCAGCTCCGCGTCGTTCGCGAAGCCGTAACCGTGGACGGCCGTCCCGTCGGCCGCGAGCTCGCGCGCCCAGCGGCGCCCGAGCGGATCGTCCAGATTGAGCACCGCGCTCGGTACGCCGTCGAAGAGCGAACGTTTCGCCGCCGCGTACGCCTCGAACGTCTCGTGATAATCGAGGTGATCGCGCGTCACGTTGGTCAGCGCCGCAACCGAAAACGCGACGTCGGCGGCGCGGCCCTGCGCGAGCGCGTGCGAGCTGACCTCCATCGCGACGGCGCGCGCGCCGCCGTCGCGCATCGCGGCGAGCAGCGCTTGAAGATCGTGCGCGAGCGGCGTCGTGTTCGCGAGCGGCCACGTCCGCTCGCCGAAGCGCGCGCCGAGCGTGCCGATCGTTCCGGCCGCGATCCCGCCCGCGACGAGCATTTCCGCGACGATGCGCGTCGTGGTCGTCTTCCCGTTCGTACCGGTGATCCCGATGCAGCGCAGCGCCCGCGACGGCTCGTCGTGCAGCAGCGCCGCGGCGCGCGAGAGCGCGAGGAGCGGCCGCGCGACGACGAACGTCGCGACGCTCGCGGGTGCCCCGTTCGCGGACGCGTAGAGATCGTCGACCACGATCGCCGCGGCGCCGTTCGCGATCGCCTGCGCGAGATAGGCATGGCCGTCCGCGCGCGCGCCGCGCACCGCGACGAAGAGCGCGCCCGGCCGCACGTCGCGCGAATCGACGACGACCGCCGAGATCTCGCCCGCGAGCGCGCCGAACGTACGCGTCGCGCCGAGCGGTTCGGCGAGACCGGCGAGTGCGATGCGCGGGGGCCGCAAGCGAGTCACCGCGTTTTCTTCGCCACGCGCCGCCCGACAACCAAGCGCGGGCGATGCGGCGCGGGCGGCAATACGGGTTCGACGCCGGCGCGCATCATCGCGAGCTTCGCGATCTGGGCGAACGCGGGCGCGGCGACCGTCCCGCCGTAGATCGAGCCGCGCGGATGCACGACCTTGACGAGGATGACGTAGCGCGGCGTCTGCGCCGGCACGAAACCGATGAACGACGCCACGTAGGCGCCCGACTGATAGTAGCCGTTGGCCGCGATCTGCGCCGTCCCGGTCTTCCCCGCGACCGTGTAGCCCGGGATCTCCGCGACGCCGTGGCCCGTGCCGCGCACGACGACCTCGCGCAGGAAACCGCGCAGGATCTCGGCCGTCTTCGCGCTCATCGCGCGGCGGACGATGAGCGGCCCCATGTGCGCGACGACGCGCCCGCTCCCATCGAGTTCGTCCGAGACCAGAATCGGCTTCATCAGGAGCCCACCGTTCGCGATCGCGCAATACGCGCGCGCCATCGCGATCGGCGTCGTCGCGATG
>CAZZYZ010000265.1:0-3372 GCA_964658425.1 Vulcanimicrobiota bacterium | reverse complement strand
GGGTGAGTCGCGACGGCGCGACGATGCGGGCGACGTTCGACGACGCGCTCGAGCGTCGGCACGCGAGCGAGCGTTTGCGCACGGCGTTGACGCAGCCCGAGTGGCTCGGCGACGTGATCGACAAGGCGCACGCACGTCTGATGGAGGCGCGTGCGACCGGGCACGCCGATGCGGGCGGTCTAGTCGCCGCGATGAATCAGGAGCACGCGCGATTCGTCGCGAGATTGCTCGAAGAACGGACCGGGACGCGGCCGGAGATCGTGCTCTCCGATCTCGACGATGCATCCAAACGCATCGCGTCGTTCTCGCGCTCCCGCGCGCCGTGGATCGTCGCCGTGCACATGATCTCCGAAGGCGTCGATATCCCGCGCTTGCGGGTCGGCGTGTTCGCGAGCAACGTCGTCTCCGAGCTCTATTTCCGACAGTTCTGCGGCCGCTTCGTTCGCACGGGCGACGATCCGCGCGAGCGGCGCGAAGCCTACGTGTATCTGCCGGACGACGTCCGTTTGCGCGCGCTCGCCGGGCGCATCACGCTCGACGTCCGGCGCGCCCTCAAGGCGCACGCGGGCGAAGACGAGGTCGCGCGCGAGCTCGCCGCCGCGCAGCGTGAAGACCGGACGAGCGACGGTCTCGGCGAATACGCGTCGATCGCGGCGACGTCTCGCGAAGGGCGCGTCCTCGATTACGGTCCGCTGTTCAATCCGCATGCGTTCGCGGCCGCAGCGGCGGCGTCGCCCGCCGGTGGGACGCGAACGGCCGCCGCGGAGCCGGTCGCGATCGAAGAACCGATCGTCACGCACGCGGAGCGCCGCGACGATCTGCGGCGCGAGCTACGCGGCCTCGTCGCGCGCGCGAGCATCGCGTTCGGCGTCGATCACAAGCGCATTCACGCCTCGCTCAATCAACGTTTCGGCGGCCAAGTCGCGACGGCGACCGTCGCGGGCCTCGAATCTCGTCGTAAATTGTTGACGACCTGGCTCGAG
Source organism: Vulcanimicrobiota bacterium (assembly GCA_964658425.1). Lineage (GTDB taxonomy): Bacteria > Vulcanimicrobiota > Vulcanimicrobiia > Vulcanimicrobiales > Vulcanimicrobiaceae > CAZZYZ01. Next base: position 2,389 of record CAZZYZ010000265.1, on the reverse strand, counting down.
CGTCGCGTCTACGACGGCTTACGCTAACGGTCGGTTCCCGCTTCCGCGACGGAATAGCGCTTAAAACGTAGATGTACGGAGGTGTCCGGATAGCGCTGCCGCAGGGCCATCCTCGAATACTCAAAATCGTGACGCTTATCACGGGTGGTGTTTCGTGTCGTCTGGGGTGGGGTTCCGTATGGATCGACCGGCGCTTTCATTTACAAGCGTAGTAGCTTGCGCGCTCGTCCTGTCGTGCTCGCTCGGCCGATTCGATGATCTATCTGCAGAGAACGAGATGGGTAATCGCTCGGCCGCGGCGGCGCGTTGATGCGACGAACGAACCTCCGGCGTTCGTGCGCCGCCTTCGCGAGTGCGATCGGGTTTGCGTTTGCGTCGTTTGCTCGACACGGATCCGCGTACGCGCAAGGCACGTCCGGCGGAACCGCTGCACCGTCGCCGTCGCCGTCACTATCGTCCGACGCACCCGAAACCGTGCCGCCCAAGATCGTGGCGCTTCGCGCGAAGATCGAAGCCGCGCGCGGGAGGCTGCCGGCGCAGACGCGTCGTCGCAACGATCGACCAAGCCGGCCGTACGACGCGGGAGACCACGGTTCGTAGCGGGGACGACATCCGCGAAACGGTGGAGAGCGGGCCGTTTCTCGAAGCGAGCGGGCGGTTCGAGAAAACAGCGATGGCATCAGAACGCGAACGGGATGACCGTCCTCGATCAGCCGCGCCACGGCGGCGAATCGAGCGAGCGCCGCGTGCTCGATCTCCGGCACGTGACGTCGCCGCTCGTCGCGGACGTCATCTCGGATCTCGATCCCAAGGGTGACGGCACGAAGACCTACGTCGACCCGTCACGTCGCGGATCGTTTGTTTCGAACGAATCGCGACGACGCAGACGACGGTCGTCACGTACGACGACTTCCGAACGATGGCCGGTTACCCGCAGCCATGGCACAGGCACGTCGTCGACGGTCAGGCGATCGATACGGAAGACGAACGGATCGTTTCGATCGATTCGGCCGGACCGCGAAGGGCGACGTCGCCATTCCGGCTCCGCGTCGCAACCTCGTCGCCTTCCCGACGGGTACCGCGAAAGTAACGCTGCCGGTGACGTTCGACGACGCAGAAGAAGTTTATCGTTCCTGTGCCCCGATATCCTACGGTTGTTTACGATGACGACCGACTACGCGGATTCGACCATCTATCTCGAGTTTAATTCGCTCGGGCGTTCCTCGACGGACCGCTAGGAACACCGCGCGCGACCTCAAACAGCCGACCGCGTGAACGATCTTTCGCGCGAGCGCACCGGGGCGAACGTCCTACTCGAGATCCTCGAAAGCGAAGGCGTCGAGTACGTCTTCGGAAACCCCGGCACGACGGAGTTGCCGCTCATGGACGCGCTCCTCGACGTTCCGAACGTGCATTACGTCCTCGCACTGCAAGAAGCGTCCGCGGTCGCGATGGCCGACGGCTACGCGCAGGCGAGCGGGAAGCCGGGCTTCCTCAACCTGCACACCGCGGGCGGCCTCGGGCACGGGATGGGCAACTTGCTCAACGCGAGCATCACGCAAACGCCGCTCGTCGTCACGGCCGGGCAACAGGACTCGCGCCACACCGTCACCGATCCGCTGCTCTTCGGCGATCTCATCTCGATCGCGCGGCCGGCCGTGAAATGGGCGAAGGAAGTCACGGCCGTCGATCAACTCCCGATCCTCGTCCGTCGCGCGTTTCACGATGCGAAGGCCGCGCCGGGCGGGCCGGTGTTCCTCTCGCTGCCGATGGACGTCATGGAGGCGATGAGTCGCGTCTCGATCGACGCGCCGTCGACGATCGATCGGCGGCCCGTCGCGAGCTCGCTCGCGGAACTCGCCGCGCATCTCACCGCCGTCGCACCGGGCAGGCTCGCGATCATCGCGGGCGACGAAGTCCACTGGAGCGACGCGGCCGCCGAGGTCGTCGCGCTCGCCGAGGCGCTCGGCGCGCCCGTCTACGGCTCGTCGTGGCCATCGCGCATCCCGTATCCGACCTCGCATCACCTGTGGGCCGGTAATTTGCCGACGACCGCGACCGGGATCGCCAAGCGACTCACGGCCTACGATGCGGTGTTCGCGCTCGGCGGAAAGTCGTTGATCACGTTGCTGTATTCGGAAGGCTCGGCATTGCCGACCGGATGCACCGCGTATCAGATGTCGGCCGACGTCGGCGATCTCGGCCGCACCTACGCGACCCCGCTCTCGGTCGTCGGCGATATCCGAGCGTCGTTGCGCGCGCTCGCGCCGCTGCTCGCGGCCGCGGGTGCCGAAAACGCCGAGGCGTACGACGCGCTCAATCGCCGCGCCGCGGAAGATCGGCGATCGCGTCGCGCCGCCGTCGCCGCCGCGGCAGACGCGTTACGCGA
>CAZZYZ010000264.1:1045-3382 GCA_964658425.1 Vulcanimicrobiota bacterium | reverse complement strand
CTCGCGCGCGCGCGCGAACTCGAAGCGCAGGGGCACGACGTGATTCACCTCGAGGTCGGCGAACCCGATTTCGAAACGCCCGCACACGTGAAGGCGGCCGGGATCGCGGCGATCGAAGCCGATCAGACGCACTACGCGCCGTCACTCGGGATCGCGCCGTTGCGCGACGCGATCGCGACGTACGCGTCGCGCTTCCGCGGCGTCGCGCCGTACGCGCGCGAAAACGTTGTCGTCAGTCCCGGGCTCAAGCCGCTCGTGTGGAACGTGATGGCCGCGTTGCTCGATCCGGGCGACGAGGTGATCTTCGCCGACCCCGCCTACCCTTCGTATGCCGGCGCCGCGCGGTATCTGCAAGCGAACGCGATCCCGATTCGCCTGCTCGAAGCGACCGACTTCCGGCTCGATCTCGACGAACTCGAAGCGAAGATAAGCGCTCGCACGAAACTGCTCATCGTGAACTCGCCGCAGAATCCGACGGGCGGCGTGCTCACGCGCGGCGATCTCGAACGGATCGCCGAACTCGCGATCCGCCACGACGTGCTCGTCGTCTCCGATGAGATTTACTGCCGTACCATCTACACGGGCGCGCCGTTCTCGATCGCCTCGCTCGACGGTATGCGCGAGCGGACGATCATCCTGGACGGTTTCTCGAAGGCGTACGCGATGACGGGATGGCGGCTCGGCTACGGCGTGATGCCCGCGAAGATCGCGCGCGTCGTCGGCCTCGTCGGGCAGAACACGTATTCGTGCGTCGCGCCGTTCGTGCAGCTCGCCGGGATCGAAGCGCTCCACGGTCCCGACGACGGCGTGCGCGCGATGGTCGAACAGTTCCGCATCCGGCGCGACGCGATCGTCGCGGGGCTCAACGCGATCCCAGGCGTAACGTGCCGCGTCCCGGATGGCGCGTTCTACGCGTTTCCGAACGTCTCGCAGATCACGCTCGACGATCGCGAACTCGCGCGATTCTTACTCGAAGAAGCGCACGTCGCGTGCATCGGCGGTTCCGGTTTCGGCGCGGCGGGCGAAGGCTATCTGCGCTTCTCCTACGCGAACTCGCTCGGACGCATCTCCGAAGCGCTCGAACGAATCGCGAAGACGTTGCCCGCGTTCCCGCGGTAGCACGGACGGACCCGAGCGAGCCGCACGATCCCGTTCGGGCCGCGGAGCAGCGGTCGACGCGCATCGCGTTTTTCGTTACGGGGTTCGCGAGTGCGGCGTGGGCGGCGCTCGTGCCGTTCGTGAAGATCCGCGCTCATGTGGGGGACGGGCAGCTCGGACTCTTGCTGTTGTGCCTCGGGATCGGATCGATCGCGACGATGCCGCTCTCCGGCGTGCTCGCCGCGCGCTTCGGCTGTCGCCGCGTCATCACGGTCGCGGCGCTCGCGTTCGCGGCGGCGTTGCCGCTGCTCGCCACGCTCTCTTCGATGCCGTGGCTCGTCCTGACGCTGATGCTCTTCGGTGCCGGGGTCGGCGCGGCCGATATCGCGATGAACATCCAAGCGATCCTCGTCGAGCGCGCGAGCGGGCGCGCGATGATGTCGGGCTTTCACGGACTCTTTAGCGTCGGCGGCATCGCGGGTGCGGGCGGGATGGCGGCGCTGCTCAGCACCGGACTCTCGCCGCTCGCGGCGGCGAGTTGCGTCTCGCTCGTCATCGTCGTCGCGCTCGCGATCGCATACGCGAATCTCTTGCCGTACGGCAGCAAGAGCGACGGACCCGCATTCGCGATCCCGCGCGGAATCGTCGCAATCATCGGTCTGCTCTGCTTCGTTTTGTTCTTGACCGAGGGCGCCGTCTTGGATTGGAGCGCGGTCTTCCTCACCTCGGTTCGACACGTCTCCGCGTCGTACGCGGGCGTGGGCTACGCCCTGTTCGCGGCGACGATGACGCTCGGCCGGCTTTCCGGCGATCGGATCGTTCACCGTTTCGGCAGCGAACGCGTGCTTATGACGGGCGGCATCTGCGCCGCCGCCGGCTTCACGCTGGCCGCCGCGGCGCCGTCGCCCGTGGCGAGCGCGATCGGCTTCGCGCTCGTCGGTATCGGCTGTTCGAATATCGTGCCGCTGCTCTTCAACGCCGTCGGCCGTCAGCGCGAGATGGCCGAGAACGCGGCGGTCCCGGCGGTGACGACGATCGGGTACGCGGGCATCCTCGCCGGCCCCGCGGCGATCGGCTTCGTCGCGCAGGCGACGACGCTCCAGATCTGCTTCGCGATCCTCGCGACGATGCTCGTCGGCGTCTCACTGAGCGGTCGCTTCCTGCGTAGCACGCTTCGCTAAGGATCGCGACGCGCGCGACGGATCGCGGAGATCAGCTCCGCGTCAGATGCATCGCGCG
>CAZZYZ010000264.1:0-1035 GCA_964658425.1 Vulcanimicrobiota bacterium | reverse complement strand
CTGCGAGGCGACGTCGCGCGCGCGTTCGGCACCGCTCGCGAGGATCGGTTCGACGCCGCTCGCCACGACGTCGCGCCGTCGCTCGCGAACCGGTTCGAGGTGCGCGTTCATGCGTTCGGCGAGTTCGCCCTTGCACGACACGCAGCCGAGTTCGCCCGTCCGGCACTCCTGCGCGATCACGGGCGTGCGCGCGGCGTTGACGATGCCGTGCAGCGCGAAGACCGGACAGATCTCGGGGCGTCCGGGATCGTTGCGCCGGATCTTGAGCGGGTCGGTCACCATCGAGCGGATCTTCTTCGTCGTCTCCGTCGTGTCGTCGGCGAGGTCGATCGTATTGCCGTACGACTTCGACATCTTGCGGCCGTCGAGGCCCGGCACGTCGGGGAACTCGGCGAGCGTCGCTTGCGGCTCGACGAGCGTCGGGCCGTAGAGATTGTTAAAGCGCCGTACGATCTCGCGGCCGACCTCGAGATGCGAGAGCTGATCCTTGCCGACGGGGACGCTCGTCGCACGCATCGACGCGATGTCGCAGAGCTGCATCAGCGGATAGCCGAGGAAGCCGTAGGTCGCGATCTCACCGCCGAGCGCGGCGATCTGATCTTTGAACGTCGGTACGCGCTGCAGCCACGCGATCGGAACGATCATCGAGAGCAGCAGATGCATCTCGGCGATTTGCGGGATGTCGGATTGCACGTAGATCGCCGCCCGCTCCGGATCGACGCCGGCCGCGAGCCAATCGATGACCATCTCGCGAACGCTGCTCGGGATCGTCTCCGTCCGATCGTACGCGGTCGTCAGCGCGTGGAGGTCGGCGACTTCGAAGAACGCTTCATCGTTCTTACTATACGCGACCCACTGCGAGAGCGCGCCGACGAGGTGACCGAGATGCAGCCGTCCCGTCGGACGCATGCCGGACATGATACGTTTGGGAACGACGGAGACGAGCGGCTCGGACACGACGGCGCGCCTTGTCCCTCGCGCCGACGGCGACCTGCCGCCTCGCAGCGTCGCGACGCGGGCGGCCTCGGCCATCCG
>CAZZYZ010000263.1:0-3385 GCA_964658425.1 Vulcanimicrobiota bacterium | reverse complement strand
CCGGGCCGCCGGTTACGCGCGCTCGTCGCGCTCGCACGCGAACGCGGCACGCTGCGCCGGCGCGACGCACTGCTCGGCGGATTCTCGGCCGCTCTCGTCGCGCGCGGCGTGAAGACGGGGGCGTTACGCGCGCGTTCGCTCGCCCGCGATCGGACGCGCACCGCCGTACCTCGCGCGAGCGAGCCCGGGGCGCTCGTCGCGACCGCCGAGCAGCGCGGCGCGATCGACGCGATCGAAGCTCGCGTCGCCGCGAACGCGTTCGCCGAGATCCTCGTGCACGGCATCACGGGGAGCGGGAAGACGTTCGTCTACATCGAGGCGATCGCGAGCGTCGTCGCGGGCGGCGGCCGCGCGATCGTCCTCGTCCCGGAGATCGCGCTGACGCCGCAGACGGCGCGCCGCTTCGAAGCGGCATTCGGCGAGCGCGTCGCGGTCCTGCACTCGGGGCTCTCGGAACGCGAGCGTTTCGAGAGTTGGGAAGCGGCGCGGCGCGGTGAGATCGACGTGGTCGTCGGCGCGCGCAGTGCCGCGTTCGCACCGCTGCCGGACCTCCGGCTCATCGTCGTCGACGAGGCGCACGAACGCAGCTACAAGCAAGAGAACGCCCCGCGCTACGATGCCGTCGCGGTCGCCCGCGAGCGGATGCGGCTCGCGGCGGGCGTGCTCGTGCTCGGCAGCGCGACGCCGCCGCTGGAAACGTACGCGGCGGCGCGCGCGGGCGCGATCGGCTACGTCCGGCTGGAACACCGCGCGACCGCGCTGCCGCTGCCGCACGTAACGGTCGTCGATCTCGCCGCGGAGTACGAGGGCGGCAATCGGCGCACGTTTTCGAGCCGGCTCGTCGCCGCACTCGCGGCACGCCTCGAGCGCGGCGAGAAGAGCGTGCTCTTCGTGAATCGGCGCGGTAGCGCGTCGTTTCTGCTGTGCCGCAAATGCGGTGCGGTGCCGGAGTGCGCGCGCTGCAGCGTCTCGCTCGTCGCGCACCGCAGCGAGGGCCTGCTGCGCTGCCATCTCTGCGACGCGCAGCGGCCGCTACCGACGGTCTGTCCCGCCTGTGGGGAGGGGCCGATCCGCGGCTTCGGCGTCGGGACGCAGGCCGTCGCGGATGCGGCGCTCGCGCTCTTCCCACAGGCGCGCATCGTGCGGATGGATTCGGACACGACCACGCGGATCGGCGATCACGCGCGGCTACTCGACGCCTTCGCGGAGTCCGGCGATATCCTCGTCGGGACCCAGATGGTCGCGAAGGGGCTCGACTTCGGCGCGGTCACGCTCGTCGGCGTCGTCGCGGCCGATATCGGCTTGCACGCGCCGGATTTCCGGGCCGCCGAGCGGACCTTCGATCTGCTGACGCAAGTCGCGGGCCGGAGCGGTCGCGCGCTCCCGGGAGAGGCGATCGTGCAGACCTACGATCCCGATAATCCGGCGATCCGCTTCGCGGCCGAACACGATTACGACGGCTTCGCCGCGCACGAGCTCGCCGAACGCGCCGAACTCGGCTACCCGCCGTACGCGGAACTCGTGTACCTCGGCGTCCTCGGAGCGGACCGGGCCGCCGTCGCCGCGGCGGCGGAACGCTATGCGGCGCTGCTGCGCGAGCTCCCCGGCGTCGATGTGCTCGGGCCCGCGCCGTATCCGGTCGCACGTGCGAACGACGAATGGCGCTTCCGCATCGCGCTCAAGTGCGCCGACGGGAAGCGCCTGCGAACGTATCTGCGCGAGGCGCTGCGCGATCTCGCGAGCCGCGACCGTGAGGTCCGGCTCGCGATCAACGTCGACCCGTAAACGGGTCGGAGAGGCTACTTCTTCGCGCCGCTCTTCTTGCGAGCGGTGCGCTGCGTCGTCGGAGCGGCCGCCGCAGCCGCTTGCGCGACCGCCGTCACGCGGATCGCCTTCGCGAGCCGGGATTTCTTGCGGGCGGCCTTGTTGGGATGGATTACGCCCTTCTGAGCGGCCTTGTCGAGCTGACTCTCGACCTTGGGCGACGTGGCCGCATCGCCCGAGAGGCGCGACTTCTTGAAGAGCGTCTTGAGGCGCGTCTTGATGTCGCGATTACGCAGTTCGCGTTTCTCGGACTGTCGCACCCATTTGATGGCGGCTTTGATATTCGGCAAGAGAACTCCAGTCCGGAACGGCCGTACCCGGACCTCCGAACGAGACCCCAAGGCACGCGCGGTAGCGTACCACATTTCCCCCGCACCGTAAAGGCGCACGGCGTCTTTGCGGCGCGTGACGGCTCGCTGTCGAGCGACTAGCGATCGAGGATCGTTCGGTAGCTCGCGTAGCGGCTCGCCGCGATCTCGCCCGCGGCGAGCGCGGCGAGGACGGCGCAGCCCGGTTCCGTGCGATGGCGGCAATCGGTGAAGCGGCATCCCCGGATGCGGCTCGCGATCTCGACGAACCCCTGCGCGAGTTCCTGGGCGGAGAGCGCGGCCAGCTCGAACTCGCCGACACCGGGGCTGTCGATGAGGAAGCCGCGTGGGAAGCGGTGCAAGCGGCCCGTCGTCGTCGTCTGCTTCCCGCGGCCGATCTTCGAGACGTCGCCGACGAGCGAGGTTCCGCCGAGCGCCTCGAAGAGCGAGCTCTTGCCGACGCCCGACTGCCCGATCAGCAGCGTTCGCGTCTCGGCGACCGCCGCGGTAAAGGCGGCCACGCCGTCGCCCGTTCGCGGGTTGAGCGTGAACGTTCGATACCCGAGGCCGGCGTAGAGGGCGACGACGGCCGCGTCCTCGCCCGCGGGCGCGAGATCGGGCTTCGTGAACGCGAGGCTCGCCGCGAGATCGTGGAGTTCCGCGAAGGCGAGCAACTCATCGATCATCGCGAGGTGCAGCGGGGGCCGCGCGAGCGCGGCGACGATCGCGATCCCATCGACGTTCGCGGCCATCGTCTTGACGCGCCCGCCCGCCGTCGTTCGTTCGAGCGCCGACGTGCGCGGCTCGCGTGCGACGATCACGACGCGCTCGTCTTCGAGCGGCAGCGCCGTCACGAGGTCGCCTGGGACGAGCTCCAGGCGCAGCGTCCCCTTTGCCATCGCGGCGAGCCTCAGGCCGTCCTCATCGTCGAAAGCGATCCACGCGGCGTTGCGTCCGACGCTGACGACGCGGGCGCGAGCGGCCTCAGGCCGCATGACTCGTTCGTCGAAACGTGAAAGAGATGCGACCGCCTCTGATCCGCAGGAAGTACGCGTGAAACGGTACGTCAGCGTCCGAAACGAACGCGCTCTCGACGAGAGCGAACGCGGCGCCGCGACTCGTGCGCTAGGTTCGGCCGGTGCGCGCTCGACATCCTGGGAGGCTGGGAACGTCGTCCTGCGCATCGTGCCTCGCGTGCCGGCGATGCTCGACGCGCTCGAGCGCGCGTTCGGCGGCGGCGGCCGGCCGGCGGG
>CAZZYZ010000262.1:0-3399 GCA_964658425.1 Vulcanimicrobiota bacterium | reverse complement strand
CCGTTTACGAATATCGGATTCGCCGTCACACTCGCGCCGCTCGTCCTCGGCTCCACGCGTGCGGACGCGCTCGGGCGGCGCGGTTCGTACGACACGACGGCACGGGCGATCGTTTTCCGAATGGTTGCTTCCCTCGTCGCCGTCATAGGCGCGGTCGTCGTGGCAATCCGTCCGCCCGCGCTCACGATCGTCGTCGCGACGGCCGTCCTCTTCGACGTGGCGCTCGCTCGACGCCAAGGACTTCCCGCAGATCTGGTGAGAACCGGTCGCAAGATTTCGGATAATGTCCGGAATTTTTTCAAGGCTCAACCCAGAATACGGCTGCGTATTCCGTAACGAATCAAACGGAGCGAACGAACCACCGACCGCGCGTCTCGAATGCATAACGCGCGTGCGAGGGTGGGAATCTTCTGCAGGGTAACGTCGTCTCGTACGATACGCACGCCCATCGACTCCGGTGAGGGAGGCAGACGTTGAGCACCGCGCGAGCAGACCTTACGAACCGACGGCGACCGCTCGCCGGATTCCGCGAGTCGGAGCCGACCGTGGCGGTGCTGCGCCCGAGTGGTTCCGTAGCGTCTTCCGAGCCGGCACGGTCGCACCACGTAAACCTCGTCGGCCGACGCCTCCTCGAGATGCCGCGATCCCTCGCCGGAAGCACGAACGTGGCGTCACGCCCGGCCGAAGCGGTCCATTCGGCGAGACGCTTTTGATGGAACCGACTCCCGACGACCGACGGATTCCCGTAACCGCGGCGGATGCGTTGCAGGCCGCGACGCGTCTGCTCGGGCCGGAACGCCGGAGCGTCACGTCCGGCACGATCGAGGCGCCGCGTCGGACGTTCGACGTTACGAAAGAGCTCATCGAGGAGCGCGGCAGCTCGATCGTCGAGAGCGACCCCCGTAAGGCGCTTCTCGAAACCGAGCGCACCATCTACCACACGATCGAAGACGGCGTTGCCCCAGATTACGCCTGGATTCGAGGCATGCTGCTGACGGCGGCCGACCGTGGAAAGAACTTTGCCGTACACGCCGGCCATTTGAGCGACGAAGCGGTCTCGCACCTCAACGAGCGACTCGTCTCGCGGACCACGACGGAGGCCGGCGTGCGATCCGGGCTCGCCACGACGGAGCGTGCTTACGCGCTCTCGATCGAGGAGATGGAACGCGGTCCAAGCGTCGTAAAAAAAGTAACCATATCTCGTGTGCTCCGGTCGGCCGTCCCGATCGCGGTCGGCCTCGCGTTGGCGGTTTGGCTCGTCGTTTGGGCGGAGGACCGAGGCCTCCGTTGGGCCGTGATACTGTACGGATACGTGGGGTTGATAGCGCCGCTCGCACGGCGCGTACGAAGTCCGGCGGATGCGGCACAACAGGTCGTCGCGGTGTCGGTTCTGCTCGTCGCCCTCGTCGGTATCGTCGTGGCACGCGAAGCGTTGGGGTTGATCATGGTGGCCGGATACGTCGCCCTTGCCACCCTACGCATCGCACCCGTTACGCGTTCGTTAGCGGCTCTTCGAAACCGCGTTCTGACGTCCTTACGAAGGCCCACGCGTTCGTGACCGTCAGCGCGGCAAATATCTACGATCGATCGTGTTCCCGCCGTCACCGCTAGGAGACCACCATGGCCGACCCACTCGTTCCCGACACTCCGTCGCTCGCCGCGAAGACCGTCGATGCTGCGGAAACGGCGGCTACGTTCGTCGGAAATGCGGCAAAAACGGTCGTCGAGTCCGTCGCGAACGATGCGAAGACCGTCGTCGCGAAAGACGTCTCGCTCGGCGCGCGCGCGGAAGCCGGACTCAACCTCGCGGCCGACGCGGCGAGCTTCGTAACCGGACCCGAAGATGCGGCGATCGAGCGCGCGGGCGTCTTCGCCGTGAAAGAAGCGGCCGAGCACGCGCCACAACTCGCCGAAGCCGGCGTCGCGCTCGCGAAAGAAGGCATCGCGAACGCGCCGCGGATCGCCGAGACCGTCGGTAGCGCGTTCGAAAAAACGAAAGGCCTGCTCGAAAAGGGCGGCCATGAAGTTCTCGAAAGCGATGTCGGCAAAGGGCTACTCGAAACGAAAAATGCCGTCTATCACACGATCGAAGACGGAGCCAAAGCGAATTATCAGGCGATCCGATCCACGTTTTTCGACACCGCCGAGAAAGGCAAGAATTTCGCGGTTCACGCGGAGCATCTCACCGAAGAGTCGATCTCGCACGTCAAGACGCAGCTCGTCTCCAAGCTTGCCGAAGAGAAGGGACTGAAATCGGTGCTCGCGACGACGGAGAGCCGAATCGAGAAATCGATCGGGGAGATGGAGCACGGTCACGCGCTGCGGCACGGTCTCACGAAAGCCGAAGATCTTGCCGAGAAAATCACGAAGCCGGTCGAACTCGGAAAGAAACTCGTGGAACTCGGAAAGACCGCAGTCGAGACGGCAAAATACGTAGGACCGCTCGTCGCGGGGGCGGGCGTCGGGGCCGCGACGCAGCTTCACGAAACGGGAGCGGCGATCGAACACGGCGCCGTCGAAGCGCTGCACCGCACGGAACACGTCGCGGAGCGCGTCGGCGCGCACATCGCCTCCGCCGGGCACGGCGTGGAGGATGCCGCATCGCATGTGCTCCAGAGCGGCGAACACATCGCGGACGAAACGGGTAAACGCCTGGCAACGGCGGCCAAGAGTATCGCCGACGACGTGAAATCGTGGTCGCCGACGATGCCCTTCGAGCAATTCGAGAAATTGATGAACCACGCGCGAGGAACGCCCGCTCCCGCTCACGAGCCGGATATCGCCCGGGTTCCGGTCAAACAACAACACCACGGGGTCGAACGCTAAGCGGCCACGCTCGCCGACCGCACATTCGTCCGAAACGGAGATACGACGATGGGACTTTTCGGAAAGAAACCGCAGGCAGCGCCGCCGCACGCGAGCGGCCACGGCAGCGCTCCCGCCGCGCCGCATTCGAATCCGAATCATGCGTCCGAAGGTGGGAAATCGTGGGGTTCGGCAACGACGGCGGGCGGCGTTTCGGGGAACGGCTGGGGTTCGACGGACTCGACGAACGGCCACGATTCGGCCGGAAGTTTCGATCGCAACGGATGGAGCTACGGTAACGCGAGCGGCGGGAACGAGTGGGGCGCCGTCGGCAACGAGGCCTGGAACGGCGGCGGATCGTGGCAGAACGACGGTTGGAACGGTCCGCGCGAACGGAACGAGTGGTAGACCGGCGCGTCGGGACGGGATGGCGATACGCGCCGTCGGATCGAAGATAGCGATTTTCGTTTCGGACGGTACCGCAAGCGCACGATCGTTGCTGCGATCGCCGCGGGCGTGGGCGATTCGTCGCGAGAGAGACCGATGAAGCGAGCGTCGGCCCCGGCGCCGATCGTACGGTGGATCGTGAGTACG
>CAZZYZ010000261.1:0-3401 GCA_964658425.1 Vulcanimicrobiota bacterium | reverse complement strand
AGTCGATTATCGGTTCCGCATCCCGCGCACCGCGGCGCGAAGCGAGCGTGTGAGCGTCCTTCCCGCGGCATTATCGGCGAGCGACGCGACGATGAGCCGCGCGAGGTCGGCGGGCGTCATTCGCTCGCGGAGCGAGCGCGTGGCGATCATACGAGCGGCGGAAAAATCTGCTGCCCGAAGATGGAGGTCGATCGCGTGACGCATGTGCGCTTGCCGTTCGGCCGCGAACGCCGCGCTCGCGCCCGAGACGTACCGATCAGGCGCTGCGGCGATGCGTTCTCCGAGAAAGACGTCGCCGTAGCGAACGCGACCACGTTGAACCGCGAGGCTGTCTGTGCGCCGGACGTACGCGGCGAGAACCCGCTCGATCGAGAAGGCGTCCGTATGCGCGATGACGCGTAAATACCATTCGACGTCTTCGCTGACTTGATACTCCGCCGTACGGTGCGGGAGCGATTCGTCGAAATAGAGCGCGTGCCGCTCGACGAGCGTTCGCTTGACGAACGTCGTGGACGTCCCGAAGAAATTGCCGACTGCCACCGCCGCGCCGAGCGCGCGTCGGTCGATCACGAAGATTTCGCCGTCTAAACGAGTTTTATCAAGCGCGAGATATTGCGGCGTCTGCGCATTGTTGGACGGGGCATTGGCGCCGCCGCCTTCTTCCACGACGTAATCGCTGAACCCGAACCCGATTTCGGTATCGAGCGCGGCTGCGCGCGCGAGCCATTCCAGACGCGTCGGCGACCAGCGATCGTCCGCATCCAAGAACGCGACCCACGTTCCATGCGCTTCTCGAAGGCCGAGATTGCGCGCCGACGAGATCCCGCCGTTGGCTTTGCGAAGCACGCGGACCGGAAACGCGCTTGCGACATCCGCAGTCGCATCGGTCGAGCCGTCGTCGACGACGATGACCTCGTGCGGCGGATGCGTCTGTGCGAGAACGCTCTCGAGCGTCGTTGCAATCCTGCTAGCTTCATTGTAGGCCGGAATGAGAACCGAGACGGTTGCGCTCATTGCTCTCTCTCGAGAAGCCTCGCGCGATTGAAGATCATGAGTGGCAACGCGTATGCGAGCCAATAATACTTGATGATCAGAATGTCGATGAAAAATGCCTGGACGGTGAGCCCGAGCAGTGCCGACTCGATTCCCGCGCGCATCCAATATATATCGCTCGTTCGCAAAATCTTGCGCGTTTGCCGGAACGAGAGATAGAAAGCCGAGAGCATCGCAACAAGTCCGATGATACCGAACTCCGTCACCGTCCCGACGAGAACGTTGTGGCTCGGCCGGTGCCAGCCTTGAAAAACGGCTTGACCGGACGCGAGCAGCGATTGGTCGTACACGTTTTGGAAGGAGCCGATTCCCGTGCCGAACAGCCAGTGGTTGCTCAGCGTCTGCAGCCCGGTATGCCAGATGAAGGTGCGCCCGCTGCCCGATCCCGCCGACGACGGATCGTCGGCGAATCGTTGCCAGACCGTCGGGAAGAACGCCGTTAGGCTCAGTGCGACTAGGCCCCCAAGACTCGCGAGTACCTTGTGACGGCTGCGCACGATGAAATACCCGAACACAATTGCCGCCGCGATAAAGCCGCCGCGCGATCCCGAAATCAGAACCCCACCGATCATCGCGAGCGCGCTCAACGCGCCGAGAACGCGCAACCATGGGTTGCGCAGCGAGAACGCTGCCGACATCGCGAAGCCGAGTGGGATGATGAAGCTGGACGCAAAGTAATTGGGATCGATCGCAACGCCGCCCTCCGTCCCGAGCACAAGCCGATGTGAGGCGCTGAAGCTTCCCGATTCGTAGAGCTTGATTCCGTACGCGGCGGCGCCGACGCCGCTCGCAATAATGCACGTAAGCGCGCCGTTGAATTCGAGCCGTCCCGGCGAGTAGAACGAAAGAATCGCCATGATCAAAAACAGTTGGACGACCTGCTGCGTGACAATGCCGACCTCGGGCATATCGGGCGTCCAAAACAGCGTGACCATCGCGTAAAACACGAAGAACGTCCACGCGTAGAACGACTTGCCGGGGACCGACCATTGCCGCAGCACGACGATCCGCGTAATCAATGCGGCCGCCGTCGCGAGCGCCGCGAGCCGCGTGATGGTAACGCCGCTCGAGAGCTGCAGGATCGAATCGAACGGAACGAGCGCTAGATAGAGGCCGAACGGGAAGATCAGCGGATACCGGACGGCGAGAAACGCGAGGACCGGTAAGAACGCGAGCGCCATGATCGGGATGAGGTGTACGTCGCCGAAGGCATCTTGGGCGCGCATCAGCAGCATCACGGCGATCGCCGAATACAGCAGCCCGGCGATGCCGACCGCGATGAGGATCCGCCGCTGGACCGCGGGCCGCGCGGGCTCGGGAGTCCGGAGCGAGCGCCCGAGCGCGCGTGCGGGAGCGCGTGTCACGTCGACGTTCGAGGTCAGGCAGCGCCTCGCTGCATCTGGCCGACGGCGCGGCGTAGCGCGCGCGTCACCTGTTCTTCGGAGCCGTTCTTCGAACAGACGGCGCTCGCACCCGAGATGACGCACGTGGCCGCGAAGAGCGGGTCGTCCGATTCCGAGAACGCGATCACGGCCGCGGAACGGGTCGCTTCGCGAATGCCGCAGATCGCCGCGGGCGCTCCGCGCTGCGTGTAATCGACATCGACGAAGATCGCCGCCGGTGCGTGCGTATCCACTTCGCGGCGATCGAATTCGCGGCTCGTCGCCACGATCTCGAGGCCGATATTCGAGAGCAGCTTGCTCAGATACGGCACGAACACGGTCTGGGACTCGATCAAATAGGTTCGCACGCGCCCTCCGACATCAACTGACGATTCCGTTTCGAACGGCGTAGACGGCGATTCCCGAACGTGCCGTCACTTTCAGTTTCGCGAGCACGTGACTCACGTGATTCTTTACCGTCTTCTCCGAGAGCAGCAGCCGCGAGCCGATCTCGCGATTGGAGAGGCCGTCCGCGATGAGGCGCACGATCTCGAATTCGCGGCTCGAGAGCTCTTTCGAATCGGCCGCGCGCCCGCTGCGCCGCCGCAGAAGCGAGCCGGCGAGACGGGGATCCGCGTAATAATCGCCACGCGAAACCGCATTGACGATCTCGATCATCGCGGCGGGCGTGGCATCCTTGACGATGTAGGCGGCGGCCTTCGCCGCGAGCGCCCGTTGCATGATCCGCGTTCGACGCTGCGAGGAAAGCACGCAAACGCGGCTCTGCGGCGACGCGCTCTCGCACGTGTCGATCGCGAGTTCGATCGGGATCGTGAGCTCGTCGAGATCGATGACGATGACGTCGGGGCGATGCTCGGCGATGAGCGCCCGGTCGACGCCCTCGCTATCGGCGACGACGCTCAGCGACGGATCGAGCGCATAGACGTGCCGGAGCGCTTCGACGAC
>CAZZYZ010000260.1:2793-3457 GCA_964658425.1 Vulcanimicrobiota bacterium | reverse complement strand
GGCGCTCGCGTTCACGGGCCGCGCGCCCGGCCGCGCGCCGCTGATCGTGCACGGATTCGATTACGACAAGCTCTCGCCCGCGCCGCGCGAGATACCCGAACGTCTCGTCGCCGACGCGATGGCCGATGGAATCGAGCGGATCATTCGAACCGTCGGCAGTATCGTTGAGACGGTCTCGCCCGACGTCGCCGAAGACTTGCTCGGAACCGGAATCTTGCTCACGGGCGGCGGAGCGCTCATCCCGGGCCTCGCGCCGATGCTCGGGGATCGGATGAACGTCCCGGCGATCGTCGCACGAGATCCGCTCCTGTGCGTGGCGCGCGGGGCCGGCGAGATCCTGGGCTCGCCGACGTTGCTCGAGGCGCTGCGGCCGCACGGCGACCGGTTCACGAGGTGGTATCAATCTTTACGTATCGGGATGAGAGAAAGCTATTCGCCGTAGTCGGCACGATCATCGTCGTCGCGGTGATCGCTCTCGTTCAACTCGATTCGTTACGCACGGGCAAGGCGAGCCCGCTCTCGACCACCGTCGCGACGGTCGCCGTCTTCGCGCAGCAGGCGTCCTCGGCCGTCGGCGGGGCGGTGCGGTCCGCCGTGACGGCCGCGAGCGACGTGCCGCGGCTCTCCCGGCAGAACAGCTCGCTCGCGCGTGAGAACGAGCGGC
>CAZZYZ010000260.1:0-2783 GCA_964658425.1 Vulcanimicrobiota bacterium | reverse complement strand
GCTTGCGAAACCCTGCAGGCCGTAGCGCGCGAGGAGAACGAGCGGCTTCGCGCCGAAGCCGCGATTTTGCGCGAGGCGCTCGCCGCGGCGCCGGCGGCACGCTCGCTCGTGGCGCTCGCCGCTGCGGTGCCGCGCGGTATTCCGTGCGACGTGGTCGGCTACGATCCCGAGAACCTCGCCCACGTCGTAACGCTCGATCGCGGCGAACTCGCCGGGATCGGTCGCGACGATGGAGTGCTCGGCACGGGCGGCGTCGTCGGTCGCGTCGTTGCGGTGACGCCGCTGACGAGCACCGTCCTGCTCATCACGGATCCCGGGAGCAAGATCCCCGCCGTCGTGCAGCGCGGCCGCTGGTGGGGGATCGCGACCGGGACGGCCGCGCACGTCGCGCTGCAATACGTCTCGCAGGATGCCAAGCTCCACGTCGGCGATCGAATCGTGACGGGGCAAGGCCGCTCGTTCCGCGCGGGCTTCCCGATCGGCCGGATCGTCCGGGTCGTGCATCCGCCCGGGTCGCTCTATCAGACGGCGCTGCTCGAACCCGCCGTCAGCTTCGGCCGGCTCGGCGCCGTCGTCGTCGTCCCGATCGCGCGATGAACGATCCGCGCAGCGAAGATCTCGCGCATTCGCGCGCTTTTTGGGTCGCGAACACCGTCCCCGATGCGGTCGCGCCGGCCTACGTCCCGACGCCGCCCGTCGCGTGGCACGTCGCGCTCGTGCTCGTCGCGGCGCTGCTGCTGCAGAGCACGTTCGCGCCGCTCCTCGCGCTGCGCGGCGGGACCGTCTCGTTCGTGATGCTGCTGGTCGCGTGGTACGCGACGCGCGTCGGGACGCTGCGCGGCTTCACGCTGGGGCTCGTCGCCGGGCTCTGCGAAGACGCGCTCGCCGGGACGACCGGCGTCGGCTGGACGTTCTCGACCGCGCTCGCCGGCGCGTTCGCCGGACGCGTCGCGAATACGTGGGCGGCGGATCTGCGGCTCGTACTCGTACCGGGCGTGGCCGCGCTCGGGCTCGCGCGCTTCGCCGCATTCGCGGTCATCGAGCAGATGCTCGGGCGGCCGCTCGCGAGCCCGATGGCCGCCGCACACGCGGCGCTCTGGCAAGCGCTGCTCGACGCGGCGATCGCGCTCATCGTCCTGACGATTTGGCCGCAGCTGCGCGTTCGGGACGGCCGTGCGAACGGTCGCTGAGGGCCCGCGCCCCTTTCCGCGCGGGATCTGGAAGCTCGGCGCGTTCGCGTTCGTCGTGCTGCTCGCGCTCGTCGCGCTCGCGCTGCGTCTCGGCCAGGTACAGCTCGCCGAAGGCGCGCGCTTCGCTGCGGCCGCGCGCGCGAATCAGATCCGGCGGATCCCCGTCGCCGCGCCGCGCGGGCAGATCCTCGATCGCTTCGGGACCGTGCTCGTGCGGAGCCGTCCGTCGTTCGTCTGCGCGATGATCCCGTCGGACGTGCGCGATGCGCCCGCGACGATTCGCGCGCTCGCGCGCGTACTCGCCGTCCCGGAGAGCGTGCTCTGGAAGCGGCTGCTGCACCATCACGGCGTGACGTACAAGAACTTCGACGAGGTCGCGCTCTACGAACCGTACGGCCCGGTCATCCTCGCGCGCGATCTCACGAGCACGCAGGTCGCGCGGCTCGCCGAGGCCGGCGACGATCTGCCCGGGCTCGATCTCGAAGCGCAGCCGGTTCGCGACTATCCGTATCGCAGCATCGGATCGCACTTCTTCGGATACGTCGGCGAGATCACCGAGGATGAGTATCGCGATCTCAAAGCGCGAGGCTACGGTCAGAACGACGTCATCGGCAAGGACGGCCTCGAAGAACATTACGATCGGTACCTGCGCGGAACTCCGGGCGGCGATCAGATCGAAGTCAACGCGCAGGGCCAAGTCGTGCGCCGGCTCGGACCGATCGAGCCGATCCCGGGCAACAGTCTCTCGCTCTCGGTCGACTGGCGGCTGCAAAAGATCGCCGAAGCGGCCTTGCGCAAACAGCTCGCGATCGCCGGGAAGTTGCGCGGGCGCAGGCTCGGCGGCGCGGTCGTCGTGATCGATCCGCGCGACGGCGGCATCCTCGCGCTCGCGTCGTATCCGAATTTCAATCCCAACGATTTTACGAACGGGATCTCCGAGAAGCAATACGCGTCCTATTTGAACGATCCGCTGCACCCGCTCTACGATCGCGCGATCGCGGCCGCGACGCCGACCGGCTCGACGTTCAAGATGGTGACGGGCTCGGGCGCGATCACCTCGGGCGTGATCGGAAAAGATCAAGTCCTGTACGATTCGGGTTCGTGGGAATGTCACGGCGCGCTCTTCCGGGATATCGCGTCGGGCGGCCTCGGAACGACCGATTTCGTCCACGCGCTCGCCGCGTCGTCGGACGGCTACTTCTACCAACTCGGCGATCGCCTCGGCCACGCGCGCTTGCGGCATTGGGCGCTCGAATACGGGCTCGCGAAAGAGCTCGGGATCGACATCCCGGGTGAATACGCGGGCAATTGGCCGACGAACGCCTGGTCGATGAAAGTCTACGGGTTGCCGCTCGAACCGAGCGACGTCTGCCAGCTCGCGATCGGTCAGGGCGCGATGCAAGCGACGCCGCTGCAGATGGCCAACATCACCGCGACCGTCGTCAACGGCGGCACGCTCTTTCGACCGCACTTCGTCGAATCGGTCGCCGGACCGGACGGCCGGATCGTGAAGCGTTTCGATCACGAGATCATCCGCCACGTCCCCGTCACGGCCGAAGCGCTGCGCGAAGTGCGGCAGGGCATGGACGAGGT
>CAZZYZ010000259.1:0-3460 GCA_964658425.1 Vulcanimicrobiota bacterium | reverse complement strand
CGCGCAGCGTCGTGATCCGCCGCTGCACGAGAATGATGAAAACGACGACGAGGAGCGTGATGCCGGCGAGGATCGCCGCGCGCAGGCCGACGAGGCGCAGCCGAGCCTGCTGCACCGCGGGTTCGCGCCGCAAGAGCGCCGCGCGAAGCGAATCGTTGAGCAGGCCTTGCCAGCTCGTCGCGAGCGCGTCGACGGTCGTCTGATTGTACTTCGCGTCCGTCGTCGTAACGGTGAGTATTTGCAGCGGATCGTCGTGCCGTGCGTCCTTCACGGAGAGGATCTCTTGCGCGCCCGCGTGCTCGACGATCACGCGCAGGCTCGCAGGATCGAACGCGGTCGTCGTGCGGCCGCGGACGTCGGCCGTCATCAGGATCGACGCGATCGCCGTCTCCGACTCGATGACCCGCGCGACGACCGAGGGCTGGTTGATCTGCAGCGGTGCCGAGGCCAAGCGGAAGACGTTCTGCCCGTCGAGCTGGAGCGGCGCGGTGAGGAACTGGCCCTCCTGACGGACGCCGTAGGGCGTCGTCGATGCCGCCGGTGCGGGCCCGGTCAGGCTCTGCGCGAGCGCCGCACCCGCTCCACTCGCGAAGGCGAGCAGCACAACGATCGCCGCGAGCGTGCCGCGCAGACGTCCAATCATACTCACGTCATTGACGCGCGCGCCCGAGACGAAACGTTCGCAGTCGCGATCGTCCCTCGATTCCTCGGGTGCGGTAATCGATTTCGCGCCGCCGGACCATGCGCACGCCGGGCCGCGCGGACGATCGTGCGCGCGGGCGAGCAGGGCCGTTGCACGAATATCGTGTAAGAGGAGCGGCCCTTCTCCACGCGCGCACGTCCAAACATTCTTTCCGATAGGAGCAGCCATGCGCATCGGCATCAACGGATTCGGCCGTATCGGTCGTAACTTCACGAAAGCGCTTCTCGAGCGTCATCCCGAGGTGGAGCTCGTCGCCGTGAACGACCTCACGAGTCCCGCCGAGTGCGCGCATCTCTTCAAATACGACTCGAATTACGGCACGTTCGACGGCACCGTCAAGGCGGCCGACGGGGGCATCGAGATCAACGGTAAGCTCGTCAAGGTTTTCGCCGAGCGCGATCCCGCGAAGATCCCGTGGAGTTCGCAGGGAGTCGACGTCGTGATCGAATCGACCGGCCTCTTCACCGACGCCGCGAAAGCGCGCCTGCACATGACCGGCGGCGGCGCGAAGAAAGTCATCATCTCCGCACCGGGCAAAGACGAGGATATCACGCTCGTTCTCGGCGTGAACGATCGCGATTACGATCCCGCGAAGCACGACATCATCTCGAACGCATCGTGCACGACGAACTGTCTAGCGACCGCGGTGAAACCGGTCGTCGACAATCTCGGCTGGGTCAAGGGTTTTATGACGACCGTTCACTCCTATACGAACGATCAGAATATCCTCGACGCGCCGCACAAGGATCTGCGCCGTGCGCGCAACGCCGCGACGAACATCGTCCCGACCTCGACGGGTGCGGCGAAGGCGCTCTATCTGACGATTCCGGAGATCAAAGGCACCTTCGACGGCTTCGCGCTGCGCGTTCCGACGCCGACCGTCTCGATGATCTATCTCGTCGCGCAAGTAAAAAAAGAGACGACGAAAGACGAACTCAACGCGCTGTACAAGACGGCCTCGACCGGAAATCTCAAAGACATCCTCGGGTATTCCGATGAAGATCTCGTCTCGGTCGACTTTCGCAAATCGCCGATGAGCTCGATCATCGATTCGAAGCTCAATAACGCGAACGGCGATCTCATCCAACTCGCGGCGTGGTACGACAACGAATGGGGCTATTCGTGCCGCCTCGCCGACGTCACGGCGATGGTGCTTTCGAAGCTGCCGGCGAGCGTTTAGGTTCGTACGGCGATGAAGTTTCACGGACTGCGCGATCTCGACGTCCGCGGAAAACGCGTGGTCGTGCGTGAGGATCTCAACGTTCCGATGAAGGACGGCGCCGTCGGCGATCCCACCCGGATCGATGCGGCGCTCGAGACGCTGCGCTACCTGCACGCGCAGGGCGCGCGGACGATCGTCCTCTCGCATCTCGGCCGTCCCGACGGAAAAGCCGTGCCCGGACTCTCACTGCACCCGGTCGCGGTCGAACTCGCGAAGCGGCTCGGCCTGCCCGTCGCCTTCGCCGCCGACACGACGGGGCCGGCCGCGCGCGAAGCCATCGACAAACTCGACGACGGCGGGATCGTGCTGCTCGAGAACGTTCGCTTCCATCCCGAGGAAGAAGCGAACGACCCCGCCTTCGCGCGCGAACTCGCCACGCTCGGCGAACTCTACGTCAACGACGCGTTCGGCACCGCACACCGCGCACACGCCTCGACCGAGGGCATCGCGCATCATCTGCCGTCGGCAGCGGGTTTCCTGATGGAAGCCGAGTTGACGGCGCTTTCGAAGCTGATGGGGACGCCCGCGAAGCCGTTCGTTTGCGCGATCGGCGGCGCGAAGGTCAAGGACAAGGTCGGCGTGTTCGCGAGCCTGATGGAGCGCGTCGATGCGTTCGTGATCGGCGGCGGCATGGCGAATACGTTTCTCGCCGCGGGCGGCACGGACGTCGGCAAGAGCCTGCGCGATAGCGACCTCGAGCCCGCGAAGAAAATCATCGCCGAAGCGAAGACGCGCGGCATCGATCTCCACCTGCCGACGGACGCCGTCGTCTCGACCGCGTTCGGCGACGATGCGAACGCCCACACCGTTTCGCTCGCGAACGTCGGCGACGAGATGATCCTCGACATCGGCCCCGCATCGGCGGACGCGTACGGCGAGGTGCTGCGCGCGGCGCGAACGATCGTCTTCAACGGTCCGATGGGCGTCTACGAAAAGAAGCCGTATCAGAACGGCACGAAGACCGTCGGCGATGCGATCGCGGCGGCGACGGCGAGCGGCGCGACGACGGTCGTCGGCGGCGGCGACGCCGCGGCGGCCGCAGCCGAACTCGGCTTCGCGGGCGAGATGACGCACGTCTCGACCGGCGGCGGCGCGACGCTCGAATTCCTCGAAGGCAAGACGCTGCCCGGGATCGCCGCACTCGAACGGTCGGCGGAGACGGCGCGCGCGTGAGCGCACGTCGCCCGCTCGTCGCGGGCAACTGGAAGATGCACAAGACCGTCTCCCAGGCGCGGGTGCTCGCACGCGAATTGCGCGACGCGCTCGACGGCGAGAGCGACGGCGTCGAGATCGTCATCTGTCCGCCGTTCGTCGCGCTCGCCGCCGTCGCGGACGCGCTCGACGGAACGACGATCGCACTCGGCGCGCAGAACGTCAACGCGAACGCCGAGGGCGCGTACACGGGCGAGATCTCGCCGCTGATGCTGCGCGAGGTCGGTGCGACGCACGTCATCATCGGCCACTCCGAACGCCGCTCGCACGATAACGAGACCGACGCGTCGGTCAATCGCAAAGTGAAGAGCGCGCTCGCGCAC
>CAZZYZ010000258.1:0-3527 GCA_964658425.1 Vulcanimicrobiota bacterium | reverse complement strand
CCGAGGACGGCGTTCGCGACGCGCGAGATGCGCCGCGGTCACCGCAGACGTCACCAAGCGTTCGCGCGGGCACGCATACGAACTGTGTGAATTCACGGCAAGAGTTCCCGAAGGTGGATCGTGACCGATCGTTCGGCGCGTGCGGCGCCCGAGCGAACGCGATACGTGTGCGCCGAGCCGATCGCGCCGACGTTCGTGTCAGAAAAATCTCTGGCCGACATCGTTTCGGCTGAACGTCCATCGACGGAGAGGATCCGATCGCCGGGCCGGAAGCCGGCCGATCGCGCGGGAGAATCGTCGATGACTTCATCGACGACGAAGGCATCGCGAGATGTTTTTTCCACGACAAGGCCGGTGCGATTGAACGGTCGGTCGACGCTATGTGCGATAGGACGAAGCCATACGGCACGGCGCTGGTAGTCGACGGTCATCACGTAACGGTTCAAGAGGCCGTCGCTCAAAACTGCGGCCTCCGCGGTCGCTGCTTCCGAACCGTACGGCGCAGCCGGAATCGCTTCGAGGAGCACGTGTCTCGCGACGATCGGTCCGATTCGGATATCCGCGCGACGCGCCGAGACGCCGTCGTCGAATCGAATGCCGCCCGCAAACGCGTTGCGAAGGCCATGACGGGCGATCCAATGTCCTTCGACGATCGTCGGCCCTTGATTGCCGGTATCGACCATACATACATCCGTCGTGTGTTCGATCGTGCATTGTACGAACGGTGCGTCGTCGTCGAACGTGAGCGGGAGACGCACGCCGGAGCCGAGGGGTCTCGGGCGATCGAGGCGCGCGAGCGTGATCGTATGCTTCGTCGGATCGAATGTGGCGGCAAAGCGCTCGAAAAATTCCAAACCGAGCCAACCCGCTTTCGGTGCTCGTGTGCCGCGCTCGAGCGAACGGTATCCGAATCGTACGATCTTACCGACGAGATTCGTGACGATCGCGCCGCCCACGTCGAGCCTTCGGACGGCGGCAAATTGCGCCGTGCGAACATCGCTTCCGGCACCGAGGCTCTTAACATCGCCGCTCCCGATTAATCCGAGCGTGCGCGCCGTCGCGGTCGTAACGATGAAATGGCCGCCGGTATCGACGACGAACGGAAAAGGCCCTCGTCCGTTGATCTCGACGTTGACGATCGGTTTTTGCGCTTCGTCTCGATACGCGACTCGCACGATGTCGCGGCCGCCTCGAATAGAGCTGTCGTGCGGACTCGCGGGTCTTGCGAAATCGCTCCGCGGCGGCGCCGCGACGGCGGTAGCCTCACGCGATCGAAACGTGGTCGATTCCCCGTCTTCGGGGTCGACGTCGACACGCTCGAACGGAAAGGCGATATCGGCGATGGTGCGCCAGTCTTTATAGGACGAGATCGTCCGATATTCGTTATATTGCTCCTCGGTGAGACGCAACAAGTGCGTCTCCCGGTTCATCCACATCGTTACGGGGGCGCCGCCCCTGGGAGTCGCGCTTACCGCATCGAACGTCTCGCCTACGCGTCGGCGCATGCCTACATCGCGGTATCGCGTCCCGTCACGCGAGTCGCACCAGCCGCGCCGGTCGAGCCAAGCGTTCGTGCGCGCCATCGCGCGAGCGTGCGCGTCGTCCAGCGGGTGCGACGCGCCGGACTGATCTTGCGACCATGCCGTCGTTCCGTCGAAACCGGATGCGGATGTAAAACCGCCTTCACGGATCTTCGTTACCGAGCGACCGAGTTTCGTGTCGATCGTCTCCGAGAACGGGCCGCTGAGGCCCTCGGCGGCGTACGTCCCACGGAAGTTGAACGCCGCAATTCGGCTCCAGCCGCGACAACCGGAAGCGACGCGCAACGCCGACATCGGACTGCTCCCGGCCCGAGTCGACGTACCCGATCCGACGATCGCGGCGATGAATAGTATCGCTACATATTCGACTCGCATGTTCGAAGTATCGCTCTGCCGTGCGGGGTTCGCTAGAACGAAACGTCGCTCTCGGTATCTACCGGCCGCTTACGACGCCGAATCGCGCTGGGCGGAACGCCAAGTACGCGCCGAAACGAGCGCGCCAGATGGCTCTGGTCCGCGAATCCCGTTTCGGCCGCGATTTTGGCCAAGGACAGATCTCCGCGCTCGAGTAGGCGGCATGCCGCTTCGATGCGGACGCGCCGCAGCTCGTCCGCAATTCCGATTCCTGTATGGCGTCTGAAGTGCCGACCGATCTGCGAGGGTGCGACATCCACGATGCGCGCGAGGTCGGCGAGCGACCACGTCGTGCGAAAATCTTCGCGGAGGATATCCCGGAGTCGCCGGATCCATGGCGGCGATGCCGATCGGGCTCTCGGTTCCGCATGTCGTCCGACGTTTGCGATCAGTTCGTACGAGAGGGCTTGTGCCGCGAGTGCGGACCATGCATCTTGCATAAGCACTTCGTCGCGCAGCCGCGTTGCGGTTACGAGTGCCGATGCCGAGCGAATCTCCCGAGCCGAAGACGCGACGAGTTTTCGGCCGATCTCGGAATCCGCGATCGCGATCCGAACGTATGCTCCGCCGTCGGCGGCGTAGCGATCGCTGTGCGATTCGCCCATTTCGCGTACGATGGTCGCTCCTCGATCGTACTCACAGTCGCGTGATCCGCGGCGTTCCCCGAACGTACCTTGCAAGCTGACGATCAGTCGCGCCTCGCCGTGCGTGTGGGTAGGCAACGT
Organism: Vulcanimicrobiota bacterium; assembly: GCA_964658425.1. Taxonomy (GTDB): domain Bacteria; phylum Vulcanimicrobiota; class Vulcanimicrobiia; order Vulcanimicrobiales; family Vulcanimicrobiaceae; genus CAZZYZ01. The sequence goes on along the minus strand of CAZZYZ010000258.1, from coordinate 847 downwards.
CGACGAACCTTGCCAACGGACGAGGCGAATTCGAAAGATTCCGGCATCGACATCCATCTCGACGTGCGGGCGCGGAGGATGTCGATCTTTCGCTCGTGCCGTGTGCATAGACGATCTATTCGCCGAGCGTTATCGTATCGATTCTTGATTCGCCCGCGCCTCGTCCAGGCGGGACCGCGACTCACGATCGAGTCGTAGCAGTCGACATCGCTCGCACTTCTCGAGGGGGCGCCTATGGCGCACCTCGCTAATTTTACGGCAAGCGCACGCGATGCCCAGGTCGCAATCGTCGCGGACCGTGTGACGATCGTTCCTCGCTCGAGCGTGAGCAGATGCTCGAACGTGACGCAGGTGTCGTCGTAGACGTAAACCGCGTCGATGTCGTCCGCGATCTTCGCGAGAATCTGTAGGCGCGTATGCGACGTCTCACGTCGTCTGCCGGTACCGTCCGGTTCTCGATTTGCGCGCGCTCCGTGACACGCTATACGTCGCTCGACACCAGCGAGTGCGACGTGAACGTCGGACAGGCCGCCGTGGATGAACTCGATGACGTAGCGTCTTCCGTCGAGATATTCGTTGACCGGCTCGCCGCCGATGTCGTAAACGACCGGGTGGCCAGCCAGCAACTGCGCGAGCGGCAACGGACCGAGATCGCGCACGCGAGTTCTCCGGCGTTCCTCGAGCCTCGTCTCGACGCCCGGCTTGGATTCGGTCTCCACCGGAATATCGTAACGAATATCCGCGCGTTGGCAAAAGGGGGAGAGGGCGGTCCGTGACCGCCGCCGTCGCCGATCCGACCGTGGCCCGTGTCACCCTCGTAACGCCCGCAGAGGACCGAGAGTCGTTC
>CAZZYZ010000257.1:1713-3532 GCA_964658425.1 Vulcanimicrobiota bacterium | reverse complement strand
CGAGCGCGCCCATGTAGACGTCGACCGGGATGCCGAGCTTCGCGCCGATCGTCGCGGTCGCGACGCCGTGCTGGCCCGCGCCCGTCTCGGCGATGATGCGCCGCTTCCCCATCCGCTTCGCGAGCAGCCCCTGACCGACCGTATTATTGATCTTGTGCGCGCCCGTGTGATTGAGATCTTCGCGTTTGAACAGCAGCGTCGCCGCGCGCTCGTCGTCCGTGAAACGCTCCGCACGCATGAGCGGCGACGGGCGGCCGACGAAATCGCGCAGTAGCGCGTCGTAGTCGCGCCAGAAATCCGGGTCCGCGAACGCGGCATTCATCCCCGCCTCGAGTTCCGCGATCGCGCCGATCAGGACTTCGGGGACGAATTTGCCTCCGAAGCCCCCCTCGAAGTAACCGCGCGCGTCAGGCTTCTGCATCTGCTTCCCTTACCGCACGCACGAAGGCGTGCATCTTCTTCTCATCTTTTCTGCCGTCCGATTCGACGCCGCTGCGAACATCCACCGCGTAGGGCCGCAGCGCGCGAACGCACGCCCCGACGTTCTCGGGCGTCAGGCCGCCGGAGACGACGACCCGCCGCGAACGTGCGAGGGCCGTCGCCCGCGGCCACGAGAACGCGACGCCGGTCCCGCCGAGTCGCTCGCCGACGCGCGAATCGAGCAGCCAGAGCGCGTGATCGTAGCCGGGCGGAACCTCGAGCGGCCCGTCCGCGGCCTCGGCGGCGCCGCCGGCGGAGACGTGCAACGCCTTGAGATACGGCCGCCCTGCCGCCGCGCGTTCGCACGCGTCGGCGGAATCGTCACCGCTGAATTGCAGCGTGTAGCCGAATTCGCGAAGCATCCGCGGGTGGTCGCCCGCGGCCGACGTCACGACCCCAATCCGTGCGACGAACGGCGGGGTCGCGGCGGCGAGCGCTTCCAACTCTCGATCGGAGACGCAACGCGGGCTCTGCGGCGCGACGATCACGCCGACGGCATCGGCGCCCGCCCGGGTCGCGAGCGCGATCTCCGCCGCACTCGTCATCCCGCAGAACTTGATGCGGGTGCGAACGTTCAACGCGTGACGGTCTTCGTCTTGAGATCGTCGACGAATCCGACCGGATCGTCGCTGCGCATCAGCGCCTCACCGATGAGGAATCCGCGCGCGCCGAGCGCGTAGAGTTCGGCGATATCGCTCGGCACACGAACGCCGCTCTCGCTGATCGCGATCGTGCCCGCGGGGACGCTCGGCAATAACTCTTCGGTCACGCCGAGGTCCGTCTCGAAGGTCCGGAGATCGCGATTGTTGATCCCGACGACGGTCGGCTGCAGCGCGAGTGCCCGCGCGAGTTCTTCACCGTCGTGGACTTCGACGAGCGTATCGAGATCGAAGCGTCTCGCTTCGCTCGAGAGCGTTCGCAATTGCTCGTCGGTGAGGCCCGCGACGATCAACAGAATCGCATCGGCGCCGTGCGCCGCCGCCTGCGCGACGTGATAGGGTCGCGAGAGGAAGTCTTTGCGCAGGATCGGGCGCGTGCTGTGCGCGCGCGCGACGTCGAGGTAGGCGAGATCGCCGAGGAAATGATCGGCTTCCGTGAGCACGCTGATCGCGTCCACGCGCGCCGTCTCGTAGCGCGCCGCGGTCGCCGCCGGATCGAAGTTGCGCGCGATGAGACCGACCGAAGGCGACGCGCGCTTGATCTCGGCGATGATCGCGGGGCCGCGTGCGGTCGCGAGCGCTCGGCCGAACGCCTTGGTTGGGGCTGCTGGCGATTCCATTTGCGTACAGTCATAGCTTCGCCTGGGGCTTCCTCTCGTTCGTGCCAGGCGTACCGCTCG
>CAZZYZ010000257.1:0-1703 GCA_964658425.1 Vulcanimicrobiota bacterium | reverse complement strand
GCGCTCGGCCGAACGCGCGCCGCTCGCCGCGGCGCGCGAGCCCGCGCTCCACGAGATCGCCGTAACTCTCGCGCGCTTCCTCTTCGGGGAGCAGCGCGATCTTCGCGGCGAAGAGGCGTTGTAAGAGATCGCTCATGCGTACTCCAGATGCGTCGGGTGTGAGAGGCGGCGAAAGATCGCGAGTGCCGAACCGTCGTGCAGGCTCGCGCGCGCGAGCGCGAGCCCTTCCGCGACGTCCGTCGCGCGTTCCGCGACGACGAGGACGAGGGCGGCGTTGAGGGCGACGACGTCCGCGCGCGGCGACCGTTCGCCTTCGAGGATCGCGACGAGTGCCGCGAGGTTGACGGCGGCCGACCCGCCGGCGAGCGACGCGCTCGGCGCCGAGATGCCGTATGCGCTCGGGTCGAGCGTCCAGCGCGTCGCGCCCGACGGCGTGAACGCGTAGACGTCGGTCGGAACGTCGCCCGCGATCTCGTCGAGACCGTTGCGCGCGTGAACGGTCGCCCCCGCGTGCGTTCCGAGTTCGGCGAGCGCGTCACCGATGACGCCGAGATGATCCGCCCGCGAGACGCCGATGACCTGATGCGTCGCGCGCGCCGGATTCGCGAGGGGCCCGAGAATGTTGAAGACCGTACGGATCCCGAGTTCGCGCCGCACGGGGCCGAGGCGCCGCGCCGCCGGATGATAGCGCTGCGCGAAAAGAAACGCGAAGCCGTCGCGTTCGAGATGTTCGCGCGCGCGTTGGGGAGAGGCGTCGATATCGATCCCGGCCGCTTCGAGGACGTCGGCGCTCCCGCACTCGCTCGACGCCGCACGGTTGCCGTGCTTGGCGACGGGGACGCCGCAGCCCGCAACGACGAAGCCGGCCGCGGTCGAGACGTTGATCGTGCTCGCGCCGTCGCCGCCCGTCCCGCACGTGTCGACGACGAGCGGCAGCACGTGTTCGACGCGCAGCGATCGTTCGCGCATCGCGCGCGCCGCACCGACGATCTCGAACGCGGTCTCGCCTTTCGTCGCGAGCGCGGCGAGGAAGGCGCCGCTCTGCACGGGCGTCCACGACTCGTCCATCATCGCGCCCACGGCGTCCGTCATCTCCCGCGCATCGAGATCGCGTCGGGCGCACACGGCGCGCAGCAGCGCGCGATGCTCGCTCATCGCCTGGCGACCGCGAGAAAATTCGAGAAGATGTGCGGACCTTCGAGCGTCAGCACGGATTCGGGGTGGAATTGCACGCCGTAGATCGGCAACGTCCGATGCGCGATGCCCTGAATGACCGCATCCTCGCTCGATGCGTTCGCCCGGAGCTCCGCGGGGAAGGGATCGTGCGCGACGCAGAGCGAGTGATAGCGCGTCGCTTCGAACGGCGATGGGATCCCCGCGAAAACGCCCGTGCCGTCATGTTCGACGGCCGAGGTCTTGCCGTGCATCAGATGCGGCGCGTTCGTGACGACGCCGCCGAAATACTCACCGATCGCCTGCTGCCCGAGGCACACGCCGAGCAGCGGGCGCCCCTCGGCGATCGCCCAGCCGATCGTATCGAGCGTCTTCCCGGCATCGGCCGGGCGGCCCGGGCCCGGGCCGATGCAGATCGCATCGTGCGCCGCGATCTCGTTCGTGCCGAGCCGTTCGTCGTCGTTTCGCAAGACCGTCACCTCGGCGCCGAGCGAGCCGAAGAGGTGCGCGAGATTGTACGTGAACGAGTC
>CAZZYZ010000256.1:0-3543 GCA_964658425.1 Vulcanimicrobiota bacterium | reverse complement strand
GATCGGCGTGCTCGCGAAGGGGACGCCCGTCTCGATCGTCACGCTGCAGCCGGTCGCGACCGGCCTCTCGGGCGGCGTCACGCTCGCGGGGACGCTCGCCGAACTCGCCGGCACGGCGGCGGTCGCCGCGGTCGCGCTCGCGCTCGATCGGCGCGCGTTTTGGCGGGTCGCGCTCGCCGGATTCGCGGGGGCGCTCGCCGATTCGATACTCGGCGGCTCGCTTCAAGCGTTGCGGCGATGCCCCGCTTGCGAGCGCCTTACCGAACGCGAGATCCACGGCTGCGGAACGCCGACCGACCGTATCCGCGGCCTCGCGCGGTTCGGCAACGACGGCGTGAATTTCGTCGCGACGGCGACCGGAGCCGCCGTCGCGTTCGTTCTGTCTCCAGCGTAGCGTTACGCTTTGGCGGCGGCTCCGGCGTATTTTTTCTCGAGATACGGGATGATGTCGTCGTCATCATCGAGCGTGGTATCGCCGTCGACCATGACGGGGATCCCGGTCTGCCCGGAGACCTGTTTGACCTCGGTGCGCTCGTCGTGCGAGCGCGGCACGTTCACGGTCTTGTAATCGAGCAAGAGATCCGTGAGTTTGGCACGCACGCGCGCGCAATACGGACACCACTCGGCTTGGTAGAGGACGATATCTGTCGGTTGACCCATGCGGTGCGCGTTCCCACATCGGCGCGTTGGTATGCGCGCGCGTTCCGAACGTGCTTCACGCCGCGCTCGCGCGGGTAGCCCCGAGCCATGTCGCAATCGCTCTACGCCGTCGCCCCGGGTTTGCCCGAACAGCCCGTCTCGCCCGGCGATCCGCCGCTCTCGACACCCGACCCGAACGCGCCGAACATCGATCCTCCGGCGCCGATCGAAGAGCCGCCGGACGACGAACCCGGCACCGGCCCCGCGTCGCCGACCGTTCCGATGAGCGTGTAGCCGGCTCGTCGCAAAGGCATCGCCGGAACGAGGTCCGTATTTCGAACGATGCTCTCGACTCGGGGCGCATTCGTGCGTTCGACGATCGCCCTCTCGTGCGCGTTGCCGACCGCCTGCATGAAGAACGGCGGGAACGCCGAGGGCGTCTCCGTCTCCGCGAGCGCGTCCGGCAATCCGCTGATGCTCGCAATGGTGACCGACGTCGGCGGCCTCGGCGACAAGTCGTTCAACGACTCCGCATACGCAGGATTGCTTCACGCGAAAAACGTTCTCGGCGCGCAGATCCAAGTGCTGCAATCGAAGACGGCGTCGGACTATCAGCCCAATCTCACCGTGCTCGCCGACGAAGACGAAGACATGGTGTACGCGATCGGCTTCTTGATGGATCAAGATCTGGCCGAGGTCGCGAAGAACTATCCGAAACGCCATTTCGCGATCATCGATGCGGTCGTCGATCAGCCGAACGTGGCGTCGGTGACGTTTCGCGAACAGGAGGGTTCGTTTCTCGCGGGCGCACTCGCCGCGCTCGTCTCGCGATCGAAGAAAATCGGTTTTCTCGGCGGCGAGGATCTGCCGCTCTTGCGGAAATTCGAAGCGGGCTACATCGCGGGCGCGCGTCAGATCGATCCGCACGTCGAGGTCGCCGTAAAATACGTCGGCTCGTTCGACGACGTCGCGTCGGGCAAGGAGCTCGCGGGCGTCGTCTACGACGGCGGTGCCGACATCGTCTACGTCGCCGCCGGAAAATCCGGACTCGGTGCGATCGACGAAGCGCGCGGGCGCGCGGGTGCGTACGTCATCGGCGTGGACGGCGACCAGGACGCGCTCGCGCCGGGCAAGATCCTCACGAGCGTCGTGAAGCACGTCGACGTCGCCGTCTTCCGCATCGCGCTCGATACGCGCTCCCAAAAAATCCCCGCGCGACACATCGAGCTCGGCTTGCGCGACGGCGGCATCACGCTCACCGATTTCAAATACACGAGCGGCCTCGTCGGCGAGAAAAATTTAAAAAGGCTCGACGCGCTCCGCGCCGCGATCGCCCGCGGCGCGATCGTTCCGCCGGCGACGCGCGCGGCGCTCGCGACGTTCGCCAAGAGATGATCGCCGGATTTACGATTCAATCGCCCTGACGCCGAACGCCGGCGCGCGATCCGGCGACGTCGCGCTGTCGCTACGCGACATCGTCATGACGTACGGCGAGACGCGCGCCGTCGACGGTGTCGATCTCGACCTCGCGGCCGGTGAGATCCACGCGCTCTGCGGCGAGAACGGTGCCGGAAAATCGACGCTCGCCGCGATCGCGACGCGGAAACTCGTGCCGACGTCGGGGAGTGTCTCCGCGGCCGGCACGGCGGGGCTCGTGCATCAGCATTTCGAGCTCGCCGGGCGTCTGCGCGTGTGGGAGAACGTCGTCCTCGGCAACGAACCGCGGCGCGGCGCACGCCTCGATGCGCGCGCCGCGCGCGAACGCGTGCGCGAGCTCGGCGAACGCTACGGTCTCAGCGTCGATCCCGATGCGATCGTCGAGTCGCTCCCCGTCGGCATCGCGCAACGCGTCGAGATTCTGCGCGAATTACATCGCGAACCGAGCGTTCTCGTGCTCGACGAGCCGACCGCCGTGCTCGCGCCGCTCGAGATCGCGTCGCTCTTCGCCGCGCTGCGGACGCTCGCGGCACGCGGGGCCGCGATCCTCGTCATCACCCACAAACTCTACGAAGTGATCGACCACGCACCGCGCGTCTCCGTCATGCGCGCCGGCCGTATCGTCCTTCGCGCCGAGACCGCGCGGACGAGCGAACGCGAGATAACGCGCGCGATGATCGGAAGCGACCTTCCGCCGCTCGCCGCGCGGATCGCGATGCCGCCGCGGGGCACGTTCGAAGCGCGCGGCCTCGCCGCGGGCGAGGGCGCGCACGCGCTACTCGATGCGAGCTTCGCGGTCGGTGCGGGCGAGATCGTCGGCATCGCGGGCGTCGAGGGGAACGGTCAGACCGCGCTCGCCGACGCGATCGCGGGTGTCGTCGCGTACCGCGGGGCGCTCGAACTGAACGGGACACCGCTCGCGGGGCCCGGGCCGAAAGAGCGCATCGCCGCGGGCGTTCGCGTGATCCCGCAGGATCGGCGCCGCGAGGCGCTCGTGCTCGAATGGTCGCTCGCGGCGAACGTCGCGCTCGGCGATCACGCGCGCGCGCCGCTGCGGCGCGGGCCGCTGCTCGACCGCCGCGCGACGGCGGCGCTCGCGCGCGAGATCGTCCGCGATTTCGACGTCCGTGCCGCATCGATCGAGACCCACGCCGGCGCGCTCTCCGGCGGCAATCAGCAGAAGGTCGTCGTCGGCCGCGCGCTCGCGCACGAGCCGCGCTTCGTGCTCGCCTATCAGCCGACGCGCGGCATCGACGTCGGCGCGGCGGCGCTCGTCCATTCGCGACTCGTCGAAGCGCGCAACGCCGGGACCGCGGTGCTGCTGATCAGCTTCGAACTCGACGAACTCTTCGCGCTCTGCGATCGCATCGTCGTGCTCTTTCGCGGTACGATCGCGGGCGCGCTCGAGCGCGATGCGTTCGATCGGATGCGGATCGGCGCGCTGATGATCGGCGGCGCGCCGGAGAC
>CAZZYZ010000255.1:0-3574 GCA_964658425.1 Vulcanimicrobiota bacterium | reverse complement strand
TCCTCGAGATTACCGCGTAGGCGCTCTCGCCGCCGCGACTACCGTATCGATCGCAGAGATTACGGCCCGCGGACGATCGAGCGCGATGTAATGATCCGAGCCCGGCACGACGATGCTCGTTCCGCGCGACGACGTTCGCGCGAGTGCGTCGTGCATTTGCTTCCACGCAGCCGATTTTGCGCGCCGTCGTGCGGCGTCGAGCGCCGGATCCTCGCGCTTCGCGCCGGCGGTGAGGACGACGAGCGGCAGCGCGCCGTAGCGCTGCGGACCACGCCGAATCTGCGCTGCGCTCGTCGCGAGGTTCGCGCTCTCCGAGGCGAGGTCGGTCCAGGCGCCGGGCCGTTCGTAGAACGCCGCGTCGCGCAGTTGGAGCGCATGCGGAAGCGACGGATCCGGCGTTCCGATGCAACGCGCTCGCGCCGCGCCATCACGCGAGAGCATCCCGCGCGTCGCGAGGCGCCCGCACGCCCGAAGAATCGCGACGGTGCGGCGCTGCTCGGCAGCGTAGCCCGGCACGATCGCATCGAAGCGCTCGAGTTCGTCTTGCGTCGACGGATCGACGAAGACGACGCCCGCAACCTCGTGCGGAAACCGGTCGAGATAGGCGCGCGCGTAGAGCCCGGCGATCGAATGCGCGACGAGAACGTAGGGCGGACGGACGTCCGCGCGCATCAGCAGCGCGTGGAGATCGAGCGCGGCACTCGTCGCGTTGCGCGGCGACGCGACGGCATCGCTGAAGCGCATGCCCGCGCGGTCGAACGAGCACGCGCGCGTACGGCGCGCGATCGCCGGCTGCACCAGACGCCAGTCGAGCGTGCCGCCTCCGAGGCCGGCGTCGAACACGACGGCCGGCGCGCCGGATCCGATGCAGTAGAGATTCATGCGCTGCCCGCCGACGTCGACGAGTCGCCGCGCGTGCAGATACGGGCGCGGGTCGAATGCGCCGGATCCGTCGGCACGAGGGACGCCGCCGAGCAGCGCGAGAACGGCGAGAGCCGAAACGGCCAGCACCCGTGAGAAGAGACGGCACGGCATCACCGTTGCGTTCTTTCCGAGCGCCGGAGTGATCCGCCCTTCCGTGCGGCGCGAGGCCGGCCGCGGCGATGCGGGCGTCGTGGTATCATGCGGCATGAACGCAACGGTTCGCGCGCTCGCATATCTCGAAGCGCGGCACGCGTGGCATAGCGTCCTCCAGCTCCGCCGCTCGCCGCTGCGCATCGCGATCTGGATTCCGTACCTACTCTTCATCACGTTGGCACTGGCGCGCCGCATCGCGCATCCGGGCGCGATGGGCGGGATCACGATCGGCACGACCTACGCGACGGTCACCGCGGGCGGCCTGCTCGCACTCGTCGGCGCGACCGTCCTCGCGTCGGCGGGCGGAAAGATCACGACGTTCCGCACGCCGGCGGAGGCGCTGCTGCTCGCGAACGCGGGCATCCCGTCGCTCGGCATCGCGATGTGGCTACAACTGCGTAAGGTCGCGACGAGCTGGCGGCTCCTCGCATCGTTCGGGTACGTGCTCGTCGTCTTCGGGCCGAGCGCGCGCTCCGGCCTCGGCACGCTCGCCCTCCTCGCGACGAGCGTGCTCTACTTCGCGTTCGTCACGGGTCTCGAACTGCCGGTGTTCCTGCTTTCCCGGAAGCGGCCCGTCGAGATCGCGCTACGCGTGTTGGGGGCGCTCTGCCTCGCGACCGGGATCGCGTTCGCGCTCTCCGGGATGCTCGGCCCGAGCGTCTCGGCGCAGGTGGCGCGCGTCGTGCCGCTCGACGCCGGTGCGGCCTTGCGCGCCGTCGCGGCCGGCTCGCCGCTCGCGATCGCTATCCCGATCGCCGCGCTCGCCGCGTTCGCCGCGACCGTCTTCGCGCTCGCCGACGACGCGCTGCCCGAACTCTACGCCGCATCGCTCCGGCGCGCGGCGAGTCTGCGGGGCCGCCGGGCGCTCGCACGCGATGCCGGCGAGACGTCGCGTGTGAAGAGCGTACGGGCGATCGCGACGGATCGCGTGCCGCGCGGCGCGGGCGCGCTACTGTGGAAAGAATGGGTGGCGTTTCGCCGGCGCGAGAAGGCCCTCGCCTGGTACGTCGCGCTCTGCGCGTTCTGGTTCGCGTGCGGTGCGCTCGCGGCAATCGTTTCCGTACGCGCCGGCGACGCGACGCCGATCGTTTCGCTCGCAACCTTTCTCGCGCTCGGAATCGTGCTTTTCGCACCGACGTCGGCGACGTTGGGTCTCGAGAACGATCTCGAAAAGCCAATGTTCTGGCTCTCGGTCGCGCCGCTGCGCGCGCGACTCTTCGCGTGGTCGTTCGCGCGCGCGTGGCGCGGATCGCTCGCGATCTGCCTCGTACCGCTCGGGATGGGCGCATTCGACGGCCGGCCGCTCTCCGGCGCGGCGGGCGCGATCGCGACCGTGTGCGGCTTCTGGTCGCTGCAAGGTCTCGGGATCGCGCTCTACGCGCTCTTCCCGGATCCCCTCGACGCGCGCGGACCGCTCTTTCTCGTACGCGCGTTTGCGTCGTTCGTGTACGTCGTCCCGGCCGGTCTCGCGGCCGCGGCGCTTCTTGCCGTCGGAACCGCGGTCGATCTCGCGAGCATCGCGTTCGCCGCAACGATCGCCGTCGAAGGCTGGATCGTCATCGAACTCGCCGCGATACGCATCGAGCGCCGTAGCTCGATGATCGGCGCGGCGGAGCGGACGTAGCGGCGCCGAGGACGCGATCGAAACGCGGCACGAGCGCCAAGCTAGCGCGCCGTCGAGGCTTCTTCGGGCGCGTAGTGCTCGGTCAGCCAGTGGACGAGACGGTTCGTACGATAGACGACGTCGTGCCCGTCGATCGTACCGTGACGGGGGGCGATCGCAGCCGTCGTCACGACGAGGATCGCCTTTCCGGAGCCATCCGCGAACGTGAGGTGCCAGCGCGGCTCGCTGCGTTCCTTGCTTCGCTCCGGCTCGGCGGCTTCGATGGCCGCGAAGGCCGCGTCGATGTCGGCCTCGCTCTTGGTCTCGTGCAACGGTTTCACGCGCGCCAACTGCTCGGCGGTGATCGTCGTGAGCGTCGAGACGTACGCGCCGACGTGGCGCACCGTGAGGCTCGCGACGTGCGGTCGCTTCGCCTTGAGATCGTTCGTGAGCATCGCCGAATCAGCCATTTCGTTCTTTCCGAAAGCGAGCGCGGGAAGGGTGAGGAAGCCGAACGCGCCGGCCGCGAATGCGAGCCGGTTCACCGATGGGTGACCAGGCCACGTTCGTGTTCGACGGCGTTCGTCTGACCGCGCGCGTCGATGGTCGTCTGGCGAGTCATATCGGGATACCGGCCGCCGAGATCGCGATCGACGTCGAAGAGTTGATAATCGCCCCGGCCGACGTGTAAAGCAACCGTGTGTTGATCGATCTCGACGAACGTGCCGCTGTGCGCCTTATGGTCCCAGTTCGCGACGTTCGCGGGAGCCGGCGGCGCGTGATATCCGTGATAGTCGAGGTTCGCGATCGCGTTCGAGATCCGAGCCTCGAACTGCGCCTTATCGTATGCGACGCGCGGCTCGACCGGCGTGCGCGACGTCGGGCCGTCGACGG
>CAZZYZ010000254.1:0-3575 GCA_964658425.1 Vulcanimicrobiota bacterium | reverse complement strand
GGCCGAGCGCGGCGAGCAGCTTTCGCGCGCGCCGCTCGGCGACGGCGTGCGGGATGCCCCACACTTCCGCGCGGAACGCGACCTCGCACTTGAAGGCGTGCGGATCGCCGCTCCATCCGCGCGCATCGACGAAACCCACGCGGCGCTTGGCTTCGCGCGGTTGCAGCCGCGTGTCGAAATCGCCGACGAAGACCCGTCCGCACGTCGGCTTCACGATGCCGGCGCAGAGCCGCGCGGCGATCGATGCGTTGCGCGCCGTCGCGAAATGCAGCACGGCATCGTCGCCCGCGCGAACGACGAGATCGAGCGGGCCGACCTCGTCTGCGGGCACGCCGTTCGCGAAGAGCGCCTCGATCGAACGCAGCACCGTCATGCGACCCGCGAGAGCCGCGCGCTCGAACGTTCGGGCCGGCCGACCTTATGGCACTCGAGCCACGCATCGCCTTGCAAAATCGAGACGATGTCGGCGGTGAAATCGAAGCGCCCGCTGCCGTCGAAGAACGCGCTACCGACGGCGTACGCATCGACCGGGACCGACTCGCGCTCGAATTGCCGAATCTTCGCGGCATCGAAACCGCCGCTGACGACGATGCGAACGTTCGCGAAGCCGTTGCGATCGAGGGCCTCGCGCACGTTGCGCACGAGTTGCGGAACGACGCCCGTCGGCGTGAACGTCCCCATCTGCGACCACAGCGAACGATCGACGAGCGTGCCCGATGTATCGAGGCGCACGCCCCAGAGCCGATCTCCGAGCGCTCGCGCGACGGCGAGCGACGTCGCGACGCAATCGTTTTCGAAATCGACGAGCGAGATCACGTGCACGCTCGGATCGATGTACTGCGCGAACTTCTGCGTCGCGAGGACCGTATCGCCGCCGTATGCGGCGATGAGCGCGTGCGGCACGGTCCCCATCCCGCGCGACCCCCACCACTCCGCGTTCGCATCGGTCGAGACGCCGAGCGCGCCCGAGATGTACGCGGCGTAGCCGTCGCCCGTCTGCATCTGATGATGATCGAAGCGCGCCGGAAAGAACAAAACTTCCTTACCATCGGCGGCCGAGACGATCTCGCGGGCGTTCGTCGCGATGCGCGTGCGCCGTGAAAGCGCACCGAGATAGCACGTTTCCAAATGCGCGAAGAGCGTGTAGTCGCCCGCGATCGTGAGCACCGGCTCGAATGGTTCGATCTCGTCGCCGTCGTGCAATGCGTGAACGACGAGTTCGTCCCAGCCGTCGATCCACGCGCCGCCGTGCTCGCGACCGCTGCACGTGCGCAGGATCGCGATCGCTTCGTCGATCCCGCATAGGATCGAAGCGCTGCGCTGAAAGACCTGCATGCGCACGTGCTGGCGCCGGCCGTCGCGTTCCATGATCTCGCGGGCCCGATTGAAATACGTGTCGGAGTAATAGCCGGCACGCATTTTCTCGACGGGAAGATTGAAGACGCTCGAATCGAGGCGCACGTCGCGCAGCATGGGATGTTCCTACGGATTCGACGAAATCGTACCTCTTGTGAATCGTCCGCCGACCAACTCGGAAGTCGCCTCCCTCCTTCGCGAAACGCGGACGCTCATGGAGTTCGCGGGCGAATCGTTCTACAAGTACATGGCCTACGAGCGTGCTGCCGAGACGATCGAGAACGCGCCGCCGCTGCCGGAGCTCATCGCATCGGGCGAGCTGCAAGGCTTGCCGGGCGTGGGCAAGACGATCGCCGCACGGATCGCGGAGATCGTGGAGACGGGCGGTAGCGCCTACCATCGCGAGCTCGCCGCGAGATATCCGGCGACGCTCGTCGAGGTGCTCGGCGTCCAAGGGATCGGCATGAAGACCGCGCAGGCGCTCTTCGCAGAGCGCGGCATCGCCTCGCTCGTCGATCTCGAAAGAGCGCTCGACGCGGGCGCGCTCGCCGGTTTCGCGCGGCTAGGGAGCAAGTCGCTGGAGAACATCAAGCGCGGCATCCTCGCGTACAAGGGGCGCCGGACGCGCACGCCGATCGGCCGCGCGCTGCCGCTCGCGAAGCTCGCGATCGCGTATCTCGCGGAGGGCGGCAAGGCGCACGATCTTGCGTACGCCGGGAGCCTGCGGCGCGCGGAATCGACCGTCGGCGATATCGATATCGTCTGCACGTCGGCGGAGCCCGGCGACGTGATCGCGCGGTTCGTGCAATGGGAGCGCGCGCAGGCCGTGCTCGCGGAGGGCGTGACGAAGGCCTCGATCTGGATCGAGAACGGCTTGCAGATCGATCTGCGCGTCCTCCCGCGGAACGTCTATGGGAATTTACTTCAGCACTTTACCGGTTCGCGAGAGCACAACATCCAGCTGCGCGAGTACGCGGTGCGCAAGGGGCTGCGCGTGAGCGAGAACGGCGTGCTCGACGTCGCGAGCGGTACGAATACGACGTGCCGCACCGAGGAAGAGGTCTATGCGGCGATCGGATTGCCGTTCATCCCGCCCGAGATGCGCCTCGGCATCGGCGAACTCGATGCGGCGCTCGCCGGCACGCTGCCCGAGCCCGTGTCGCTCGACGATCTGCGCGGCGATTTCCACATGCATTGCACGTGGAGCGACGGGAAGGATACGCTCGAGCGCATGATCGCGGCCGCGAGCGAGCGCTATCCGTATCACTCGATCTCCGACCACTCGTGGGGCCGCAGGCGCATCGGGCTCGATCCGAACGAGCTTCGCGCGCAGCGCGGCCTCGCGCGCGATCTCGGAGCGAAGCACGGTACCGTCACGCTCTGTTCCGCCGAGGTCGATATCAAGAGCGACGGTTCGCTCGATTACGACGACGACGTGCTCGCCGAGCTCGACATCGTGATCGCGAGCGTCCACGATGCGTTCAACATCTCGCGAGAGGCGATGACCGCGCGGATCATCCGCGCGTGCGAGAATCCGTACGTCACGATCATCGGTCATCCGACCGGCCGCAACAGCGAGTCGTTCCCGGGCTACGAGTTCGATTACGACGCGGTCTTCGCCGCGGCCGCGCGCACCGGGACCGCGCTCGAGATCGACGGCCAACCCGCGCGCCTCGATCTCCCGAGCTCGCTCGCGCGCCGCGCGCGCGATTTCGGCGTCACGTTCACGCTCGACAGCGACGCGCACAGCGAAGGCGATCTCGCGAACGTCTCCTACGCCGTCGGCATCGCCCGCCGCGCCTGGATCACGCGCGCCGAAGTCCTCAACGCCCGCCCCCTGGAGGACGTCCTCGCCTTCGTAAAACGCAAACGTGAAGGATACGCCTAAGCGTTCGTATTGTCTGAGAAGACCGTGGCGAAGGACATCACATGCTGCAAGTCAGCGATGACGTGTGCTCGGAATCGCTAGAAAATGGGAGCAAGCGGACGATCGAACGTATCGCCTGATGGAATCGAAAATAAATCGAGAATTCGCTATGCTCGAAATGGGGACCACGGTTTATCGCTGACGATATTGACGCATGATGACGTACCATCCGTAGGTCCTCCCCGAGTGATAAGAGCCCATCGGCTCTTCCTCACGGATAGCACGGGGAGTCGCGTTCTTTAACGAAAGAGCTTCGCCGCGTTTCCGAGGGTGATGAGGATGCCCCAGGCGA
>CAZZYZ010000253.1:0-3627 GCA_964658425.1 Vulcanimicrobiota bacterium | reverse complement strand
GTCGCGACGATCGTCGCCTCCGCGCCCCGCGCCTTCGAAGCGCGCGCGCATCTTGTCGCGCATGGCTTGCGCCGCTGCGATGACCGCGGTCTTTTCTTGCGGCGAGAGTTGGCCGTCGAGACGCGATACCGCCGAAGGGAGATCGGGGGTCGGAGCGGTTGCGATCTCACCGGCGAGCGTCGCGACGAATCGCTTGTGATCCGGGCTCAGCGCGTTCAAGATCGACGAGCGCATCGCCGTGCGGTCGGCTTCGAAGTCGCGCATGCCCGGACGGGAGCGATCGTGCATCTCGCCGCCTTGGCGATCGCCCATCGCGGGCGGCTGCGGCGCCGGAGGCCCGCTCGGCGGTGCCGGCTGCGCGAAGGCGCCCGTCGGAGAGAGGATGAGGCCCGTCAAGAGCGCGGGCACGAGTAGCGTTTTCACCCGACGATCGTAAATTGGAAGATTGAGAACGATCTGAGGAATCGACCGGCTCGCGTCGCCTCGCAACGAGATCGAGCGCGTGAAGCCGAAGCAGCGACGATGACGCAGGCACAGACTCTCGCGAAAGCGCTCAACGCGCTGACGAAAGATCCGCAATTCTCCAACAGCAAGGCGCGCGCCGCCGCGCGTAAGGATCCGAACGTCGATACGGCGCGCTCGAAAGTCGAGAACGACGGCTTCAACGCAGAGGTCGACGGGTGTGAGACGTTCGTGATGAACGACGGCAGCATCTGCGCGTGGAATTCCGGTGCGTTTCGGTACGTCGCGCGCGCGACGTGAGTCATCGCGCGATCGCCGAGAGCGGAATCGCGACGCCGTCCGCAGCGAGCCAGCGCTCGAGATGCTCGACGTATTCGGAACCGAACGTATCGCGCAGGCACCCGAGATACGTCGCGTAATCGCGCCCGTCGGCGCGCGCGAGTTCTTCGAGGCGATTGCGGTGAATCGCCATATATCCTTCGCGTAAACGGAGCCCGCCATGAACGAGGGCGACGAGCACCTCGCTCGGCGAGCGTTCCGAAAACCGCGCGCGACGCTCCTCGTACCACGCGTCGAGGGCGGCCGGCAGACGAACGGATCGCGTCGGGCCCATCGAGCCCGACCCTTTTACGCGCGCCATCTCATCCGTGCGTGTGGTCGTGATCGTGATCGCCGTGCCCGTGACCGTGCGTGTGCGCGATCCCGTCCGCGTGAACGTGCGGATGGCCGTGCTCGCTCGGCCGCGCATCGTCGCGCGAAGCGCGCTGCAGCAGAGCGCGGCTTCGGTCGCGCTGTGCTTTGAGATCGGCGAACCATGCTTTGAGCGTCGTCAGCATGGAGCGTGCTTTCGCGCGCGGCGCGAACCCCGGCCTTCCCGTATTCGAGAAACGCCGAGCGTCGCGAGCGTACGCCGGGGCTCAGCCCTTCGTGGCGGCCTTCGCGATGGTCGATGCGTCGATGACGTAGCGATAGCGAACGTTCGCAGCGTTGACGCTTTCGAAGGCCTCGTTGATGCGATCGATGCCGATCACCTCGACCTCGGACGCGATGCCGTGCTCGGCGCAGAAATCGAGGATCTCCTGCGTCTCCGCGATGCTGCCGATCAGCGAACCACCGAACGAGATGCGGCCGAACGCGAGCGGACCGTTGTTGATCGGCTCGAGCTTTTCGAGCGCGCCCACGAGCGTGATCCGGCCGTCGCGTTTGAGGAGCGCGATGTAGGGATTGACGTCGTGCTTCGTCGGGATCGTACTCAGGATGAAATCGAACGACGCCGCGCGCTGCTTCATCGCGCCTTTATCGGTCGATACGACGACCTCACCGGCACCGAAGCGCTTCGCGTCTTCGGCCTTATCGGCTGACCGGGTGAACGCGGTCACGTTCGCACCGAGCGCGCTCGCGATCTTGATCGCGATGTGGCCGAGACCGCCGATACCGACCACGCCGACCTTCGTGCCGGCCTTGATGCCGAAATGCTTCATCGGCGAATACACCGTGACGGCCGAACAGAGCAGCGGCGCCGCCGACTTCGGATCGAGCTTTTTCGGGAGCGCGAGAATGAAGTGCTCGGGGGCGATCATCGTCGTCGCATAGCCGCCGAAGGTGTTGCTGCCGTCGGGATTTTTCATCGGCCCGTTATACGTCGCGAGCGCTCCGTGCGGGCCTTCGCAGTATTGCTCCTCACCCGCGCGGCACGCTTCGCACGCACCGCACGAATCGACGAGACATCCGACGGCGACCGAGTCGCCGATCTGAAAGCGCGTGACGTCGGCACCGACGGCGGTCACCGTGCCGACGACTTCGTGGCCGGGCACGCACGGCCAGACGGTATTCTGCCACTCGTCGCGCGCCTGATGGATGTCGGAATGGCACACGCCGCAATACGTAACGTCAAAGGCAACGTCGTTTGGGCGCGGCTCGCGGCGCTCGAACGAATAGGGTGCGAGCTTCGCTTCGGCATCGACAGCCGCGTAGCCGATCGTCGTGGTGGCAGTCTTCAGCATATCTCACGTGATACCCAAACCGTACACCGTCCTTCGGCGGCGCGAGCCACGTTCGTGGGCTCGTTCACAATCGGATTAACTACGACGCTCGTTCGGAGGAGAGGCATGCGGCGTAACGGTAGGCGGACGGGATGAAGAGATGGGGCCGCCTCGCACGCGTGACGACCGTAGCGGCGATCGCATTCGCGTTCCCAGTCGTCGGCGGCGCCGACCCCGCCGAGCACACGACCACGCTCGCCGATCAGACGAGCGTCAACCTCACGATCTACAACGGTTCGATCGCGCTCGTGCACGATCGGCGCAAGATCGCGCTCGCCGCGGGAGCGAACCATCTGGCGTGGCGCGACGTGAGCGCCGGTATGGATGCGACATCCGCGATCCTCGATGACATCACGATGCCCGGCGCCGTTCGCGTGGCCGAGCAGAATTTCAATTACGATCTTCTGAATCCATCGACGATCCTCGACAAATTCGTCGGCCACGATGTGATCGTGGTGCACGAGCAGCCCGGCCGCGACCCGGTGCGCGAGACGGCGCGGCTCCTCGCCGACAACGACGGCGTCGTGTTGCAGTATCGCGATCGCGTCGAGACGGGGCTCGCGAACTCGCATATCGTGTTCCCATCCTTACCGCCCGGTCTACGCGATCGCCCGACCCTCACGCTCGACCTCACGAGCCAACGCACGGCGACTCCGGAGCTCGATCTCGCGTATCTCACGAGCGGGCTCTCGTGGCATGCCGAGTACGTCGGCGTCGTCGCGGCGAGCGAAAATCGCATGCAGCTCAGCGGCCTCGTCACGCTTTCGAATCAGAGCGGGACGAGCTTTCCGAACGCGCGCCTCCAACTCGTCGCGGGGAACGTCAACGTCCCGGAGCCGACGCTCTCGGTGCTCGAAACGATGGGCCGCGTGAGGACGACATATCCCCCCCCGATGCCGCCGCCCGTAACGCAAGAGAACTATTTCGAATACCATCTCTACACGCTCGGGCGGCCGACGTCGATCGGCAATAACCAGACGAAACAAGTCGCGCTGCTACACGCTTCGAACGTGCCGCTGCGCAAAACGCTCGAGCTACGCGGCTCCGATTCGTATTATTCGAATCAAGACGCGGACCTCGGCGCGAATCTCAAGGTCGGCGCGTACCTGACGTTTACGAATAA
>CAZZYZ010000252.1:0-3654 GCA_964658425.1 Vulcanimicrobiota bacterium | reverse complement strand
AGCCTCACCGCCGAGGAGCTCGCCACGCGACTCGGCGCGAGCCCGGCCGCGATCGGCATCCTTCCGGCGCTCGCGCTCGCCGCGGCGTTCGTTCTCGGCTGCTATGCGACCGACGATCGCGTGCCCGAAGCGACGGCCGCGTAGGTCCGGCTCGGCCCGTCGAGCGAGCGCGGGCCGATGCCGTCGACGGCGACGCGATTGCGGCCGGTCTCTTTCGCGGTGTAGAGCGCGCGATCGGCGCGGGCGAGCAGCGATTCGCGATCCTCGCGCGCTTCGCGCCGCGCGTAGGCGACGCCGATGCTCACGGTAAGGCGTTCGACCGGCAGCTGTGGTAACGGAACGCACGCCGCGACGCACGAGCGGATTCGTTCGGCGACGGCGATCGCGCCCTCGAGCGACGTATCGGGGAGATGGACGACGAACTCTTCGCCGCCATAGCGCGCGATCGTATCGGAGTTGCGCATGATCGATCGCTTGAGCGCCTCGCCGACGGCGCGCAGTGCATCGTCGCCCGCGGCGTGACCGAAGCGATCGTTGAAGCGCTTGAAGAAATCGATGTCGAGCATCAGTACGGCATCGCCGTCGCCCGTCGGACGACGCGGCTTCGCCGCCGTCGCGAGATGCACGTCGAGCGCGCGGCGATTCTGCAGCCCGGTCAGCGCGTCGATCCCCGCGAAGACGAAGAGCCGTCGATAGAGCGTCGCGATATCGCACAGCAGCGCTCCGAGAACGGTGACCGACGCACCGAGCGTTTCGAATTTCCCGACGTACCACGCGAGCGTGTAGCGCGCGGGCGAACCGGCATTGAGGACGCCGTCGAGTGCGAGTGCGACGAGCGCGACCGCGATCCACATATTCAGCAGCGACAGGTTCTTGATGCGTGCGATGACGATCGCCGTCGCAATGACGTTGACGCCGACGACGACGGGCATGAAGTGCGTCGCCCAAAGCGCGGTGAAGTGGCCGTCCGGCGAGATGACCACCGGGAGGTGCGTTCGAAATCCACGCGCGGCGAGCGCGATCGTAACCGCGAGTGCGAACGTTCCGCCGATCGATGCGAGCAGGGACGGACGGATGCTCGACCGGCGGCCGGCGATGCGCTCGAACGTCGGATCGACGAGATACGTGATCGCGATGATGAGCGGAAACGACGTGTGCCAGACGGAGTACAGCATCGCCGAGACCTGCGCGTCGGCGATACTCGGGGGCCCGTTCGTGAGCACGCCCGGGAACGACATCAGATACGGGACCGTCAGCAGCCCCGCGAATTCGTACGCGATCGCGATCGTCGCGAACGCGACGGTCCCGGCGACGTAGAATTGCGTCATCAACAGAAACGCGGTCAGCAGATCCGAGACGAGCCATAACGTCGCGCAGATCGGGATGAAGGCGGTCAGGTGCGGGAGCGGCGTCCCCGCGAAGAAACTCGCGAGGATCGTGAGCGCGACGAGTGCCGTCGCGACCGCGACCGGTGCGACCGGCCACCGCGTTCGATCGGCCGCCGCTCCGAGCTGCGGAACGGCATCCATGACGGCGCTCATATTCGCATGCATCGGAGTGTGCGCGAACGAGTTGAAGCGACTCGTGTTCGCCGCGTTCGCGACGTGAACCGAGTCACGCGCCGAGCCGCAGGCGCGTGCGGGAGCAAGTGACGCGGTCTACGATTCGCGCAGAAACGCGTCGTAGTCGGCGGGCGTGTTGATGTTCGCGAAGGTCGACTCGTCGTCGATGTGAACGTGGCGCGCCCGCATCGCACCGAGGGCGAGCGTCAGCGCGCCGCGGCCGGAGCGCAAGATCGGGAGCGCGGCGCGCGCGAACGCGAGCCGATCGTAGAGTGCGGCGAGCGGTTCGAGGAAGGGCCGCTCGCCGCCGATCGCGCGGACCGGGACGGCCGCTTCGTCGCCCGGTCGCAACTCCGCGGCGAGGCGATCCGCGAACGCGCGCGTCACGTTCGGCGAGTCGCCCGAGACGGCGAACACGTAACGCGACCGCATCTGCGCGAACGCCGAGAGCATCCCGGCGAGCGGGCCGCGGCGCGGCCAGCGATCGATGACCAGCGGCGCCTCGAGCAGCGCATCGCAGCGCGCGTCGAAGGTCCCCTTGGCGGAGATGAAGATCTCGTTCTTCGCCGGATCGCGAACCGGCATCGCATCGGGCGCCCCCGCGAAGTTGCGATAGACGCGCGCGACGAGCGGAACGTCGCCCGCGGGCAGCGTGAGTTTTCCCGGCAGCCGCGTCGCTTCGCCGCCCGCGAGGATCAGGACGCCGTACCCGCGCGGATCGTCCGCCGGATACGACGCACCGGTCATCGCAGAGGCGTCGCCGCTCGGCGCTGCGCGTACGACTTCGCGAAGTACGTGATGATGATGTCGGCGCCCGCGCGCACGAAACTCGCCAGCGTTTCGTCGATCACGCGCTCCTCGTCGATCCAGCCGTTGCGGCCCGCGGCCTTCACCATCGCGTATTCGCCGCTGACGTTGTAGCACGCGACGGGGACGTCCGAGATCTCGGCGACCGCGCGGATGAGATCCATGTACGCGAGCGCGGGTTTGACGATGAGAAAATCCGCGCCCTCGTCGAGATCGAGCTCCGCTTCGCGCAGCGCCTCGCGGGCGTTGGGCGTATCCATCTGATACGCGCGGCGATCGCCGAACTGCGGCGTCGAATCCGCCGCCTCGCGGAACGGGCCGTAGAATCCCGATGCGAATTTCACGGCGTACGACATGATCGGGATGCCCGAGAAATTCGAGCCGTCGAGGATCGCGCGCAGATAGCCGACGCGGCCGTCCATCATGTCCGACGGCGCGACGACGTCGACGCCCGCCTGCGCGTACGAGAGCGCGGTGCGGCCGAGGAGCTCGAGCGTCGCATCGTTATCGACCTCACCGCGATCGTCCAGAATACCGCAGTGACCGTGATCGGTGTATTCGCACGTGCAGAGGTCGGCGATCACGAGCATCTCGGGGACCTGCGCTTTGATCGCCTCGATCGCGCGCTGCACGATCCCGGCCGGATCGTGCGCCGAGGATGCATACGCGTCTTTGAGATCCGGGATGCCGAAGAGCAGCACGCCGCCGATGCCGAGCCCGGCGAGCTCGCGACATTCGCGGACCGCTTCCTCGACGGAGAAGCGGAACACGCCCGGCATGCTCGCGATCTCGCCGCGCGTCTGATTCGCATCCGCGATGAAGAGCGGCTGCACGAGGCTGCCGACGCGAACCTCCGATTCGCGCACGAGCGCGCGCATCGCGGCGCTCGATCGCAGGCGGCGCGGCCGTTTGCGCAGGTCGACGAGATCTTTTGCGGCCAGGCGTTCGAGGACGTTCATCGCAGGGTTCTCGCGAGGACGAATTGCGTTACGTCCTGCACGAACGCCGCAATGGTCGGCTCCGTTGCGATGATGTCGCTCCGCAGCCCCGCTTCGACGACGGCCGCATCGGACGCATCGCCCATCGTCGCGACGAGCGGGCGCGGCTCGCGCTCGCGCAGACCCTCGAGATACGCCGCGACGGCGCGGACCGAGCCGCTCGAGGGGAAGAGCAGCACGTCGGGGATCCGTCCGCCGAGCAGCCGGGCGGCTTCGTCGCTATCGCGCACCTCGATGACCTCGGCGTCGTAGACATATCCATTTTTTATGTTGTAGTGGCCCTCCAC
>CAZZYZ010000251.1:0-3679 GCA_964658425.1 Vulcanimicrobiota bacterium | reverse complement strand
GCGACGAACGCGCCCGATCCATCGATGATCGCGCTCTTTCCGCAGTACGCGACGCTACCGCGCTCGACGCCGACCTTGTTGCACACGACGAAGGGCAACGCGTTCTCTCGCGCGCGAACGTTCGCGAGCAGATCGGCTTGAAGATTCTCGAGGGCTGCGGGATCGCGCCCGCTCGTTACCCATGCGGTCGGCATGACGAGAATCTCTGCGCCGCGTTCGGCGAGCGTCGCCGCGATCGTCGGGATGCGGCCGTCGGCGCAAACCAGGACGCCGAGCCTGCCCGCGGGCGTATCGATCGGGTCGAGCGTCTCGCCCGCGGCGAACCAGCGGCGATCGAAGTGCCATAAGAATTGCTTTGCCGCGTGCCCGATGACATCGCCGTCCGGGCCGACGACGATTGCCGCGTTGTACGTTCGTTCGCGTTCGATCTTCGCCGCACCGACGACGAGCGTAAGCGCACACTCGCGTGCGACGTCCGCGAGAGCGGCGATCGCGCGCTCGAGTTCCTCCGCGAAAGCCGGCTCGGGCCCGAGAACGTACGCCGGAACGGTCCCTTCCGGCAAGACGACCAATCGCGCGCCCGCCCGCCCCGCTTGCCGAACGCGTTCGACGATACGCGGAAATACCGTCGGAAAATCACGGCGGTCGTGCGCTCGCAATTGCACGCAGCCGACGGGTATTTGACGCATGCTCACGAAGGTGGCCCCCAATTCCAGCGTTCGCGCTCCATGCTAAGGATCGTCTCATGAAGCGATTTCTTGGGCTTGTCGTTCTCTACGGTGCGGCTTCCTGTATCGCCGCCGATGCCGCAGCCCCGACGGCCGCCACGAAAAAATTAACCGTTCCGCATTCGCGGTACGGCGTACCGAAGTCGGCCGCCGCCAAGGAGGCCGCGCGCCAAGCCGCGATGCGGCAGCTCGCGCCCGCCGACGAGTACTTCGGCCCGTTCAAGTTGAGCATCATCGGCATTCGAAACACGATGAAGGATCTCGGCTTGCGCTACGACGTCAATCACGACCGCGCGCCGCAGACGTACGATTCCGCGATCTTCACCGAACGTGCGATTCGCGATTGGGAGCACAAGTATCCGCACGACGATCAGGTGCCGCGCGCGATCTATTACCTGCAGCGGCTCTATACGAAGGTGCTCTCACAGCAATCGCGCGATCACGCGCGCGTCGTCGCGCAGTGGCTCTTCAAAGATTACGGCTCGTCCGGGCAATCGAAGCAATTGCGTAAAACGCTCGCGGTCGAGCAGCTCGCCCCGGTGATCCCGATCGCCGTCGCGGGCCCGGCATCGCCCGCGCCCGGACAGTATCAATCGGCGTTCGGCAGCGCGTACCCCTCGGCGTTCTCGGCCGCATCGCCGACACCGGCACCGGCCGCGCACACGAACCAGCGGTAACGTCCGCGGCGCGAGCGGCGCCCGGCGCGAAGCGGTGGGCCGGCGCCGATCGTTAAGCCCCGTACCGTACGATGAACGGCTTCGCGCAACAGCACGAGGCCGTTCATTTTGCCTTCGTGCCGGTGATACCACGCGCGCCTGCAGCGCCCGCGCCGCTCGTTCGAACGCGTATCGTTTTAAAAAAAGAAGGCCTCGCGCATGAGCGCGAGGCCTTCGGTCTTGCCTTCCGTCAGGCTCGGATCCACTTAGAAGTGGAAGCCGATACCGCCGTAAAACGAGTTTTCCGAGAAATCGCTCGGGGCATTCTGCTTCGCCGTACCGCGGTCACCGAGGTAACCACCTTCGAAGAAGAGCGGGGTCTTGGGGATGTTGATCGACAGACCCGCCTGATAGTGCAGGAGGCGGTACTGCAGTTTCTGCCCGAACCCGAAGACGTCGGTATAATTACCGCTGATCGTCGGGTAGTAGTAGACGCTGCCGTAGATATCGATCGGCTGGTTGTAGTTTACGAGCTTTTCCACACCGCCGCCGACGCCGTTGAGGCGCGGGTAGCCGTAGTTGCCGTAGCGCTGGAGATAGCTCGCCGCGAGGAAGATCTTCGGATTGGCGATGCCGATACCGAAGCGACCGTCGATCTCGGTGTCGCGTGCGTCGAACGACGGCACGTACGCCGAGCCGGCCGCGGGGCCGACGGTCGTAACGCAACCGGAATCCGTGCTACCGCCGCAATCGACCGCGCCGGCAGGCGTGCTCGAACGATGCGGATAGCGGTACTGGCGGAAGTCGCCTTCTGCCATGAAGCCGAGGTCTCCGACGCTGAAGGTCGCTCCGACGCGGCCAGCGAGGCTGACGCCGCCCTGGGTGCCCGGATTGAACTCGTTGTAGACCTTGGGATCGAACATCGCATCGGCCGCGATGAAGGCCTGGAAGCCAGGCGTCTTCTCCGGGGTCGGCGACGGCGTGGCCGGCGGCGGAGCCGGCGGCGCGAGGGTCGCGACCGGCGCGGGTGCCGGCGGCGGGGTCGACGGAGGCGCGCTCAGATAGCGCACGACGACGACGCGCTTCTCGGGGACCCAGAGAACGTACGCGCCCATGCCCTCGGAGAGGACGCGGAGCGGAACGAGGACCGAGCCGCGATAGATCATCGGCGGAACGTCGAGGGGACGGGTTTCGCCGTTGATGACGACTTCGGGTTTTCCGACCGTTACTTGAACGTCGGCGCCGGGCTTCGAGACGTCGACCGTCTTCTTGCCCGGGTTGTACGAGACCGTGGCACCCATCTGCTCGAACATCGAACGCAACGGAACAAGAACCGTATTCCCGCGTACCAAAGCGGCCAGGACACGGCCCTTCTTGTCGACATCCGGTTTCGAATAGACGTGCTGGTCGTTATAAAGGATCGGGATTTCACCGGACGGCGGACTTCCGAAGTCCGGCGCCGGCGCTTGTGCGACGGCAGGCGCGAACGCCGACGTTGCAAAGCCCACGATCCCGAACGCTACCGCTGCCGCCATGGCAAAGGTATGCGAAACGAGTCGTTTCACTAATGCCTCCTAGAGATCAAGTTTTTCGAGTATGAAGGGGCTTAACCCGGTAACTCAAGTTTGCGTCTACCCGTTCCCGATTGAACCAAAACGGAACAAACAAGATTCTAATGTCCCGTGTTACACACGACGCCGCCATACGATGCCATTGTCATCGGCGCCGGAGTCTCCGGCTTAACGGCAGCGGCGATTCTCGCGAAACGCAACATGCGGGTGCTCCTCTTGGAGCGTCACAACGTGGTCGGCGGGTGCGCATCGTTTTATCAACGGGGCGGATACCGCTTCGACGTCGGTGCGACTCTCGTGAGCGGTTTCGGCAAACGAGGCGTGCACCGCCTGTTGAACGCGCGACTCGGGATCGAAGTTTCATCCGTTGCGGTCGAGCCCGCGATGGTGATCCATCTCCCAGATGCGACGGTCGTTCGGTACGGCGACGAACGTTGGCAAGCCGAGCGTTTGCGAGCGTTCGGCCCGCAGGCCGAAGCGTTCTGGCGCGTGCAGGAGCGAATAGCGGAACGGGCGTGGGATCTTTCGAGCCGCTTCCCCGCCCTGCCGCGGGATCCGGCCGGCTTCGCGGCGTTCGCGGCCGCCCTCCGGCCGCGAGATCTCGCACTCGCCGCGACGCTGGGCAAGACCGTCGCTTCGATCATGCCTCGCGAGCCGAGCGAGCGGCTGCGCGCGTTCGTCGATGCGCAACTCCTCATCACGGCGCAGACGGGCGCGCGCGAGG
>CAZZYZ010000250.1:0-3683 GCA_964658425.1 Vulcanimicrobiota bacterium | reverse complement strand
GGTGCCGGCCGCGAGACCGGCGACCGAGTAGCGTATGTTCAAATTCAATCCACCCATGTTCGATGACGAAAAACCCCCGCCGGACGGCGAGGGTCTCATCGATCGGTGTAACCCGCGGAGGTCTCAGTCCGATGCGACGCCATGCCGTTCCGTGCGGAGACAGCGGCAGCGGCGATCGGCGAAGGCCCGGGGGAGCGACATGCCGGGTTCGTAACACGAACGCGCGGGCAGTGTCAATCGTGCAGGCAGGCCGCTCGGGCGACCGAACGTGCGATTCGCCATGGAGAAGATCGCCCCGCCGGAGCAGACCGAACGCCTGATCGCGGGCTGCGATCACGTGGAGACCGCCGCCGAATTGACCGCGCGAATCGCATCGAAGGAGCGATTGACCGTGAAATTCGGGATCGATCCGACGGGCTCGTTCCTCCATCTCGGGCACGCGGTCGTGCTGCACAAGATGCAGCAGTTCGTCGAACTCGGCCATCGCGTCATCCTCCTGATCGGCGATTTTACGGCGCGCATCGGCGATCCGACCGGCCGCAACGATACGCGCCCGCCGCTCACGGACGAGATGATCGCACAGAACATGAGCGATTACCGCGCGCAAGCGGGGACGGTGCTCGATCTCGAGCGCGTCGAGGTCGCCTATAATTCGACGTGGCTGCGCCCGCTCTCGCTCGGCGATCTCATCGGCCTGATGGCGCAGACGACCGTCGCGCAGATGCTCGCGCGCAAAGATTTCGCGGAGCGTCACGCCTCGGGCGTCCCGATCGCGTTGCACGAGTTTCTCTATCCCGTGGCCCAGGCATACGATAGCGTCGCGATGCACGCCGACGTCGAACTCGGCGGCTCGGATCAGCTCTTCAATTTCCTCGTCGCACGCGAATATCAGGCGCACGCGGGCCAGGCCAAGCAGATCTGCATGACGACGCCGATCCTGGAAGGGACGGACGGCGTCGTGCGGATGGGCAAGTCGCGCGGCAATTACATCGGGCTCACGGAACCGCCGAGCGAACAGTTCGGGAAGGTGATGAGTCTCCCCGATGCGATGCTGCCGCGCTACGCGGAGTTCGCGACCTTCGATTCGCCGGCCGAGATCGCGCGGTTGCGGAGCTCGCTCGCGGCGGGCAGCCTCCATCCGATGACGGCGAAGAAGGCGCTCGCCGAAGCGATCGTCACGCGCTACCACGGCGCGGCTGCGGCGCGCGCGGCACGCGAACGCTTCGAAGCGACCGTGCAACGCGGCGAGGCACCCACCGACATGGCGGAGCGCGAGGCGAGCACGGGCTGGCGCTCGATCGGCGACGCGCTCGTCGGCTGCGGGTTCGCCGCGAGCAAGCGCGAGGCGGAGCGGCTCGTCGCCGGCGGCGGGGTCAAACTCGACGGGATCGTCGTCGCCGACCCGCGCGCGGCGTGGAGCGCGCCCGCGCCCGTCGTTCTCTCGGTCGGCTCGCGGCGTTTCGCGCGCATCCGGCCCCACGGCAACGGCGTTTAGGAGCAGCATGACACGTCACCTCATCCGGCGATCGTTCGCGCCGACGACGTACACCGCGCAACCCGCGATCGTCGGGCCGACGCTCGTCTGCTCGCGCTGCAAACGCGTGTACGCGTATCCGCAACCCGAGGCGGCCGCGATCCACTGCGAGTGCGGATGGGCCTACGAGAATCGCGGCGGCACGATCGTCGAGGCGTTCCGGACGCGAATCGGCGT
This sequence comes from Vulcanimicrobiota bacterium, assembly GCA_964658425.1. Classification (GTDB taxonomy): domain Bacteria; phylum Vulcanimicrobiota; class Vulcanimicrobiia; order Vulcanimicrobiales; family Vulcanimicrobiaceae; genus CAZZYZ01. The sequence continues at coordinate 1,972 of CAZZYZ010000250.1, read as the reverse complement.
CTAGCTTCGCGCTTCGAGCCGGTCGATGAGGCCGCGCACGTCGTCGTGCGAGAGCACGTAGGCGGTCTTGCAGAACTCGCAGACGGCTTCGGTCTGCGGTTGCTCGTCGATGATCTTCTGGAGTTCGTCGCGCCCGAGGCCGGCGAGGGCGCGTTCGACGCGGTCGAGCGAACACGTGCACGTGAACGCGACGTCGTACGCTCGCGTGAAGCGGACGTCGAGCGATCCCGCGAGCGCGCGCACGAGATCGTCCGGCGTCGCGCCGTCCGCGATCAGCGTGGTCACGGCCGGCATCGCGCTCGCGCCCGCTTCGAGGACGGCGATCGTCGCTTCGTCGGCACCCGGGAGAACCTGCGCGATGATCCCGCCCGCGGCTTTGATGCCCTCGGGATTCGCGAGAACGCCGAGCGCGACCACGCTCGGGATCTGCTCCGACTGCATGAGATACGCCGCGATATCGTCGCCGATCTCGCCCGTTTCGAGTGCGACGATCCCGTTATAGGGCTGGCCGACTTCGAACGAGCGCGTGACCTGCAAGAAGCCCTTGCCGACGATCCCGCCGACGTCGAACTTGCCGAGCGCGTTGAGCGGGATCTCGGCATGCGGCCGGCGCGCGTAGCCGCGACCGCCGATCTCGCCCGGCGCGTTTAGCGCGACGTCGGCGACGATCCCGAGCACGGGGCCTTCGCTCGCGATCTGCAGCGTCAACTTCTCCTTGCCTTTGAGGCTCGCGCCCAAGAGCGCGCTGCCGGTCAACAGGCGGCCGACCGCGGCGCTCACCGTGGGCGAGAAATCGTGCCGGCGCTGCGTCTCGCGCACGAGTTCCGTCGTGATCCCGGCGACGATCGAATACGTGCCGTCTTTCGCTGTTGCAGTTACGATCCGATCGGCCACGAGGCGCACTTTTCGAGGGCGCCCGCATTTCCTCCACGAACGCCGCGCGCGTGAAGCTGCTCGTCATTCACGGCCCCAATCTCAATCTTCTGGGAACGCGCGAGCCCGAGATCTACGGCTCGCAGACGCTCGCGGATATCGACGAGCGCTGCGCGCGAGAGGCCGCGGCGCTCGGGATCGACGTGCGCTGCGTGCAGCACAACGCCGAGGGCGCGATCATCGACGAATTACACGCCGCGCGCGGCCGCGTCGACGGAATCGTGATCAATCCCGGTGCCTACACGCACTACTCACTCGCGATCCGCGACGCGATCGCCGGCGTCGCGATCGCGACGATCGAAGTGCACCTTTCGAACGTGTCCGCGCGGGAAGCGTTCCGCGCGACGAGCGTGCTCGCGCCGGTCTGTCGCGGCACGATCTCGGGGCTCGGCATCGAGTCCTACGTTCTCGCCATTCGCGCCCACGCGGCGACGCGGCCGTGAAGCGCAATCCCGCATGAGTGCAAGCGTTGGGTAAGGTTGCAGGAGCGGACTCGCATGCTGCAAATAAGCCCCGCATACGACGCCGGTCCTAGGAATTTTCTAGCGGCGTTCGTTCTGTGTTTAGCCGGCGAACGATTCCCGCTCGCTATGTTTGGAGACTTTACGGTGACGAAAGCCGATCTCATCGACTCCTTGGCTCAAGAAGTCGAACTCTCGAAGCGCCAAGCGGGAGAAATCGTCGATCACATCCTCGACGAGATCCGCAATTCGCTCGTCAAGGGCGATAAAGTCCAGTTGATCCCCTTCGGCAGTTTCGTCGTTCGCGAGCGCGCGAAGCGCGAGGGTCGCAACCCGAAGACCGGCGCGAAGCTCATGATCCCCGCGCGCCGCGTGCCGGCATTCACCGCGGGCAAAGGTCTGCGCGACGCCGTCGCCGGCCCGAAGAAGAAGAGCGCCGAAAAGAAGACGAGCGCGAAGAAGAAGTAGCGTTCGAAGGCGGCGGGGAGCCGCGAGCGACGTCCCGAAGGCGTGCGTATCGGGTAGTGGCGCAGCTTGGTAGCGCACTAGTCTGGGGGACTAGGGGTCGCAGGTTCAAA
>CAZZYZ010000249.1:0-3687 GCA_964658425.1 Vulcanimicrobiota bacterium | reverse complement strand
AAGCGCGATCGCGTGCTCATCTCGACGAAGGCGACCTTCCGCGTCGGAGACGGGCCCAACGATGTCGGCTCCTCGCGCTTTCATCTCACGAAGACGATCGAAGCGTCGCTCAAACGGCTCGGGACCGAGTACATCGATCTTTTTCAACTGCACGGCTTCGACGCGCAGACGCCCGTGGAAGAGACGCTCGAAACGCTCGACGATTTCGTTCGTGCGGGCAAGATTCGCTACGTCGGTTGCTCGAATTTTTCGGGCTGGCATCTCATGAAGTCGCTCTCGGTTTCCGAGCGCTACGGGCTCTCGCGGTACGTCGCGCATCAGGCGTATTACTCGCTCGTCGGCCGCGACTACGAGCTTGAGCTCATGCCGCTCGCGATCGATCAGGGCGTCGGCGCCGTCGTTTGGAGCCCGCTCGGGTGGGGCCGCCTCACGGGCAAGATCCGGCGCGGGACGCCGATCCCGGAGAAGAGCCGCCTGCACGTGACGGCGGCCGCAGGACCGCGAGTTGCAGACGAAGCTCTCTACCGCGTCGTCGATGCGCTCGACGAGATCGCGAGCGAAACGGGCAAGACGGTCCCGCAGATCGCGCTCAATTGGCTTCTCGGCCGCCCGACGGTTTCCACCGTCATCGTCGGGGCGCGCGACGAAGGGCAGTTGCGTGCGAATCTCGGTGCCGTCGGATGGCAGCTCGCGCCCGAGCAGATCGCGAAGCTCGACGCCGCGAGCGCGTGGCCGATCCCGTATCCCTATTGGCACCAAGCCGGCTTCCCGGAGCGCAATCCGTTTCCGACGAAGATCATGGCGCCCGAGGCGGAAGAGAAGTAGCTCGCCGTGCTTTCGCGTGCTGCGGCACGGCATCGCAGCTGTCCGGATCATTCCGGTCCGCACGGGCGGATCGGCGCTCGTTTTCGGTCGTGACCTATGCATAGAGTATCGCACGATTGTTTTAGGAGTTCATGAGTCGGGCGACTCGTACCGCGTAGGACCGGCCGCTCCGGAGGCGTAGGGCGGCCGACTCGCCCGAACCGGTGACCGATTGCCTGAAAAGCGGGTGACCCGATCACGTGCAGTGGTGATGGGGCGCACGAGCGGCGGGCGTTCGCGAGCGGTGCGGCTTCGCCGAACGCGAATCGGCGACCGTGAGGAGAGGAGCATCACAATCGGAGACACGGCACCCTCCCCGCCATCGGGAGGCGGTCTGCGAGGCGCCGTCGTTCGCGCCTGCAATAGGCTCGTCGAACTCGGGATCAACGCGGGGACGGCCGGGAACGTCGGCGTTCGCTTCGGATCGCGAACGCTCGTCACGCCGAGTGGGATACCGTACGACGAGATGCGCCCGGAGCAGCTCGCCGAGATCGACGATGCGGGGGCGTATCGCGGGCCGTGCAAGCCGACCTCCGAGTGGCGCTTGCACACCGCGATCCTACGCGCGCGGCCGGAGATCGGCGCCGTCGTGCACACGCATTCGACGTACGCGACGGCCGTGGCTTCGTTGCGTCGCGATCTCCCGGCGGTTCACTATTACATCGCGACGGCCGCGGGCGGTCCGACGGTTCGCTGCGCGGCGTACGCGACGTTCGGCACGCCGGAACTCTCGGAGAACGCGCTCGCCGCGCTCGAGGGGCGATTCGCGTGCCTGCTCGCGAACCACGGGCTCGTCGTCCTCGGCACGACGCTCGCGGACGCCGTGCGCCGCACACACGATCTCGAGATCATCGCGCAGCAGTACGTCCTCGCCGTATCGATCGGCACCCCCGTCATCTTACCGGACGACGAGATCGCGCGCGTCGCCCGCTATCTGAGCACGTACGGCTCGCAACGCACGAACGAGCTCTCCGCGATACGCCGCGACGAGCCGTTCGCAGAGTAGCGGCTTTTCAATAGGCGAGCGCGACGCCGTCGGCGCGCATGTCCGCGGCGGCCGCCCACACGCGTTCGACGCGGCCGTCGTAGCGCGACTCGCGGCGCTCGATGCAGGCATAGCGGCCGAACCCGCCGTCGCTCTCGCCGAGCGGCCAGCCGAGATCCGCAAGCGCGCTGCGCGTGCGCTCGGGAACGCCGCGCTCGAGACGCAGCACGCCGAGCGCGCCGAGCCCAGGCGGATCCTCGCCCATCGTTTGCGGCGAACCCTGATGGTGCCAGCGCGGGCTATCGCCCGCGGCTTGCAGGTCGAGATCGTAATCGATGCGATCGACGACGATCTGCGCCTGGCCCTGCGGCTGCATGTCGCCGCCCATCACGCCGAACGCGAGCCACGGCTCGCCCCCGCGGCACGCGAAGCCCGGCACGATCGTTTGAAACGGTCGCTTCCCGGGCGCGTAGAGATTGGGATGACCGTCCTCGAGCGAGAACAGTTCGCCGCGATTCGCGAGCATGAATCCGAGGCCGTCCGGCACGAGCCCCGACCCCATGCCGCGGAAATTCGACTGGATCAGCGAGACCATCATCCCGCTCGCATCGGTGACGCAGAGATAGGTCGTGTCGCCGCGGCCGGGAGCCTCGCCCGGTACGACGCGTTCGCGAATGCGATCCGGCCGAACGAGCGCCGCGCGATCGTGCGCGTAGGCCTTGCTCGCGAGCCACGCCGTGGGGACTTCGGCGGCACGCGGATCGGCGTAATAGCGCGCGCGATCTTCGTAGGCGAGCCGCTTCGCTTCGACTTGGAGATGGATGCTCGCCGCCGATTGAAAGCCCGCCGCGCGCAGATCGAAGCATTCGAGGACGTTCAATATCTGCAACGTCGCGAGGCCCTGCGTGTTTGCGGCCATCGCGTAGATCTCGGCGCCGCGGTACTCGGTGCGCAGCGGCTCCGGAAACTCCGCCACGTGGTCGCGCAGATCGTCGCGCGAGAGGCGGCTGCTGACGCGTGCGAGATACCGCGCGAGCGTCTCCGCGAGCGGGCCGTCGTAGAATGCGTCGCTGCCGCCCTCGGCGATCGCGCGATACGTCCGCGCGAGATCGGGATTGCGAAAGACCTCGCCCTCGCTCGGCGCGCGGCCGCCGGGTGCGAACGTACGCAACGCGTTCGCGGTCTCCTCGACGCCGGAGTTCGCTGCGACGAACGCATCGAGATTACGCGCGAGCGCGGCCGCGACGATTTGGGCCACCGGTGCGCCCGATTCGGCGTGATCGATCGCCGCTCCGAAGAGTTCGCGCCACGCGATTCGGCCGTAACGTCGATGGAGCGCCCACCATCCGGCGACGGCGCCAGGGACGCTGACGGTCACCGCGCCGAGCTGCGGCAGAACCGCGCGCCCGTCCACCGCGACGGCGCGGGCGCGCGCCTCGGCGAGTGAGAGTTGCGCCGGCGAACGGCCCGAACTCGCCATCGCCTCGACGCGCCGCGTCGCCGGATCCCATACGAAGGCGTAGACGTCGCCGCCGATCCCGCAACTCACCGGCTCGACGACGCCGAGGACCGCGTTCGCCGCGATCGCGGCGTCGACGGCCGAGCCGCCGCGCCGCAGGACGTCGATCGCCGCCTGCGTCGCGAGCGGATGCGCCGTCGCCGCCGCGCCGGAGCACCCGAGCGCGGGCGAATGCGTCGCCCACGGGACGCCCGCGGGCCGATCGCCGGCCCGCACGTCGTCGCGCGCGTGCTCGAAGGTTACGCGGGGACCGCTTCTCGGCGCGCGCGAGGGGGCGGCGCGATCGCACCGACGAGTTCGAGGTCGTGTGCGGGACCCG
>CAZZYZ010000248.1:0-3769 GCA_964658425.1 Vulcanimicrobiota bacterium | reverse complement strand
GGCGTGTAGCGCGTGCCGGGCGAGCCCGGGATGCGGAGCGAGACGTCGTAGACGACGAACTCCTTCGGCGGGCCGGCCGTGATGATGCACTGCAGCGCGAAGGGACCGATCACGCCCGGCGGGTTCGCCTCGCGCGCGGCGACGACGAAGCGCTCGCCGATCTCGAACGCTTTCTCCAGCATCGACTCCGTCAGCGTCGTCGCGATGTGGCCCGCTTCTTCCATCCGCACGGGAATCGCGCTCGCGCTCGCTAGCTGGTTCGGTGGCAGCGATCGCAGGCCGTCGAGATTCGTCTGGCGCCGCGTGTCGGTGCCGAGCAACTCGAGTTCGCAGAGCAGCGGCGACCAAAAAAAATTGAGATTGACGCTCGGCCCGAGCGCGTACTCCTCGATGCGCGCGTCGGCGAGGCCGGCTTCATTCACCATGCCCGCGGCGGTCAGCGACGCTGCTTGCGCTGCGTATTCGCTCGGCGACGAGCAGAGGAAAAACGCACGCTCGAATCCGACCTTCGCGTGAGGTGCCTTCACCATCACGAGCCGATCGATCTCCGCGGGCGAGGCGAACGTTTGCGGATAGCGGATCCCGGCACGCGCGAGCAGATCGTACTGATTGCCCGGCTCGTCGCGTTCCTCGGCGCGTAAGAGCCGCCGGTTGCCGAAGAACGGAACGCGCATCCGTCGTTCGATCTCGTCATACGAATAGCGCTCGTGCAAATAGACTTCGAACGACCGGTTCGGAACGAAGAGCACGTTCGCCGCGAGCAATTTCTCTTGCACGTCGTCGCCCAGGATGTCGGCGAACGTCGCGAGTTCGAGCGTCGCATCGACGCACCCGCGCGCGGGGTCCGTCTCGCGAGCGAAGTAACGCGCGTACGTCTTCTCGCGGCCCGTCGCCGTCACGATGAGATTGCGCAATCCCTGCATGCGCGCGCCGAATGCGACGTCGAGCGCCGAGTGGCTGCCGACAGAACACATCGCAATTCCAAACGGATCGTACGCGGCGAGCGTCGCCGCTAAGGCATCTTCGCTGTGAGAAGCAGCAGCCGGATCGTCACCGGATGCGCGAACGGAAGCATTCTCGCCGACTACGCGAACGGCCGGATCGTCGGTCGACTCGGTCACGTCGACGTGCCGAGCTCCAACGCTTGGCGCGAACTCGGATACTGCACGAGTAAGAGGTTCTTCACGCGATCGCCCGAGGCTTTGGTCTCGGGCGTGCCGATCCGCTGCAGCAGTTTGTACGTGTCGAGCAGTTCCGCGGGGAGCGTGTAATCGCGCGGATACTGCTTCTGCCAATCTTCGACGGCGGAATCGACCTGCAACGCGGCCGACTGCATGCGATAGCCCCAGCCGACGTCGAGATATTTATTCACGCGAATCACTTCGTTGTGGATGCCGATCGGCGAGATCTTCAGGTGCCCAAAATATTCGTCGGCGGGGGCGGTGCGCGTGAGCTTGAGCTCGTGCGGGATCGACGTGATGCGCGCGATCGTCTGCAGCTCGGGCGTGCTGTCGCGGCGCTGTTTGATCGTCTTCGCGGCGGCACGATCGTCGTCCGAATAGCCGGGATCCGCGAGCGCGGCCGCGGCGATCGAGAACATCTCGCCGTATTCGGGATCGGGGACGCGCGTGAGCGGCGTCTTCAAGTCGGCGGCGTGTTGCAACAGTGCCGAACGATACGCATCGTCGTGCGTGAGGTTGTACGCGCGCACGTCGGCGACGAGCAGCGCGACGCGCGCGTCGCCGTCGCGCGGAAACTCGTCGACATTCGCGAGCGCCGCCGCTTCGGCTTGCGCGCCGAGCGTCTTCTGATCGGCCTGACCCGCGTCGAGTGCGGTCCGCAGCGCCGCGGCCTTCGCTTGCGCGTCGGGGGCGCCATGCGCGGCGACGTAGGCCGCCGCCTCCTGCACGTACCACAGCGACGCGTCGTTACTCGTGAGCGGGTTATAGTGCAACTGCGTCGCGACGTCGACGGTCAACCCCGCGACGAGCGCGTAGTTCGGATCGTCGGGCTTGAAGAGCGAGTACGAGCGGCCCGCGTCGATCACGGTCGCTTCGTAGTAGAGCTCGCTCGTGAACGGCCAGCTCTTCGCCGCGCCCTCGTCGAACGCGCGGCGCATCGTCGCGTAGAGTTCGTTCGGATCGGTCTCGATCGCGGCGCGCGCGGGGATCGCCGCGGATGCGATCACTGCGAGCGCGCAGAGCGCGGCCGCGACGGATCGATTACGAGATGCCCGAATCATCGAGGACCGCGTGCAGGTTGTTCGAGAGAAGCGCATTCTTGATTTCCCGTGCGATCCGACGCCCGGTCGACATCGGTTCGCTGTAATTGAGATACGAGTACGGCGATCCGTCGATGAACGGATTGCTCCCCGCGACGATGCGCGCGGAGATCTCCATCACGGAGAACTTCGCCTCGGGCGTGATGATCGTCTCGATGCAGAACGCGCCGAAGAGCCCCTTGGGCCCGCAGATCTCTTGGCTCACGCGCACGACGTCTTCGCCCATCCGATACGCCTCGGCGAGCATCGATTCGCGCAGCACGAGCGGCGAGTTGCCGACGACGACGTAGCTCGGCTCGATATCCATGTTCTCTTGCGCGGCCGCCGGGATGCGGCCGAGCGAATCGACGTTCGTCTCGTAGCGCCGGTCCATGCTCATGATCTCGAGCTTCCCCGTCAGCGGCGAATAAAAATAGTGGATGTACGCGGGGACGCCGATGATATATTCCTGGAGCACGTATTTCTGGTCGCCGAGTTCTTCGGCGCGCCTCTCGAAATCGTGCGCGTTGCGCAAGAAGAGATAGCCCTTGCCGCCCTGCGCGCCGTAGAGTTTGACGATGACGGGACGGTCGATCTCCGCGCCGCTACGGAATTGGCGCGGCACCGTGAGGTTCGCGCGCGTGAGCCAGTCGCGCTGCATCTCGCGGCTCGCTTCCCACTCGAGGACGGCCTTGTTGCCGAAGTACGGGATCGACATCCGGCGATGCTCGTCGAGCGAGAGGTACGCGACGAACGAGCCGTGCGGCACGATGATCATCTTGCGCTTCTCGAGCTCGGGGACCAGACCCATGAAATCGCTGTAGCGATCGATCGTGATCACTTCATCGACGAAGGGATACGCGCGGTAGAGCCGTTCCATCTCGCGATTCGCGATCGCGAGCGTATGGAACCCTTCGTCATGGGCGCCCTTGAGGATCTGCAGCGCGGAATGCGATCCGAGGGTGGCGATCGTGTAAAAATCGCTCGCTTTCCCGGCGGCCGGCGTGCGAAGGAGTTCGGGGGCGATCATGAGTGTGCCGTTGCTTTCTGAAAGGCCGGATTGCAGAGGAGACGTTCGGTCGCGCGGGCGACGATCTCTTGCGACGCGGGCGCGCCCGTCGCATCGAAGAGCCGCCACGCGACGAAACGCGAGAGACGCCGCAGGCCCGGAAGCGCGCGGCCCGCGATTCGCGCGGGGCCGGCGGCCTCCGCCTCGGCGAAGCCGTCGCTCTCCGCGATCCACACTTCGCCCGGCCGCGGCAGCTCGCTCTCGCGAATGCGAAGCTCGTGCTTGTTCGGATTGAAGATCGTCTCGAGTCCGCGCACGGCCGTGACGAGCGGCTCGGCTTGCTCGGCATCGACCTCGCAGAGGAACAGACTCGCGCGTTCGATCCCGCCGACGGGGAGTGCGAATCGCTGCAACGTCGCGAGCGCGGTGCGCGCTTCGTTGTCGGGGATCGTCAGCACGACCTCGATGCAGCGCGAGACGGTCACGCGCGCACCGCGCTC
>CAZZYZ010000247.1:0-3811 GCA_964658425.1 Vulcanimicrobiota bacterium | reverse complement strand
CGGGTCGACGCGCTTGGCGACCTTGCGTAGCGTCGGATGACCGTCCTGGACGATCTCGCGGATGTAGGGCATGGCCTTCATTATAGCGCAGCCCGGCCTGCGCCGGTAGGCCCGGGGTCGGGTCTCCCGGACCTCCGCCTCGTCGGTCGCCCGGCGCGCGCGTCGGTCCGGCACGCCTTCTCGGGCACGCGGAACGTGCGCACGCTCCGAGCCGAGAAGGAACGCACGTCTGCGTGCGGGGGATTACCGGCGGTGCGAGGCGCGCCGCCGGACTTCTCGAGCATAACCGGCCGCCGACGCCGCGGCCCCTCCTGGCTCGCGCCACGGTGAGGCGCACGCTCGGAGCCGACTTCGGCGCGCTCTGGTTCGGGCAGACCCTCAGCCTCTTCGGAAGCGCCGTCACCTTCCTCGCACTCCCGACCGTCGCGATCCTCACGCTGCACGCGACGCCGTCGCAGGTCGGACTTCTCGGCGCGCTCGAGTTCGCGGCATTCCCGATCCTGGGACTCGCCGTCGGCGTGTGGGCCGATCGTTTCCGCAGGCGCCGGATCATGATCGCGGCCGACGCGCTACGCGCCGTCGTCCTCGCGACGATCTTCGGCGCCGCACTCGCGGCGCGCCTCACGTTCGCGCATCTCGCGATCGCCGCCGCGCTCCTCGGCATCGGATCGGTGTTCTTCGAGATCTGCTATCAAGCGTATCTACCGACGATCGTTCGCCGCGACGATCTTCCGGCGGCGAACGCGCGGCTCGAATTCACGCGGTCGCTCGCGCAGATCGGCGGGAACGGACTTGCCGGGCCGTTGATCGCGGCGATCGGCGCGCCGCTCGCGCTCGGCGTCGACGCGCTCTCGTTCGTCGTTTCGATCCTCTCGCTCGCGCTCGTCCGGAAACCCGAGTTCGCGCCGCCCGCGCGACCGCGACACGCGCGTCCGTTCGTCGTCGATCTGCGCGAAGGTCTCGACGTCGTGCTCCGCTCGCCGGCGCTCCGCGCGATCGCGGGCTGCACCGCGACGTCGAATTTCGGCGGTGCGATCATCGGCGCGGTATTACTCGTCTTCGCCTATCGCGAAGCGCACCTCACGCCGACGACGATGGGCGTCGTCTTCGCGGCGTCGAACCTCGGTTTCGCGGGCGCGGCGCTCGCCACGTGGTGCGTGCGACGACTCGGCCTCGGGGTGACGCTCGCCGTCACGATGTTCGCGTACGGTGCGGCCGGCCTCTGTCTCCCGCTCGCCGCGTCGTTCGCTCCGGCGGCGGTGATCTTCGCGGTCGAACTCACGTGTGCGTTCGTCACGCCGATCTACAACATCAATCAAGTGAGTTTTCGCCAATCGATCGTGCCGCCCGCATTGCAGGGCCGGATGAACGCGACGATGCGCACGATCGTCTGGGGCACGTTGCCCTTGGGCTCGCTCGTCGGCGGCGTGCTCGGCTCGACGATCGGCATCGTGCCGACGATCCGCGTCGGCGGCGCGGTCGAAGCGCTGGCGTGCGTCTGGATACTCACCGGAAGCGTCGTACGGATCCGCGCGATCCCGGCGACATCGAACGTGTCGGCGGGACCGTCGTAACGCCGAAGGGCGGGAGCACCCGAGGCCGATGCTCGTCGTAGCCTCGGGTCGCGAGAGTTCTCGGGTTTCGGTTACGACTTCACGGCGAAGTACAGGAAGAGGTCGGTCGGTGCCGGCTTCAAGAGCGTCGGATCGCCCGCCGCCATCAACTTCGCGATATACGCGAAGCTCTTGTGCGTGAGAATCGCGTCGTAGGTTGCCGGACTCGTACATCCGATGATGACGACGTTCCACCACTCGGGCTTGCCGCCGTACGTCTTCGTGAGATAGTGATTGTGCCCGGGGACGGCCTTGTCGCCGAGACTCGGCAAGAGCTTCGGTCCCGTCGTACCCAACGCGAGCGCGAGGGGGTTCGCCACACGCGTCATGTCGATCGTCGCGGGATGCGCGACGCAGACCTGATGCTGCGGGCAATTCATCATCATCGCGTCCTTCGGCGTGAAGCCGAGCGGGACGATCGCGTATTCGGGATCGTAATGGCCCGGTGGCGGGACGTTGGCACGCTGGCCCTGTTCGCATCCGCTCGAAGCGAGCGACGGTATCGTCGTATCGCAATACCACTTTTTCGTGTAGAGTTCTTTCACGGCGACGCCGTTGAAGAACGCTCCGGTCACGCCCGGATCGGCCGGCCCGACCATGACGTTCGCCGCGAGAACGCGCGCGGAATTCAGGGATAGGAAGAGCGCCAGTGCGGCCAAAGCCGCGAGAGTCGTTCGAAACATGGTTAGTTGACCGCCTTGTTTGCAGTAGCGAGTTGCTCGGCGGCAAACGTTTCCGCCGCTCTCGCAGTCGGGACGACGGCAGCCATGCCGAAGAATTCGTGGGTGACGCTCGGATAATTTTTGTAGCGGACGCGCACTCCGGCGGCCGTTAGCTTGTCGGCATACGCTTTGCCTTCGCTCATCAGCGGATCGATCGAGTCGGTGATGACCGTCGCCGAGGGCAGGCCCGCGAGCTTCCCTCGTAACGGCGAGACGTACGGATTGGCGGCGTCCGCGGGCGTGCGCAGATAATATTTGAAAAACCATTTCATCATCGCACGATTGAGCGGCTTCGCGTTCGCGTTCGCGACGTACGAGGGCGTATCGAACGCCGCGTTCGTCACGGGATAGACCAAGAGTTCGTGGATCGGTAACGGCGTGTGTTTGTCGCGGGCCATCATCGCGGTCACCGTCGCGAGGTTACCGCCCGCGCTCTCGCCTCCGACGGAGATGCGCTTCGGATCGCCGCCGAACGATTCGGCGTTGGCCTGCGTCCAGAGAAGCGCCGCATACGCATCGTTCGTCGCCGCGGGAAAGCGATTCTCCGGCGCGAGCCGATACCCGACGGATACGACGATCGTACGGGCCTTATCGGCGAGCGCGCGCGGCCCCGCATCGTACGTGTTGATATCGGCGAGAACGAAACCGCCGCCGTGGTAGTAGACGAGCACGGGGAACGGCCCGTCGCCCGGCGGGGTGTAGATGCGGATCGGAACGTCGACGCCGTTCGCGCGAAACATCGAATCGGAAACCGCACCGACGGGCGTCGATTTCGGCGCGAGTCCCCGCTTCACGAGCGTCGCGAGTACGGCATCGGTCGCCGACGGTTGCAGGCGCGCCTCCGCCGGCGTGAGGTTCGCGATCGGCGCGCCGCCGAGCGAAGCGAGTGACGTCAGTACCGCTCGCATCGGTACGGTGGGACGTGCGGACGCGTCGGCGGTTCGAGCGGCGGCGATCGCGCCCGTCACGGCGATGAGCGACAGCGGAAACGCGATAACCCGAAGACCGAATTTTCTATTCACCTCACTTCATTGCGCGTATACGTTCGGTCTCAAACAACAATACGCGACGATCGCCGAGATCCGCCGCTCGCCTTCGTCGGCGACGGCGTCGAGCGTTATCTAACTGACGGTGGTCGTGAATCGATCCTATCGATCCGATGCTCGGCGATGTCTTTACGGTTCGCCGATGTCTCTTACCGTAACGCAGGACGCGACGTCGAACCTCGCGCGTAACGATTCACGCCCTTCGCATGTCGACGCTCGTTCGCACGCGCGACGGGTGCGAACGCCGACGCGAGGCCCGCGCGTCCGGAACGGAGTCGAGCACGCCGCCGGACGCGTCGGCACCCTCGCGGGAGCATCTTAGGCGATCGCGGCGATCTCGTCGGGTGTGAGCGCGAGCGCGCCGGCGGCGATATTATCGTCGAAGTGCGCGATCGACGACGTGCCCGGAATCGGCAGCATCGCGGGCGAC
>CAZZYZ010000246.1:896-3839 GCA_964658425.1 Vulcanimicrobiota bacterium | reverse complement strand
ATCGTCATGAAGTGGCCGGCGGCGCTGGCGGCAGAGGCGAGGATGACGTGTGCGAAGTGGAGCAGCATGGAGATCTCCTCGGGTGCGGTGAGAGTGTTCAACCCTACTGACGCGCGAAACCGAGACTGCTGGACGTACTGTCGCTCGACGGTAGGTCGAGAGTCCTTCCCCCAAAACCGCGTCCGAGCCTTGCTAAGTGACCATACGCACCTGTTAAATATTGCGTAACGAGCTGACTCCGCGCTAGCGTGACCAGCCTTCGCGGCGGATATCGACGTCGTCGGAGAGGCCGGCTTCGAGGGCGCTCACGAACGTGTCCACGACCCAGGCGTCGAACTGCGTTCCGCTACAGCGTACGAGCTCGCGTATCGCCGCCTGCGGCGATATGGCTTCCCGGTACGGGCGGCCTCCGATCATGACATGGAACGCGTCGCAAACGGAGACCATCCGCGCTTCGAGCGGGATGCGCGTCCCCATGAGGCCGAGCGGATAGCCCCGCCCGTCGACCCGTTCGTGATGCGCCATGATGATCGGTGCGCAATCGCGGAGAAGCGGGATATCGGCGAGCAGTCGCGCTCCGAGTTCGGGATGGCAGCGCATCACGTCCCACTCGCCGTCATCGAGCGGCCCGGGCTTATTTAAAATATCCGGCGAGACGAACAATTTCCCGATATCGTGCAGAGCGCCGCATCGTTCCACGAAGGCGACGTTCGACGGCGGCATGACCATCGTCGTCGCGAGGCGCCGACTGAAGGACGCGACGCTGATAACGTGGCCGTGCGTGGAAGCATCGTGCATCGCCAGCTTCGCCATCAGAGCATCGACTTCGAACTTCAGAGACATGATCAGCTCGCTTCGGAACCGATCGCTTCGACGAGCCCCCGGCTAATCTCTGCGTCTGCGGAGACTCACTCACTACTCAACGCGCATTGCCGGTCGTTACGACGGCAACCGATATCCGGCGATCGCGGCAGCGATTCCCTTATCGCGAACGCGCGTCGAGCGTGCATCGAATCACACATTTGCATCGACTTCGCGAAGGAGGCCATTCGTTCGCGTCGATGCGGTCCCGGAGCGGCCGGGACGAGGCGCGCTCCGAGCAAACGTGATCGCCCGACTCGGCGCGATCCAACACGACCGTTTACTCGCGAATCCGAGAGGACGCGCATCCGGCGATCTCCTCGAAGGCACCTCTCCCACCCATGCCGCACTCACGGCACGTGCCGCCCCCGATCATCCTCGAACAGATCGCAACCGACGATTACGTTCGCGAGATTCTCCCGCTGACGTATCCGCTCTGGGGCTCGGGGCGGACGTTCGAAACCTACGTCGCGGATCTACGCACGATGGCGAGTTCCGCGTACGGCCGGCGCGGGCGTTTTACCGTCGGGCTGCGCGAAGGCGACGCGATCGCGTGTTCGTGCAAAAATTACGATCGCGACGTCATCATCGGCGAACGAGCGCTGCGCGCGACGGGCTACGGCGCGGTGTATACGGCCGAACCGTTTCGCGGGCGCGGCTTCGCGAGCGCGATGATCGGCGCGTCGCTCGATGCGGAACGTGCGGCGGGTCGCGATCTCGCGTATCTCTATTCCGACATCGATCCGGCGTTCTACGCGAACCTCGGCTTCATCGCGCTGCCGTCGCGGCTGCTGACGCTGCGCGCGGCGTCGCTCGACGGTGCGCCGGCCGGCGCCGAGCCGCTGCGGCCCGCGGATTGGCCGGCCGTGCGCCGCTGCTTCGATGCGATGGAGGCGACGCGGCCCTTCGTCATGCGCCGGACGCCCGCGCTCTGGGAGACGATTCGCCACATCTGGGACGCGCCGGCGCCCGCGGGGACGCAGCCCGTACAGCTCGTCGTGCGCCGCGAGCGCAAGGTCGCCGCGTACGCGATCGGGCGGCGCGTGATGCGCGAAGACACGTTCGTCTGCGACGAGTTCGGCTTCGACGGCGACGAGGGCCGCGCGCGCATTCCCGCGCTCTTGCGCGCGGCGGCGGGCGATCTCGGCCGCATCGGCGGATGGCTGCCGCCGCTCGGCGTGCGCGACGTCTTGCCGCGCGGCTCGGTGCGCCGCCGTAAAGACGCCGTCCTCATGATCGCGCCGCTCTCGACGGCGGCACGAACGTGGTGGGCAAGCGAAGGCGAAGCGATCCTCACAAGTCGCGCGGACGCGACGTGGAGCGCGGACCACTTGTAGCGTACGCCGGCAACGCGAAGCGCTCGGCCTCAGCCTTGCATCGACGAAACGCCATTCGCCGCTTCCAACAACGAAAAGCGCAGCGTAAAGGTCGTCTCGCCCGCGTTCGCGTTTTCCAACGCGAGCGTTCCGCCGGCGCGACGCGCCGCGTTCTGCGCGATCGTCAGACCGAGGCCCGATCCGGCGACGGAGCGCGTGGCCTCGCCTCGATAGAATCGTTCGAAGATTCTCTCGGTGTCGATTACGTCGATCCCCGGTCCGCAGTCCCGAACATGAACGATCGCCGTCCCCGACACACGTTCGATCGATACGCTCGCGCCCGACCCATATTTCGTCGCGTTCTCGATGAGGTTCCCGACGGCTTCGAAAATGTCGCTCGGATCGGCCCGAATATACGTCGCACCGTTGCTGCGATCGAACGTCACGATCGCGTTCTCGGCGGCTCGCGAAGCGATCGCTTCGCATACGACGTCGCCGAGTTCGACGACTTCGGGTGAAACCGTCGGTAGGCGTTCCATCCTCGCGAGAACGATGAGTCGATCGACGAGACGCCGCATCCGCGCGTTCTCGGAACTCATTCGAGCGAGCGCGTTCTCGCGCATCTGCTCGTCTTTCAAACCGCCGCGCCTCATCACGTCGATGAAGCCTCCGACGATCGTCATCGGCGTCCGCAGTTCGTGGCTCGCGTCGGCGACGAATTGCCGCATCCGTGTTTCGACACGTTCGCGTTCGTCGAACGATCGAG
>CAZZYZ010000246.1:0-886 GCA_964658425.1 Vulcanimicrobiota bacterium | reverse complement strand
GACCTGACGTGCGGCACCGTTGAACGCGGCGGTGAGAGCTCCGACTTCGCCGCGTTCGTTCGTCCGCAACGTCTGTTCGCGAAAGTCTCCCAAAGCGAAGCGTTCGAGTTCGCTCGTTACGGCAAGCAGCGGCGATATGGCGTGCCTCGCGCTCCAACGCGCTGCAGCAAGCGAGATTCCGAGCGAAACCAAGACGGCGATCGCGACGAGCGCGAGATAGGCGCGAACGGCAGCATTCAAGCGATCGTTCGCGGGGATGATCAAGACGATGTCGTCGCCCACGCGTACGGCCTTGCCTCGAATACCCAGCGCCGTTCCGATATCGATCGGCCCGACCGGAGCCGGCGGCACGCGTTGCGCTTCCGGGCTCGGGATGATGGCGATATTGACTTCGTCGGTTCGGGTGTTCTCGAGAATACGCCGGAGCAGCACGTCGAAAGACTCCGTGCGCGGTGCGGAGGAAGCCAGCGTGCGAACGTTCGCGGCGGCGGCGTCGAGAGATTGCGCGATCGGTCGTGAGATGAGCGGGCCGCCGACGAGACTCAGGACGATGATGAACACCGCCATGACGGCGATGCCGATGCTCGCGGCCGAGACGAACAATCTCGCATACAGCGTGTTCATCACGGCGTACGGATCGTATATCCGACGCCGCGTACCGTATGGATGAGCGGTCTGCCGAAGCCGGCATCGACCTTTTGCCGCAATGACGAGATAAAGGTTTCGACCGTTTGGGGAGAGGTCTCGCGTTCGGTCCCCCACACGAGATCGAGCAACTCGTCCCGCGTGAACACCCGGCGCGGCCGCCGCACCATCGCCAACAGCAGATCGAACTCGCGAGCGGAAACCTTGAGGTACGTGCCCCCACGCTCGACGGTACGCGCCC
>CAZZYZ010000245.1:0-3860 GCA_964658425.1 Vulcanimicrobiota bacterium | reverse complement strand
ATCGCGCGCCGCCCGTCCCGGGCCCCCCGGATACGGCGCTCGTGCGCGGCGTCGTCGGGCCGCTGCTCGGCCTGCGCCCGCACGAGGTTTCGGTACGCGGCGTGCGCGTGTTCATCGCGCCCGAATTCTCGTCGTTCGCGCCGCTTGTGCGGCGCTTCGGATGGCTGCTGCTCGGCGCGCTCGGCATCTCGATCGGGCTCGCCTGGGCGATCGCTTCCCGTCTGGCGGGCTATGCGCTCGCGCCGATCGTCGCGCTCACGCGCGAACTCGAACGGTTCGCCGCGGGCGATTTCTCGCCGCGGCGCGTCACGACGAAGGAGAGCGGCGAACTCGGGACGCTCGTCGCCGCGTTCAACGGCGCGGCGGCGCAGGTCACGAGCGCGTTCGCCGAGCGGCTCGAAGTCGAATCGCAGACGCGTCGTTTTCTCGCCGACGCCAGTCACGAACTCCGAACCCCGCTCACGGTCATCGGCGGCTACCTCGAGATCTTGCGTAAGGGCGGGGCGGACGACGTCGCGCTTCGCGAGCGCGCCCTCGCGACGCTGACGCTCGAAACCCGGCGGATGCGCACGCTCGTCGAGAACCTGCTCGGGCTCGCACGCCTCGAGCAACCGGCGATCGCGACGCCGAGCCGCACGGATGCCTGCGCGATCGTCCGCGATGCGATCGCGCACGTCGCGGCCGCCCGCGGCGGCGAGATCGCGCTGCGGTGCCGCGCCCCGATCGAAGTCTACCTCGACCCGTCCGACCTCTCCGAAGCGCTCGCGAACGTCATCGACAACGCGGTGAAATACGGTGCCGGGACGCCGGTCACGGTCCGCGTGCGAGCGATCGAGCGGTTCGCGGAGATTCGCGTCAGCGACGGCGGCCCGGGGATCCCGGACGGCGAGCGCGAGCGCATCTTCGAGCGGTTCTACCGCGGCGACGAGCGCGGCGAGATCGAAGGGACCGGCCTCGGGCTCGCGATCGCGCAGCGCGCCCTCGAACGCTGCGGCGGCCGGATCGCACTTGAGGAGTCGTCTCCCGGTCGGACGACCTTTACGCTCACGTTGCCGCTCGCCCGCGCGCGCCCCGATCCCTCGGGCGAGTTGCGTGTGACGTGAGAAGCAGTCTACGCCAGGACTAAATTCGTTGACATCAAGGTATAGCGAACAGTGACCTAACAATAATTTTTAGAGATTATCGCACCTGGTGGGTGCGGATGTACCTTTCTCGCCGCACGAAGGTTCGATCATGATGCCGAGAGCCGTGTCGCAAGTCGACCGCGCCTACACGCACCTTCAGAGTCGCATCCTGAACGGCAGCCTTCGGCCGGGCGCTCGGATCGAGATCGACGAGGTGATGCAGGCACTCGATATCAGTCGGCAGCCGATTCGAGACGCGATCAACCGGTTGTCGTTCGAGTCGTTCGTCGAGGTGATCCCGCAGGTCGGATGCGTCGTCGCCGTTTGGGACGGCCGGGAATGTGCCGACGCACTGCGGGTCGGCGCGTTGATCGAAGCGGAGGTCTGCGCGCTCGCGGCCGCTCGCCGGACCGAGCACGATCTGCGCGAACTCGAGTCGCTTTACTACCAGATCGAGGTTTTCTTGAACGACGAGACGGCGCCGGAGGCCGACTATGCGGAGACCTACCGGATCCTCAATCGCCGATTCCACAGCGCGCTATGCGCCTGCACCGGCTCGCCGTCGCTCGAAGCGCTCGCGAATTCGTTCGTGAATCGCTGCGACTTCGCGTTCACGAGTAGCCCGCGCGCTTCGGGCGAACCGTTGTCGATGCGAGACGTCTTCCTGCTCGACAATCGAGGCCATCGCGCGATGCTCGATGCGATCGAGCGCGGCGATCCGGCCGCCGCGCGCGCGGTCAGCAAGGGTCATACGGACGAACTCGCCGCTCTCGCGACATAAGCCGTTTCGAATAGTGCGCCGTCGCACACGGTTTCGGCCCCTTCGAGGTGTAGCATCGAGCGTGGATTGACGATGATTCTCACAATCACGTCCGAAGGAGACCGCTCGTGCTCGAAAGCCTCATGACCCCCGCTCCGCTTTCGCAGTTTTTCCGAAGCGCGCGCGGTGCCGGTTCTCGTCGGCGATGGGATTTCGATACGGCCGATAGTGCGGCGTTGCAGCGGATTCGCGCGGCCTTCGTATGCGATGCACGGTCGCGCACGGCCGAACCGGCCGATGCGGAGCTCGTCATCGGCGAGTTGATCGGGAACGTCGTCCGCTACGCGCCGGGAGCGGCGTACGTCGAGGTCGAGTGGCATCGCGATTCGGTCTCGATCGAGGTCGTCGATCGCGGTCCCGGCTTTACCTACGAGCCGTCGCTGCCGGCCGACCCGTTCGCCGAGACCGGTCGCGGGCTCTATCTCGTTCGGGCGTATTCGCGCGCGTTCTCGATCGAGACGCTGCCGAACGGCGGCTCCCGCGCCTGCGCGAACGTCGCGACGCCGACGCGGTCGCTAACGTAGCGGCGTAATGGGATTCGCTTCGAGCGGCGGTTCGCCCGCGTCGCTGCGCGCACGATTCAGCAGGGCATCGGACTCGAGGTCGGGCGGGAACAGCCGCTCGGTCGCGACGCGGATGATGCCCGCGATCGGTATCGAGAGCAGCGCCCCGAGGATCCCGAACGCCTCGCTGCCGATCAGCAGCGAAACGAAGACGACGAGCGGGGTCACGCCGACGGTGCGTGCGTTGACGAGCGGGTTGAGCACGTTCTGCTGCACGCCCAAGATGACGGCGTAGAGCGCGAGCACGATCAGCATCTTCACGATCCCGACGGTGAAGAACGCGACGGCGACGACGGGGATGACGGCGACGACCGGACCGATGAGCGGGACGATGCTCACGATACCGGCGAGCAAGCCGATGAGGATCGCATACGGAACGCCGACGCCGTAGAGGACGATCGTGCCGACGACGGAGACGCCGAGCGCGAGCAGCACCTGGCCGCGGACGAACCCGCCGATCACGCCGTCGACGTCGCGCATGAACGCCATCGCGCCCCGGCGCTGCGCGCGCGGGACGATCCGCACGCCGAAGCGCTGGATCGGCGCGAGATCGCCGATGACGAGCAGCGTGAGCCCGAGCACGAGGAAGACGTTGATGATTGCGGTCGTCGTCCCGCTCACGATCGCGAGCGCATGCGACCCGAAGCCGCTCGCGACGCCGCCGACGATCGCGCCCGCTTTCCCCGCGTTGCTCGCGAGCGTATCGCGCACGCCGCTCGGTAGGCGTCCGAGCAGCGGCGAATGCGTGGGATCGGAGATCTGCGCCTGCGTGTTCCGCACGATCTCCGGAAAGTTCTTCGAGAGGTCGGCGGCCTGCGTCGCGACCGCCGGCTCGAGCCATGCGATCGCGCCGATCACGGCGGCGCCGAGCACGACGTAGACGATGATGCCCGCGAGCGCGATCGGCACGCCGCGCGCCGCGAGCCATTTGATCGGCGGATAGACGACGTACGCGAAGAGGATCGAGAAGATGATGACGAGCAGCGTGTTGTGCACGCGATCGAGGACGTTCGCGACCATCCAGAGCGCCGCGCCGCCGGCGACGACGAGCCCGGCGATCAGCAGCGCGCGAACGAGCCGCCACGTCACGACATCGGAAAACGGCGACCGCTCGTTGATCATGGCCGGACCTTGCCCGATTTTCGACGCTTCACTCCGAATAGCGTAAAACTCGGACCGAATAGCGGAAAACTATTGAATTAGTTGACTGGAGCCGGGTGAGTTCGTAGGATCGAGCGATGCGCGTTCGAGCGGCCCGCACCGCGTGATCTTCGATGCGCTCGTGGCGGCGTATCTCGCGCGCCACGGCTGGCGGTCGATGCTCGGCGTCCTCGCGATCGCGCTCGGCGTCGC
>CAZZYZ010000244.1:0-3886 GCA_964658425.1 Vulcanimicrobiota bacterium | reverse complement strand
GGGAGTTTCGGCGATGGGGGAAGCCTCGACGTCTCGGCGAGCGGGATCGAACTCGCATCGCTACGCGCGGTCGGCCTCCCGGTTCGAAGCGGGACGGTGAGCGCGCTCGCGGCCGTCGGCGGGACGCTCGCCTCGCCGAGCGTCGATGCGGGGATCGCCGCGACCGACGTCCGTGCCGCCGACCCGCGCGCCGCGAGCCTCGCCGTGAGCAGTTCGACGGATCTCCATTACGCGGACGGCACGCTCGCGGTCCGCGACGGGTCCGTCCTCGCGGGCCCCGCGGTCGCGACGCTCGACGGCCGCGTCGCGGGCCTGCGCGGCGATCCCAAGCGTGCGTCGTATGCGTTCGATGCGGCGATCGACGATGCCGACATCGGCACCTTCGCCTCGCTCTTTCACGCGCCGCAGTATCCCGAAGGGACGCTCGACGCCACGCTGCACGTCGCGGGCGTCGGCGCGACGCCGACCGTCGCGGGCCGGCTCGCCGTCCCCGAAGGGTCGATCAACGGTCTGCCGTTTCGCGAAGCCTCGGTCCGGCTCGGCGGCTCGCAGGCCGACTTCGACGCACGCGACGGACGCGTCACGATCGGGTCGACCGTCGTCGCCTTCTCGGCCGGGGCGACCGCGTCGCGACAGCGCGCGACGCTCCGCGCGCCGCATCTCGATCTCGCGGATCTCAACGATTATTTCGATGCGGGCGATACGCTCGGAGGATCGGGCAGTCTCGCGGCGACGATCGAACATACGCCGGACCGCATCCTCGCGAGCGGGCGGGCGCGGATCGACCACACGCGGTTCCGGCGTTTCGATCTCGGCGAGACGCGCGCGATCGTCGGCACGACGGGGCGTCGCATCGCGACCGATCTCTATCTCGGCGGCGCGACGGGATCGATCGTCGCGCATACCGCGATCACGCTGCCGGGCTCGCAGCCGCTGCGCGCCACGCTGCAGCGAAGCTTCCTGAACGTCGATGCGCGCGCGACCGCGATCGATCTCGCCGCGTGGCTCCCCGCGGCCGGCATCCAAGCGCCCGTGATCGGAAAGATCGACGGCCGCGTTCGCGCGACGGGCTACTATCCGCGCGTGCTCGGCACCGCGCACGCGCAGCTCTCGGGCGGCGAAGCGCGCGGGATCGCGATCCGCACCGCGACGCTCGATGCCACGGCGGGCAACGGTCGCGCGACGATCGGCAGCGCCGTCCTCGCGATCGATAATCTCGCCGCACGTGCGTCGGGGTCGGTCGCATTGCAGCCGCGCGGCGCGGTCGACTTCACGCTGACCGCGAACACGCCCGACGTCGGCGCGCTCGCGAAGACGCTCACCCGGACGACCTACGACGCGTCGGGCTCGCTCGCGACGACGCTCCGCGTCACGGGGACGCTGCAGCGCCTGCGCGCCGAGGATACGCTCGACGCCTCGTCGCTGCGCTACGCGAAATTCACGATCCCGCGGGCGCATACGGATCTCGTCGTCACGCCGTCGAGCGCGACGCTGCGTACCGCCGAGATCGATCTCGCGAGCGGACGATTGCTCGCGACGGGCGCCGCGCCGCTCGAATCGAAACCGTCGTTCGGCATCGGGCCGTCGAACGCGCCGATCGGCCTCCACATCACGGCCGACCGGCTCGACCTCGCGCAGTTCGCCACCCTACTGCCGAAGGGGACGCAGGCGACGGGGGTGCTGAGCGGCAGCGTCGGGCTCGTCGGCAGCCTCGCACGGCCGGGGCTCGACGGGACGCTCGCGCTCACGCAGGGGTCCTTCGTCGGGCCGCTCCTGCGGTCGAAAATTACGCAGGGCGTCGCACAGCTGACGTTCGCGGGGACGACCGCGACGCTGCACGATGCGAACGTTCACGTCGGCGGCGGCACGATCGCCGCGGCCGGCCGCGCAACCGTGCCCGATCTGCGCCGCCCGTCGAACGACCTCGCGGCCTCGCTCGCGGTGCGCTTCGATAATCCGGTGATCGATGCGCCGAAATATCTCAAAGGCCGGATCGACGGAACGCTGACGGTCGTGCGCGGCGCGAACGCCCCGATCGACGTCGGCGGGCAGCTCGCGTTCAGCTCGACGCGTATCCCGCTCTCGGCCGTCTTCCAACCGCAGGCCTCGCCGAGCGCGACCGCCGCGCCCGTGCTACCGGTGAACTTCGATCTCGGGATCTCGGTCGGTCGCGACGTGCGCCTGCAGGGCGGGCCGGTCGACGTCGGCGCGACGGGCGATCTCACGGTCGGCGGGACGCTCGCGGCCCCGACGGTGATGGGGCAACTCGAATCGGTCGGCGGCGGCTCGCTGAGCTTTTATCGAACCTTCAACGTCGAGGACGGAAGCACGGTCGCCTTTACGCCGAGCGACGGCGTGATCCCGACGGTCGACGTCAACGCGACGACGACCGTCCCGAATCCGCCGACCGACGTCGCGCTGCACGTGACGGGCCAGGCCACGATGCTCAACGTCGGATTGACCTCCGATCCATCGTATTCGCGCGAGCAGATCCTCGGCTTACTCGTCGGCGTGCAAGCGCTCGGCGCGTTCACCGGCACCTCGCCGACGACGCAGGGCGCGGCCGCGAACCCGTTCCAAGCCGCCGCGCAGGGCGAGCTCGGCACGCTGCTCACGCAGAACGTGCTGCAGCCGTTCAGTTCGCAGCTCGGCGGCGCGCTCGGCCTCTCCGATCTCGCCGTGCAATACGCGCCCGGCAGCAACCTCACGCTCGGGGCGCAGAAAAAGATCCTCAAGAACGTCAGCATCGTCTTCGCGAACTCGGTCGGCTATCCGCGCCGCGAGAGCCTCGGGGTGCGCGCGACCAACAAGGCGGCCACGACCGCCGCGCAGCTCACGTTTTTCACGCAACAGGCTTCCAATCCGTTCGCGCCGTTGCAGCTCAACACGCTCTATTCGACCAATCCCAGCGTCTCGAACAGCGAATCCGAGAACGGCACGACCGGCTTCTCGCTCTCCCTTCAAAGAAAGTTCTGATTCGTTCCGAACGATCGGGAACGTGTTGACGGATTGGTTGATCGTACGCCGTCTCGCGGCCGAGCTCGACCGCACGCTCCGCGGCCGGCGCATCACGGCGGCGGGGAGGCTCGTCGACGGCCGCTTCGGGCTCGTCGTCGCGAAATCGCTGCTCGCGATCGACGCGTTCGGTCCGACGCAGATCCTTGCGCTCGAAGCCGAGGCGCCGCTCGAAAAACAGGCCGGCTGGGTCCGCACGTTCGCGGATGCCCTCGTCGGCCTCCGCATCGATTCGATCCGCGCACGGCGCGGCGATCGGTTGATCGCGATCGAGTGTTCCTCGCGCTCGCGATTCGGCGTCGCGAGCGGCTATCGGCTGGTCGCCGAACTCGTGCCGCGCTTCGGCAACGTCGTGCTGCTCAAGGACGATACCGTCGTCGCGGCCGCCAAAGAGTTTCCGCGTACGACGGGCTCGGCGCGCGCGACCGTCGTCGGCGAACCGTACGAACCGCCGCCGCTGCCGGGCGCCGCACCCGACGCTCCGCCGCTCGAACTCGCGATCGCCGCACTCGCGACCGATCCGAGCGACGCCGCACGCGCGCGCGCCGCGCGATCGCTGCGCGCCGCGGTCCCGCTCACGCCGCGGCTCGTCGCGGAATCGCTCGTCTTCGAGGCCGCGGCGTTCGCCGCCACGACGCCGCTCGGTGCGGCCGAACGCGCGATCCGGCGGGCGAGCGATCTCGTCGGCAACGCCGCGGGCGAGACGACCCAGTTCGGCGATGTCTTCACGTATCGCCGGGACGGCGAGCTCGTCCAGTGCCACGTCGTCCCGCTCGCGCAGTATCCCGCGCTCGACGGCGGCCGCGTCCCCGAACTCGTGCCGCTGCTCGCCGAAGTGATCGGTACGGCGACGCGCGCGCGAACCTCGCGC
>CAZZYZ010000243.1:0-4046 GCA_964658425.1 Vulcanimicrobiota bacterium | reverse complement strand
GCGCAGCAATTGTCGCAGCCGCCGAACCAAATGCCGGATCAGAATAGTCCCGCGTTCCAGACGATCAACGGTGGGGGCGAGGGCGAATGACCGGCGACATGCGCCACCATTCCCGCACCGAGAAAAGCGAGCGCATCGGCGGCCCTTACGTATTACCGCGTGGCCCTCGCATCCGCCGCACGCCGTAGGAGCTCCGAGAGGATCGTATGGAGCCGCGAGATCGCGACGCGAGCGGCCGCTCCTTCGACGAGATCGTGCGTAACCTCGATCTGCACGTCGCCGGCGGGCTACGTCGTCGGAGCGAGGATACGTTCGAGCGAACGAAACGTTCGATCCTGAACTCGAGTGGAGAATTCGAGGATCTACGGGCCGCCGACGGCGTCATCGAAACGAAAACGTCGATCTATAAGATCGTCGAGGCGTGCGATGTCGGCGAGGGTTTGATCGGCGACGTGGCGCTCGTCGGCGCCGTCGCCTTCGAGCGATCGAAGCATTTCTGCATCGTCGCGCCGGAGCTCCCGGACGACATCGCGTATCGCATTCGCGCCCTCGGCCACGCGGAATATTTCGGCTATCGAGGGCTCCGATTTGCACTCGCCACATCGGAGATGCAAGTCGATCGCATCGTTTCCGTTTCCGAGACGAGCCGTTCGCCGAACGACATCCATGCCGACGACGCGAGATATTGGGTGGCGCTGGCAAAGGTTCTCTTTTGGATCGCCGTCACCGTCGCGTTTTATATAGAACTGCGCGTGACGTTTCGATCGACGTACGTCGATCTGCTCGCGGTCGCACCATTTTGGTTCAAAGCGTTTTACGGCACGAGCGTACGGGACGTTCCGGATGGAGAAGCCGGCGGCAGCCCGAAGTGGCGACTCGTCCACGTCAATTCCGTCGTCGCGCCGACGCTCGCGCTGCTCTTGATCTTCGCGATCACGACGCTTCCGGCGGCTATCGTGTACCTGGCATGCATCGCGATCGCCGTCGACGTCGCAGCCTGTTTCTCCGCGGCATTCGCGCGAAACGTAGTCCGCGTCGCCTCGCGTCTTCCGAGCTTTCTCCGATAAACGTATCGCTGTCCGGTCGCATACGGGTCGTTGACGTTCGCGAATGGCTCGAGCGATCTGCTGGCGCTCCGACGCCGGTCGCGGTAACCATCGAATTCGGAAACGCTCGCCCGTTCGCGTAAGGCGACCCGCGACGCGGGCTTTAGCGTTCGACTCCCTGCTGCTGCCTCGCGGGCGCGCGCGTTATCGAAGGATCGTGAGCGGGCGGCGGCGTGCTCCCACGAACGTGATTCATCAATTTCTCGAATTGTTCGAAGGGCATGGATGGCGACCACGTTTTCACGTCGTCCGCGATACTTTTTGCAGACGACGTCAGGTGGTTCGCCGCCTCGCTCGCGAGGTGCTCGCCGCCACGTACCGCGTGCGCCGCCGTGTCCTCGACGCTGCGCGCCGTCGTGGAGATGTGTTCGCCGATGTTCCCGACCGCGTGCTCTGCGCGATGGACGGCCTCGGAAGCGGCATGTCCGATCGCGTTTTCGGCTTCGTGAAGTTTTTCGGCTCCGCCCGCAGCGCCGAGCGCGACGGCTCCCCATTTGAGCGTCTTGCCTCCGACTTCGAGAAGCTTCTTACCGGTTTCGAACGGCTTGGTCACGTCGTCCGCGAGCTCTTGCACCTTTTTGAACCCTTGCTTGAGCGCGTGCCCGTGCTCCAAATCGACGATCGACTTCTCGATCGCGCTTTCCGTCGTCGCAACCGCCGTCTTTACGCCGCGGTCTCCGATCGTCTTCGACGTGAGTTGTTTCTCGAGCTGCGATACCGCCTCTTCGCTCAGGTGCTCGGCATGAACCGCAAAATTCTTGCCTTTATCGGAGGCGGTCAAGAGCGTCGAACGAATCTCGCTGTAATTGGCGCTCGCCCCGTCTTCGACCGTATGATAGAGGGCATTCTTCGTCTCTAGTAGCCCCTTCACGACGTTGCTCTCGAGAATTTTGTGACCGCCCTTTTCGAGCAGACCCTTCGTGCGTTCGAAAGCACTGCCGACGGCCTCCGCGACGCGCGGCGCGTTTTCGATGCCCTCTTTCGCTAACGCGACGCCGGCTTCGGCGAGCTGCGGCGCATGCTCGACGGATTCTTTCACGGCGAATACGCCCGCGCGCTCGATCGCCGCATCTTCCGGGCCGGTGATGAAGCTCGCGGCGTCGGCCACGAGATTCAGTCCCGCCTCCGCGCGCGCACCGATGGAGGCGTCGGTCGCGACGACGGTCTTCGCATCGCTCGCGACGGACTCGACGGCGCCTTTCGCCGCGCGTCCGACGAACGTCGCCGCGGTCTCTACGGCTCCGGCGGTTTTCGTGACGAGCGATGGCGATTCGGGGACGATCGGGTCCGCCATAGGATCTCCTTAAGGATAGAGAACGGAAGAGAGACGAGGCGCGTCGGAGCGGGTATCCGGGATCGTTATGTTCGCGGTGTCGATTGCTGGAAGATCGCGAGAACGCGAGCTCGTGTCGAAAGCAGCGACCGCGTCAGCGGCGTTACGAAAAACGTCGCGATTTGAACGAGAACGCAGAAAACGGCGATCGATAGCAGCGAGGAAGGTGATACGGCGATGCCGATAGCACCGACGAAAACGAAAATGGTCGCGACGAGCTGACGCGCCGAATCCGACGTCGATCGGATTGGCGTCGTAAGCGGCGCGATCCCGAAGAGATAGGCGACGACGATAAGAAATGAGATGCCGCGATCGCGGGCCCAAACGCTCAGCCCGATTATGATCGCCCATTTGATGACCGCCTGGAGGGTCCGCGAGACGATCGTTCTTCCCCCACCCGACGGACCGCCGTCCGTAATAAGAACGGTCGGGCCTCGCTCCATTTCGACGATCGAGTTTTCCATCTCTCGGGCGTTCGTGGCCAGGACCGACCGGAGGCCTTTATCGCGAACGAGGTTCGAGCGGAGTTGCTTTTCAACGTGCGATTCGGCTTCGTCGCTGAGGTGCTCCGCATGAACGGCGAAATTCTTCCCCTTATCCGCCGCGTTCAGAAGCGTCACGCGCATCTCCGTATAGTCGGGTGCTACACCGTCCTCGAGCGCGCGGTAGATCGCGTGGGTCGTTTCGATGAACCCGTCCCCGAGCCGACTTTCGACGATCTCGTGACCATTTTTCTCGAGGAGCGCTTTGGTAAAATCGAAAATGCGCCTCGGCTTTTCGACGTCGCCGGGCGGCATATCGCGTCGATCCGACCGCAGCATGCGCGTCGCGAGATCGAATGCATCCGACGCGGTGACCGGAAGGCGTCCGTCGTCCGGCGAGGGCGGCCCCATCACTCGAAGCACCTCGGTACGGGTTCGCTCCGATGCAAAACGGCGCGTTCGCGCATCGACTCCGGGATCGATTCGGTCGCCCGGCGCGACCGATCGTTGTTCGGAACCCCTTCGATCGGCCAACTCATGTTCGACCCCGCGATCTGACGCCAACGCGTGCGTGAGGATTACGACGCGGTTACCAGAGAAATAATTCCTCGTCCTTTGTCCGATTGTCCGTCGGTTCGGCGATCTTCCCGGGCTCGGTCGCTTCCTTCGCTACGAAGCCGGTCGAGATCGACGGCCGCACGTGCATAGCGCGGCAACGCGGTGGGCGCGAATGATCGGCGAATCTGAGAACGCATCGTAGGTCCATTGCAACCGGCCCCCCAGTACCGGATAGCTCTCTTGCTCGCCGTCGGGCCTCAGGCCATTCGGATACGGTCGACGACGTAAAAGAACGCGTCCTTCTTAGGACGGGAACATGGATATTTTCGCGCTCGCGGCGGAAGCGTTGCGAGGACGCGTACGATCACGAAGCAAGCGTTTTATAGGACCGGCGAGCCCGATTGCGCCCCGCATGGTGGGGAGATGACGTGCGTGTGACGAAAAACGCGCTCCCCCTCCAGGAGAGATCTCGCGTGTTCGATTCGCGGAACTCCGAAACGATGCCCATCGACCCGCTCGGGAATCGGGCCGACCGGGATCGGCGCTCGCTCCGTAACCGCGGACTGA
>CAZZYZ010000242.1:0-4052 GCA_964658425.1 Vulcanimicrobiota bacterium | reverse complement strand
GAACGAGGTGCGCGCGACGCCGGACGTCGCGCCCCCGCGAGAACCGAAACCGGAGCCCGCGAAAGAACCGGCGCCGCCGGTCGTCGCATCCGAGCCGGCGGAACGTCCCGCCGACGAGCCGGATATCGCGTACGGAAGCGTTGCCGCTCCGCCGCGCCCCGATCCACGAGAAGCCGCGCGTGCCGCGGCCGTCGCGGCGCCGACGCTGCAGCAGGTTCGCTCGCTGTGGGATCAGATTCGGCTGCGTGCCGAGGAGCGCGCGAAGCCGCTGCGCGGTCCGCTCTCCCGCGCGACGGTCGATGCGCTCGAGGGCAAACATCTCACGATCGGCGTCGTCGATACGCTACAGGCGAGCATCATGCGCGAGCGCGCGAAATTTCTCGAGGACGCGCTCGCGGACGTCCTCCACGTCCCGCTCCGCGTCAGCTTTGCGACGCGCGGGTCGGCCGCGGAAAGCGCGGGCGCGAGCGACGGCGAAATCGACCTCTTGGCATACGCTCGCAAGAAGATCGGCGGAACGGGGTCTCCATGAATCAACAACAGCAGATGATGGCGCAGGTCCGGAAGATGCAGCTCGAGATGACGAAGGCGCAGGAGGAGCTCGCCGCGACGGTCGTCTCGGGGACGGCCGGCGGCGACGCCGTAAAGATCGAGATGACGTGCGACAATCGCGTTACCTCGGTGAAGCTCTCGAAAGAAGCGATCGATCCCGACGACGCGGAGACGCTCGAAGATCTCCTCGTGGTCGCGATGAACGACGCCGTCGCGAAGGCGCAGCAGGCGTCGGAGAAGCGGATGAGCTCCGTCACGGGCGGCTTGAAAATCCCCGGCCTGACCTGATGTCGCGTTCGTTCGCGGCGAGCCGCCGACACGCATAAGACGTTCGGCGGCCCCGTAGAGAGTCTCATCAACGAGTTCTCGAAGCTGCCGACCGTCGGTCCGAAGACGGCCGCGCGGCTCGTCTTCCATCTGCTCAACCGGCCCCGCTCCGATGCCGAAGCGCTCGTCGAGGCGATCCTCGCCGTCAAGGACCGCGTCCGGCTCTGCTCGCGTTGCTTCGCACTAACCGAAGAAGAGCCGTGCGCGATCTGCTCCGACGTGCGCCGCGAGGCGTCGTTGCTGTGCGTCGTCGCGGAAGCGAAGGACATCTTCACCTTCGAGCGCACCGCGGCATGGCGCGGCCGCTATCACGTGCTCGGCGGCCTCATCTCGCCGATGGACGGGATCGGGCCCGCGCAATTGCGCGTCCGCGAACTCATCGCGCGGGTCGCGAGCGAAGACGTGCGCGAGGTCGTCATCGCGACCAATCCCAATGCCGAGGGCGAGGCGACGGCGCTCTATCTCTCGCGGCTCATCACGCCGAGCGGGGTCGCGGTGACGCGCCTCGCGTACGGTCTGCCGATCGGCGGCGATCTCGATTACGCCGATGAGGTCACACTCGTGAAGGCGCTCGAAGGCAGGCGCGCGCTCTAACCCGAACGCGAGCGGCGCGATGAACGTAGCGTCCGAACCCACGCCTTCGCTGCGCCCGCTCGGAATCGGTGAGGTCTTAGATCGCGCCGTAACGCTCTGCGTCCGCTATTTCGTCCCGCTCGCGCTCGTCTACGTCGTGTTCGCGATCCCGATGGGGATCGTTCAGTACTTTAGCACTCGCCGACTCGTCGCTCTCATCGCCGTCTTCCAATCGGCGAGCCAAGCGCAGCGGACGACGGGCGTACCCGCGGATCCGACGGCGATCTTCCGGCAGGTCTCGGCCGCGGATTACGGCGCGGCGTTCGTCTGGCTCGTCGCGTTCGCGTTTTTGTTCGCGCCGTTGCCGATCGCCGCACTCATCGCGCGGACGTGCGCGTTCTATCTCGGCCGCCCGATCGATTTCGCCGGTGCGTACCGCGTCGCGCTCACGCGCTGGCTGCCGCTGATCGGGCTGAACGCCGTCTATCTACTCGCGGGGATCGTTCTGTATCTCGCCGTCGCGCTCGTCGCGATCGTCATCGCGCTCGGCATCGGCGCGCTCTACGTCGCGTCGCACGGCGTCGGCATCGCGGTCGGCGTCGTCTTCGGAGGCGCGCTGCTCCTGGTCGCGATCGTCTTCGCGGTGCTCGTAGCGCTCGCGATCCAGATCTCGTATTTCACGCTCGTCTTCGAAGGGACGCCGATCGTTCGTGCGTTCGTAAGCGGGATCGAACGCGTCTTCACGCGGCGCGGTTTCGGGCGTTCGCTGCTCTTCGGCGCGGCGTGGGTCGCGATCGGGATCGGCGTCGCGATCGTCGGCGGAATCGGCGCCGGCCTGCTCGTCGCGATCACGCATAGCGACATCGTCAGCGCGATCTATCAGACGCTCCTGCGCATCGTCGTCACGCTCTTCACGACGGTCTTCATCGCGATCTTCTACTTCGATCTGCGCGTCCGCGAAGAGGGCTTCGATCTGCAACTCGCCGCGCAAGCGGAACGGGCCACGCTCGCCGGATGAGCGCGCTGCCCGCCGAGACGGCGCGGCTGCAGGCGCTTTCGTGAGCGGCGTGCCGTCGCATCCGGCTTGGCAGCACGGCGATCCGGCCGTCGTCGCGCGCCGCATTCTCGCGGAGCCCGCGTATCGCGGACTCGCGCGCACGACGACCGCGAAGCCGGCCGAATCGTTTTGGCAGCTCGCGTGGGATTGGCTCGTGCAGCACGTGCTGCGGCCGATCTTCGGGCCCGTGCTGCATGCGGCGTCCGCGTCGCGCGGCGTCGGGACGCTCGTCGGTATCGTGCTGATCGTCCTCTCCCTCGCCGCGCTCGTCTTCGTCGTCGCGCGGCTCGCGCTCGCGTTCGGCCGCGAGGCCCGGCCGAAGCGCGGCGATGCGACCGCGACGGGCGCGCTCGCCGAGAACGAGCGCTCGTCGCGCGCGTGGCGCGATGCGGCGCGCGAAGCGGCACGGCGCGGCGATTGGGGAGGGGCGATCGCGGCGTTCTTCTCGGCGGCGCGGCGCGTGCTCGACGAGCGCGACGCGATCGCGTTCGATGCCGCGCGCACGCCCGGCGAATACGCGCGGCTCGTGCGTCGCGAAGCGATCCCGGGGGCCGCGGATTTCGCCGCGCTGACGGGGACGTTCGAGCGCGCGCGATACGCGGCATCGCCGCCGACCGCGGCGGATGCGGCGGCCGCGGAGCGAGCCTTCGCCGTCTTCGCGCCGGAGATCGGATCGTGATCTCGGCGCTGCGGCGCTTGCCGCGCGTCGAGACGGCGGTCCTCGTCGTCGCGTTCGCGATGCTCGTCGCGGTCGGCGTGATCCGCGCGCGCACGCAGACCGCGGCGGCACCGCTCGACTCGTATTCGACGTACGACGCGGACGCCGGCGGCTATCGCGCACTCTACGAACTGATCGCGCGCGAAGCCGGGCCCGTCGCGCGCTTCGAGCGGCGGCCGGCGTTTCTCGATTCCGAGATCGCGACGCTCGTCTACGCGGAACCGCTGCCCTTCGATCCGCGTCAGCTCGCGAACACGGCCGCGGACGTTGCGGCGCTCGAGCGCTGGGTTCGCGACGGCGGGCGGCTCGTCTATCTCGGCCACGACGACGAGGCCGCGAAGCGCGGGACGCTCGGCACGCCCGCGACGCGGCCGGCACGCGGGCACGGCGCGCGCGCATCGACGCCGTACGTCGCGCCCGAACTCGCGGCCGCGGGCGTCGCATCCGTCGAGAGCGCGGCGCCGCTGCGCTATCGCGAGAAGCGCGGCGCGCGCGTGCTGCTCGCGGACGGCCGCGGGCCGCTCGTGCTCGCCTATCCGTTCGGCCGCGGAAGCGTCGTCGCGATCGTCGACGAGTCGCTCTTCACGAACGCGGGCCTCGCGACGGCCGATCGCGCGCGCCTCGCCGCGGCGCTCGTCACGCGGCCGGCGGCGGGCACGCTCGCGTTCGATGAATCCGCGCACGGCCACGTGATCCCCGAGCACTGGTGGCAGATCGTGCCGCCGCGTTTCACGATCGCGCTCGGCATCGGAGCGCTCGCCGCCGCGATCGCGCTCGTCGGCGCGGCGCTGCGCCTCGGCCCGCCGCTCGTCCCCGCACCGCGCG
>CAZZYZ010000241.1:0-4081 GCA_964658425.1 Vulcanimicrobiota bacterium | reverse complement strand
GTCGTTGAAGGTGTGAACGATCCCGGATCCGCCGTGTGGCGCGCGCGCGACCGCATCCGAAACGGCGCCGCGTGCGAACGAGAACGCCCCCGCCGCGAGCCCGCGCGGCGAACGCCCGTGCGCCGCGACGATGCCGTGCGTCCCGCGCAGGTCCGTCCGCGCGAGCCCGAGCGTCTCGAAACCGCAATCGTCGTCGTGCAGCAAGAGCAGCGCCGCTTCGTTCGGCGCGCCGAGCGGGACGTTCGCTTCGCGTTCGATCGCATACGACGGACCGTCGAGCGCGGGCGCGCGCGTCGCGAGTCCGGCCGTCGATTCGAAGCGGCCCTCCGTATAGCGCGCGATGTTGCTCGGCCGTGCGAGATACGTCTTCCCTCGCGTGTGCAGCCCCGCGACCCAGCGCCACGAGAGCGTGTTGGACGCCGGATCGCCGCAGAGCAGGTGGCGCATGAAGAAATCCGCGCCGAGTTCCCACGGCAGCGCGAGCGTGAAGATCCAGATGCTCGCGAACCACATCCGCGCGTGGTTGTGGAGGTACCCGGTCTCGGCGAGCTCGCGCGCCCAGGCATCGAACGGCGCGATTCCGGTCTCGCCCGCCTCGGCGACGTCGAGCGCGTCGCGGCGGGCACGATGCGCGGCGAATTCGTCGGTCCGTTCGCGCAGCGCTGCGAGATAATCGCGCCAAACGGCCGGTCTCGCTTCGAGCCAGCCCTTCCAATACGTCCGCCAAAATACTTCACTGATAAACTTATCCGCCGCGGACGCCGAATGGCGCGCGAGGACGGCGGTGAGGATCTCGGGTTCGCCGACGAGCCGCGCGCGAACGTACGGCGAGAGGCGCGAGACGTTGCGATGGCGCCCGATCCCGAGATCGAGATTCCGCGTCCCGGCGTACGCGCGGCCCGCGTGCGGCACGAATGCCGCGAGCCGCAGGAGCGCTTCGTCTCGGGTCGGCGGCCAGGGGAGGGTCTCGGGCTCGGAAAGGGCAGTCGTCATCGTCCGACCATACCCGCGCGGGGTCGCGACGGGTCAGCGGCGCGGCTTGCCCGCGTTCGCCGAGACTTCGGCATCGAGGCGGTGGCGCTCGCGAGCCGCGAACCATTCCAGGAAGGTGACCGGAGCCGGCTCCGCCTCGGCTGCGGACGGCGGCGGGGCACCGTTACGGCGGCCGGTCCGCGCGTCCGCGCCGACCTCGGCGAACGCGAAGGCGATCTGATTGGGATCGAACTCCGCGTCGCCCGCTTCGTGGTCCAGCCCGTCGAGCGCCGGCCGGACGTTCGGCGCTGCCGAGGGCGGCTCGGGCGCCGGAGGGTCCGGCTGGGCGGGGACCGGCATCCATTCGGCGTCGTCGGCATCGGGCGCCACGTACGCCGCCGGACGGTTGTAGAAGCCGGCAGTATCGTTCGCGGCCTCATCCCGTGCGGCGGCGTCGGGCCGAGCGAAGGGGGCGCCGTCCTGCGCCGACTCCGGGAGGGCGATCGCGATGTACCGATCGACCAGGACGCGAACCTCGGGCCACTGCGAGTGCGTGCGAATATCGCTCTCACGGCGCGGCCAGCCGATCCCGACCCCGAGAAACACGAGATTGATCGCGAGCAGTCCCGCGAGCAATTGCCAGTGATTATAAATCGTTTCGAGCACGCGTTTTTGGGTCCCGGTCTTCTCGGCTCCGAGCGCGCCTTCCGAATGAGGAGGGCGGAGTAGACCGAGGCGGTTCGCCGCCGACGCATGAGAGCCGTCCGTGAGATGGTTCACACTTTTGACTCATTCGCTAGCGGAATGGGGAATGACGAAGCCGTGCGTTGGTGGAAGCGGCTGCGCGCCGCCGTCGGGCTCCTATCGGCCGCCGAGCGTCGCGCGATGCAGCGTGCCGAGATCGAAGAGCGGATGAAGGCGATCCTCGCGATCCCGCCGACGAGGATCGACGCGTTCGTCGTGCGCCCCGACCCGCCCGGCGAGCCGTCGAAGAACGGCTCGCCCGGCGCTCCGCACGAGGAAGCGAACGGCTAGGTCGCGGGCGAGGCGAGCGACGAGAGGACGATCGCCGGGGTGAGGATCTGCGGCAGCACGTGCGTCGTGCCGTCGGCCGAGTAGTACACGTAGAGCGGGACGCCGCTGCGCCCGAAACCCTGCAGGAACGCGGTGATCTGCGAATCGCCGTTCGTCCAGTCGCCGCGCATCTCGACGGCGTGGATCGCGGCGAGGCGTCGCACGACTTCGGGACGATCGAGCGCGACCGCCTCGTTGACCTGACAGGTGATACACCACGCGGCCGACATGTCCACGAGCACCGGCCGACCGGCCGCACGGAGCGACGCGAGCCTCGCGGGCGCGAACGCCTCGAAGGCCTTCGCGTCGCCGCCCGCGTTCGGTGACGACGAGCGGTCGATCGCCGTCCGGGGCGGAGCGTGCGTCGTCGCGACGACGACCGCGATCGCACCCACGATCGAAAGCCCGGCGAGCGCGACCGCCGAGCGCCGCCACGCCGTACCGAGTAGATCGCGGCTTCCCAGTGCCCAGGTGCCGAGGGCGACGAGGACGAGCGCGGCGAGCAGGCCGAGGAGCCCCGCCGAGCCCGCCTGTTGCGCGAAAACCCAGACGAGCCACGCGACCGTCGCGAAGAGCGGGAAGGCCAGGAGCTGCCGCGCGACGAGCGTCCACGCGCCCGGCTTCGGGACGCGGGCGGCGATGCCCGGAACACCGGCGACGAGCGAGTACGGCAGCGCGATCCCGAGGCCGAGTGCGGCGAAGATACCGATCGCGACGGCCGCGGGCGCGGTCAGCGCGTAGCCGAGCGCGGCACCCATGTAGGGTGCGGTGCACGCCGAGGCGATGATCGCGACGATGGCCCCATCGAAGAAGGACGCCGCCGGCGTCCCGGCACCGAAACGGTTCCGCAGCAGCGCGGGGACCGGGATGACGAGCTCGACCGTCCCCGACATCGAGAGCGCGAGGAAAAAGACGACGCTCGTGAGGGCCGCGACGAAGAGCGGCGATTGCAGCTGGAAGCCCCAACCGAGCGCGGCGCCGCCCGCCCGCGCGAGCAGCAGCGCCCCGCCGAGCAGCGAGCAGCACGCGACGACGCCGAATGCGTATGCGATCGCGTTCGCCCAGCGGCGCCCGGGCGCTTCGCGGATGACGCCCATCGCCTTGAACGCGAGCACCGGAAAGACGCACGGCATCAGGTTGAGCAAGAGCCCGCCCGCAAACGCGAGCCCGATCGCGACGAGTGCCGCGACGAGGCCGGAAGCGGGCGCGTCGGACTCGCCCGCTGCCGAGGTCGATGCGAGCTGCGGCGTGACGGCGTACGAGAGCTCGGCCGGCGCGCCCCTCGCGTCCGTGCCCGCGAGCGTCAAGACGCCGGGCAGCGAGGTCGCAGCGACCGGCGGGGTTACCCGCGCAAACCGCAGCGTGTCGCGCTCGCCCGCGCGGTCGTATCGCTGGACGGCGGACGGCGCGACCGCCCCCGCGCCGCTCGGCTCCGCGAAAAACGTGGCCGAGGTGACGCGCGTGAGCGGGACGGCACCGTGCGGCCACGAGAGCGCGAAGGCGGACGTCGTCGCGGCGAGCCGCGTGTCGAACGGCGCGACCTTCGGGATCGCCGCGCGGGCGCGCGCGAACGCGGGATCTTCGGTCGCGTTCGGATCGGTGCGCGTGACGATGTCGAGCGTCGCCGCAACGCGGCCCTTCCCGGGGATGCAGACGGTCGAGCAGACGAGCCACGTGAGAGCGGCGGAGACGCGTGACGTTCCGAGCGGCGTCGAAGCCGCGAGGTGCAACGGAACGAGCAGCGTCGCTTCTTTCGTGTAGACGTTGCTCTCGATCTGGCCCGTCATCAGACGCTCGGGCGCGGGCCACTGCGTCGCTCCGACCGACGCACCGGGCGGCAGCGTCCACGCGGCTTTCGGCGGCAGCCCGGCTTCGCCCGGATTCTGCCAGTAGATGTGCCACCCCGGCGACGGAGTGAGCTCGAGGCCGAGGTACGTCGTCGTCCCCGCGACGGCACGCGGGGCTTCTACCACGAGCCGCGTGCCGACGAGCCGATCGCCCGCGTGCGGACCGAGCTTCGAGAGATCGATCGCCG
>CAZZYZ010000240.1:391-4118 GCA_964658425.1 Vulcanimicrobiota bacterium | reverse complement strand
ACGCGCGGATCTACTACGCGACCCAGGTCGGCACGTCGCCGCCGACGATCGTCCACGGAACCGTGATCGTAATCGGGCCCGAGACGACGTCGGCGAGACACGGGGTCTGAGGTGCGGGCATCAATTAACCGCCGCTCACCCAAGTTGCGAACTGCTTGTTCGGCCGATTGCACACGAGCGCGCCGGCGAAGAAGATGTCCATGAAATACTGATCGCCGTACGGATCGCGCATCCACTCGCCGAGCGTGAAGAACCGATCCGGATGGACGACGAAATCGAACCAATCGAGATTGAGGCCGTACCAGAAGCCGCCCGATCCCGTCGTCGTGCCCGGCTTGAAGACGCCCGTCGGGCACTTCTCGTCGATGAGGACCGGCGCGTCGTTGAACGCGAGATCGTTGCCGCCCGTGGTCTTGAGGCCGATCGCCTCGATGCGGCGCGGATCGAGGATGTAGCGCTCGGGCGTCTGCAACGAGCTCCAGAACGATCCGTAGATCGCTTCGGTCGTGAGGTTGAGCCGCACGCGCGAGCTCTGCCCGCGGTTCGCCGCGATGTAGAGCGACTGCAGCGAATTGATGAACGACGCGCCGAGCGCGTTATTGTAGTTCACCTTGGACTTGAGCGACGGGTACGTCGTGCGCGAAAGCGAGCCGACGGTGTTCGAGATCGTGCCGTCGTCGACGAGTACCGCGAGGCCCTCGATCGACGACGGATTTCCGAGCGTTCCATCCGATCGCGTGCCGTACGGATTGTTCGTGTAGAAATCGGCCGAGATCAGATCGGGCAGCGTGAGCGACGCGACGTCGACGCGCTCTTGTACGAGGTCGACGATCGCTTCGTCCGCGCCGCTATTGCGCAGGATCTCTTCGCCGAGAATGAGCACCGCGTCGTGCGCGAGCTTCCAGTCCCAGCCGCCGGCGATTAAGCCTTCGAACTTTGCGAGCTTCCAGCCGCCCGCGCCCGTGTACCAGCCCGCATTCGGCGATTTGCCGATGTTGAACTGGCGCTGAATGAAGAGGCCGCCCTTCTGCTCCTTGAGGTGGTTCGTCGTTTTCATCACCGCGAAGAGCGGCGACGTATCGAATACCTGATCGTAGACCTTGTCGGGCTCGACCGCGGCGAACGTAACGGCGTTGAGAGCGTCGGCGTAGCTCGAGACGGTAGCTGCGGCGTAGGCGGCCATCTAGTTATTTCCTCCGGCTGGAAGCGGACGCGAGCCCTTTGAGGCCGCCGCTGTTCTTGAGCAACGTGAGAGCGCGCGTCTTGCCTTCGGCCGCGTCGCGCGGCGCTTGCGCGGGAGCGGCGCCCATGGTCGCAGCCGACGTCGCGGGCGCCGCGGGCGGCGTCGCGCGGCCGAGCACCTCGGCGTAGTATTCGTGGATCTCGCGGTACGCTTGCGGCTTGATGCCGGCGCGCAGCGCCTCCGCGGGCCACGCCTTCCGCTGCGATCCGTCGGCGTTGCGCGTCTTGATGCCGCGCTGCAGCGCCGCCGATTCGAACCGCTCCTCGGCGACGTTGATGATATGCTCGACCTGCTTGCGCGACTCGGGCCGCGCGAGGTCGGGGAACGCGCTCGTCAGCGCCTGCACTTCGCGCTGCCGCTCGCTGATGTAGCCGTCCGTGTCGCGCTCGAAGCGCTCGGTCGCGATCGACTCCTCGAGCTTCGCAACGCGCTCTTCGGCCGGGCTCGGCTTCTGCTCGGCGCGCGATCGCGCAGCGTCGGCGGGCGTATTGTACCGTTCGTACGTGCTCTTCGCTTCGCCGAAGAGGAACTCGCGCAGCTCGGCTTTCGTGAGATCCTTGAGCATGTCGCGTGCCTTCTCGTCGCCGAGAAGGGTGAGCAGCTCCGGATCTTTCGCGGCGGCCGCGAGCGTCGCGCGCAGATTCGGATTCTTGTTCGCTTCGATCGCGAGCGGCAGCACGTCGCCGTATTGCTCCGAGAGCATCCGGTTGTAGCCGTCGTGGAAGCGCGAGGTGACTTCGGTCCGAAAGGTCTCGGGCAGCTTGTTCCACTCGGCGTCGAAGTCCGGCGCGGCGCCCTCGGGCGTCGTCTCGGTCTTCTTTCCGGGCGTTACGCCGGCGAGCTCGGCAAGCTCCGCGGAGCGCGCATCGCGACTCTCCCCGGCGACTTTCGAGAACGACGGAATCTCGCGCGGTTCGGTCGCCGTTGCCGGCGCGGCCGCGCCCGATTGCTGCTCGGGACCCTTCGGATCGACAGCCATCAGCTACGGCTTACTTGCGGCCGTGGCGACGGTGCGACTTACGCTTGCCGCCGTGGCGCTTGCCCTTGCGGCCGTGGTGCATTCCCTCGAGCAATTTCATTTTCGCCATGAGTCGATCTCCTCCGCGGCTATGCCGCTGGTGCTCCCGAGGTGGGGCCCGGAGGGGTCGGGACGGGACCTCCGGGTGCAGCCGGTGGCATTGCGCCCTGCGGAGCCGGCGCTGGAGGCGGCGGCGGCATGGGCAGGTTCGGGACCGGCGCTCCGCCCGAACCCGTGGCTTTCACCGACTCGCTAATCGCGCGGTCGGTGAACTCCACGATGCGTTGCAGCTCGATGCGATTCTGAACGTCTTGCTCTCCGGTCAGCGCCTGCGATGCGATCGCGTAGAGCTGAGCGTAGAATTTTGCTTGACCGTCCGCCGGCGCGTGCTCGGGCTGTGATGGCGACGGCGCTTGGTTGAGCGACGGAGAATCCATGATCGCCGAAGCGATGCTCGGAGTCGCCGAACGCCCGAAGACCGACGTGCCTGCCATCGCGGGGAAATATAGCACCGCGCCGCGCGGGCTACGGCCAGAGGCTCACGAAATCGTGTAGAGGCGGTCCGTGCACTCGCGGCAGTAGTACCGCTTGCGGCCGTACAGATCGGTGTCTTCGGAATAGGCGAGCCGGTCAAACGAGACGCCGGCGCGCAGCGCGAGCCGCACGCGGCAGCCCGCGCACGGCGCGCGGCCGGGCTCGTGCTCGTCGTCGTCGATGCGAAAGCGGAACTCCGCGATCATTTTCCGCCGGGGCGATGATGCGAACGCTGCGTCCTCGCGCGCAGGTTCATCGCCTGCTGCGCGGGCGGCGCGCCGCTCGGGCCGAGCAGCCATTGATACTGCGGGCCCATCTTCATGATCGACGCGCGCTGTTTGAGCGCTTGACGCCACGAGCGGACGCGGCCCATGCGGCCGAGCATCGGCAGCGCGTAGAAGCCGGCCTGCGCGTTCTCGTTGGCCTCCGTGCGATCGCGCGCCGCGTTGCGCCCGAGCGTCGATCCCGTCTCGACGCGCACCGCGAGGTTCCCGCGCATCACGAGCGCCGACGCCTCAGTCCATGTCGAAAAACCTTCGGCCGTCTCGAACTCCACCACGTGCTCGTGCGTGTAGTACGACTGCATGAACCAAAGATCGATCTCGGCGGCGTCCTGAATGAACGCGTCGACGAGCTTCGCGCGATCGAGGATCGGGCCGCCGCTCTGATCGGCGACCTGCTCGTACGTCTGCGGCGAATCGGCGCGACCGATCGGCTGACCCTTCATCGCGGGCGTCACGCCGACGAGCAGCTCCATTTCCGTCTCGAGCTTGTCGAGGAGCCCGAAGTAGCCCGCGTCCAGCGGCGAGATCGGGAACTCTTTGACCGCGTCGTTCACGCTGCCGTTGACGGTGAAGGGGGCGTAGTTGACCAGCGCGGTGTGCGTGAAGACGCCGGTGGCGCCGCCGCTCGAGGTGTAATCGACGCCGGCC
>CAZZYZ010000240.1:0-381 GCA_964658425.1 Vulcanimicrobiota bacterium | reverse complement strand
TTTCGTTTCAGTCCGGAGTTCGTCGTCGTGATCCACGTGCCGGCGAGCGATTTGCGCAGGCGCTGGAAGATGATCGTCCATAGCACGTTGCGCGCGGCCGCGAGCGATGCGAGTCGTAGCGCCGTGCCGGCCGCGTCGAATTCGTACGCCGTGTAGCGATCGCGAAGGATCGAGATAGGGACCGGCCCGTCCCACGCGACGTCCCACAGCAGCACCTTATCGCCCGGAACGTACGCGACGTGGCGCCACGCCTTGTATTTGCGGACGACGACGTCGTCCATCACCATCTCGTACTTCGGCTTCGATCGCGGCACGTATTGCGGCCCGAGCGGCGTATCGATGACCTCGTCGCCGTCGTTCTCGATGACGGGCGCGCCGAGC
>CAZZYZ010000239.1:0-4160 GCA_964658425.1 Vulcanimicrobiota bacterium | reverse complement strand
CGGGACCACGAAGATCGCTCGCGAGCGTCGCGAGCGACACGTCCGCGGTCCACGCGAAGCCCGGAGCGTCCGCGCAATTCGGATCGGCGATGCTCGTCAGATACGGATACGCGGTGCCCCAGACGTCGGCCGCCGCGGCCGTCCGGCCACCGCAGCACGAGCTGTACGCGACGTGCGCGGGGCCGCCGCCGTAGGTCAGGACGATCCCGGCCGTCGCGTCGATCGCCGCCTTGGCCTCGACCGATTCCGTCTCGATGCCGCCGTAATTCTGATCGTCGTCGCTCGCGCGGACGTCGTACGGCCGCTGCGGCTTCAAACGCGAGAGCGCGTACGTGCGCGCGACGACGGCCTGCGCCTGCTGCGCGCCGGGCGCCCAGGCGGCGGAGATCTCGCGACTGAGCACGCCGTACAGATACGCGTCGAGCGGGACCGTCGCGATCAGCGCGTTCGGCCCACCGTCGAGAAGCGCGAGGCTCGCGAACGTCCCGCGATACGTGCGGCCCGACCAGGTGAATCGCCACGGATCGATCTGCTGCGCGCGCTCCCCGCTCGCGGTCGAGAGGAGAACGCGAATCGTATGTGAGGCGGCTCCGTTCTCGTCGATATCGGCGCCGCCGGTCGCCCGCGCGATCCGCGGCAAGCCGACCGCCGTAAGCGAAAGCGCAACGGAGAGACCGAGAAAATTCGCGCGCGAGCGCACGACGTTCGGAGCGTAGACACGTCGCATTACTGCTTAACGATTCGACCGCTCCGGCGATCCGCCTTCGAGGCGATGCCGATACGTAACCGCGTTTGATCTTCGTGATGAAGATCGAGCGAGACGCCGTATCTCTCGAGCGGAAACGTTTAAAGCAAGCGTTGCTGCGCCGCGTCGCTCGGCATCGCGACGCCGAGATGCTCGAAGGCTGCCGCCGTGACTTTGCGCCCGCTCGCCGTG
The DNA here is from genome assembly GCA_964658425.1 of Vulcanimicrobiota bacterium. Lineage (GTDB taxonomy): Bacteria > Vulcanimicrobiota > Vulcanimicrobiia > Vulcanimicrobiales > Vulcanimicrobiaceae > CAZZYZ01. Next base: position 3,223 of record CAZZYZ010000239.1, on the reverse strand, counting down.
CGGACGACGAATCCGATCTTGAGCAAGAACGGTTCGACGACGTCTTCGAGGGTCTCGGCATCTTCCGTCAGCGTCGCCGCGATGGCAGCGATGCCGGCCGGACCGCCGCGATACTGCTCCGCGATCGTTCGGATATACGCGCGGTCGAGGCGATCGAGGCCGCGTTCGTCGACGCCTTCGCGGCGCAGCGCTTCGTCGGCGACCTCGGCCGTGATCGTTCCGTCCGCGCGGACCTGCGCGTAATCGCGCACGCGGCGAAGTAAACGATTCGCGATGCGCGGCGTTCCGCGGCTGCGGCGCGCGATCGTCGCGGCGCCCGCGCGCTCGATCGGGATCTCGAGCACGCCCGCGCTGCGCGTCACGATCTTCTCGAGATCCGTATCGGAATAATAATCGAGATGGTAGCTCAGGCCGAAGCGCTCGCGCAGCGGCGCCGAGAGCATCCCCGCGCGCGTCGTCGCACCGACGAGCGTGAAGCGCTCGACCGGGATCTTGTACGTCTTCGCGTACGCGCCGCTATCCATCACGATGTCGACGCGAAAATCTTCCATCGCCGGATAGAGAAACTCTTCGACGACGCTGCCGAGGCGATGGATCTCGTCGATGAAGAGGATGTCGCCCTCTTGCAGCGCCGTCAGAATGCCGACGAGATCTTTCGGTTTGTCGAGCGTCGGCCCCGAGGTCGGGCGCATCGTGCGGCCGAGTTCGCGTGCGACGAGGGCGGCGAGCGTCGTCTTGCCGAGTCCCGGCGGCCCGTAGAACAGCACGTGATCGAGGACGTCGCCGCGCCGTTTCGCCGCATCGATCGCGATCGCGAGATTCTCGACGACCGCCGTCTGGCCGACGTACTCGTCGAACGAACGCGGCCGCAGACTCCCCGCAACCGCTTCTTCTTCCGGTTCCGCTTCCGGCGCGACGATCCGCGGCTCCGCATCCGAAGGTCCGAGCACGATCTTGCGCGCCGAGTGCCCCTCCTCCATCACGCGCTCTTTCGCGGAGCGCGCGGTCGATCGCTCGCGGGCCCGCGCGAAGCGGCCGGCTCCGCGGAACGGTTCTTCACGCGATACACCTCGGCGAGCAGGGTCTCGGCGTCTCGGATCGCGGGTGAGGTTTCGAGGGTTTGCGCGATCATCGCTTCGGCTTCCGCGCGTTTGTATTCGAGCTGCATCAAGACGAGCAGCGCCTCTTCGGCGAAACTCGGAATCGCATCGCTCGCGCGCGGCTCCGCTTCGCGAATCAGCAGAAACTTCGTGACCTTCCCTTGCAGTTTCGCGACGATGTCGCGCGCCTTTTGCTGACCGATCCCCGGCAGCCGCAAGAGTGCGGCATGATCGCCCGCGTCGATCGCCTGCGCGATGCGCGTCATCGGCTGCGAGAACGCGCGCGCCGCCGTCTTCGGGCCGATACTCGCGACCGAGACGAGCGCTTCGAAAAACTCGCGCTCGATCGCGTTCGTGAATCCGAAGAACGTGAAGCGGCCCGAATTTCCATCGAGATTGAACGTCGGATGGATCTCGAGCGTGATCCGCTCGCCCGCATGCGACGGCAGCTTCTCGGCGATGCACGCCGGAACGACGATCTCGTACGCGAGGCCGTTGACGTCGACGAGTACCGTATCGACACCGCGTTCGAGCAGCGTCCCCGTCAATCGCGAAAACATACTGCGCTACGAAAATCCGAACTCGTCGTCAAAACACGAACGTTCGGCGTCATGTGCTTTCCACGCATCCGGGTTACGTTCGTCACGCGATCCCCGCGCGCGCGAGCCGGCGTTCGGCCGACTCGAGATTTCCGAGCGCGATCGCGAGCGCGAGCGCGTCCGACACGTCGTCGGGCTCGGGCGAGACCTGCAGCGCCAGCGCGAGCATCACGACACGCTTCACCTGCTCTTTGCGCGCGGCGCCGGAGCCCGTGAGCGCGCGCTTCACGTGCGAGTGCACGAGGTGCCGCACCCGCACGCCGTGCGTATCGGCCGCGAGGCAGAGCACGCCGCGCGCGTGGCCCATCAGGACCGCCGTCGTCGGATTCTTGTACGCCGTCCAGAGTTCTTCGACGACGATCACCTCGGGTCGCGTCGCCGCGATGACGGCCGAGATCCCCGCGTGCAACTCGCCGAGCCTACGCTCGAGCGGCGCCTTGACGATCGGCGTCACGATCCCGGCTTCGACGAGGCGCACGCCGCGTTCGCCGAAATCGATCGCGCCGTACCCCGTCGTGCGCAGGCCCGGATCGAGCCCGAGAATCCGCATCATTGGCCGCTCAGCGCGCCGACGAACACGGAGACGGTCTCGCCCGGCTGCAGTGGCGCCCCGGCCGCGGGGTCGGTCCGCACGACGGCACCGGGCGTCCCCTGCGTCACGAGCGTCGTCGAGCCGACCTGGTACCCCGCCTGCGAGAGCGCGGCTGCCGCGTCGCCCGCCGACTTGCCGGTGACATCCGGGACGCTGCCGGGCGCGGCGACCGAGAGCGTGACCGTCGCGTGCTTCTTCGCCTGCGACCCACGATCGGGGCTCTGCTTGAGCACCGCGCCCGCGGTCGCGCCCGGGTCCACGACGTATTCCACGTCGCTGCGAAACCCGGCTTGCCGCAGTATCGCCGAGGCGTCGCTCGCCGAGCGGCCGCCGACGTCGGGGACCGCGACGGTGGGGGCCGCGGCGCTGACCGTTACATCGACGGTCGAGCCGCGCGCGAGCGGCGAGCCGGCCGCCGGATTTTGCGAGAGGATGACGCCCGGGGCGATCTGATCGCTCGGCACGCGCTCGGCGACCGCGATCGAGAGCCCGCGACCGCTCAGTGCGTTCGTCGCATCGGCGAGCGTTTGGGAGGCGACGTCCGGGACGTCGACGGGCTCGAGGCCCTTCGAGAGCGTGAGCGTCACCTTCGAGCGAGCGGCGACGCTCGTACCCGGGGCCGGTCGCTGATCGAGGACCGTCCCGCGCGGCGACTTGTCGTAACGCCCGAGCAGCACGGGGACGAGCTTTGCGTTACGCAGATAGCGGGTCGCATCGTCGCTCGAATATTGCCGCATGTCGATGAGCGAGATCAGCGGAACGCCGGAGCTGACGTCGAGCGTGACGAGCCCGTTCGCCGCGACCTCGGAGCCGGGCGCGGGATCCTGCGCGAAGACGCGGCCGCTCGGCACGCGATCGTTCGCCGTGGCGACGATCGCCGTTCGGAATCCCTTGCCCTCGAGCAGGCTCGCGGCCGTTTGCTGATCGTCTCC
>CAZZYZ010000238.1:0-4167 GCA_964658425.1 Vulcanimicrobiota bacterium | reverse complement strand
CGAAACGACCGGGTTCGACCCCGTGGCCGATCGGGTCGTCGAGATGGCATGCACGATCGTCGACGGCGGTCGGATCGTCTCGACGTGGACGTCGCTCGTCGATCCGCAGCGGGCGATCCCGCCGCGCGTGACGCGCGTGCACGGGATCGCCGATCGCGACGTCCGCGGCGCGCCGACCTTCGATGCAGCCGCTCGCGACCTCGTGCGGCACTGCGAGGGCGCCCAGCCGGTCGCACACAACGCATCGTTCGATCGCCGGTTCCTCGCGCCGCTCGACGATCGACCGTGGCTCTGCACGATCGCGCTCGCGCGGCGCGCGTATCCGGGCGCTCCCGCGTACGGCAATCAGAGCCTGCGCCGCTATTTGCAGATCGACGCGGCACTCGGCGCGGAGCACCGCATCGTCGCGCATCGCGCGCTCGACGATACGCTCGTCACGGCGCACATCCTTCTGCGATGCCTCGAACGCGAGGCGCTCGATCGCGAAGCGGAGCGCCGCGGCGCGGGCGCGCTCACATTCGCGCTCCTCGCCGAATAGCGTTTAGTCGCCCGCGCGGTACTGCGACATGGGAACGACGCGGTAGTTTTGCGGATCCGAGGCCGCCAGATTCTGCGCGAAATCCGCGTCGACCGAGGCGCGCGCCCCACTACCGATGTGTTCGACGACGTCCGAGCCGTTGAGATAGTGCACGAAGCCGCTCGTCGAACGGTCGATCCCCGCTTGAACGTTCGCCGCGTTCGCCATCGAAGCGGCTCCCGTGGCGTCGATGTTTGCGATTGCCTGATGCGCGATACCGAGCGTCGTCTGTTCGCTCGCGGCCGCCTGCCCCGCGAGGACTTGCCCGTTGACGGCATAGGATCTAAATATTGCGGCGAGCGTCGCAGCGTTTTTCGGCATCGTGCTTTGCGGTCCGCTCATGACGAACATCGTCACGTTATATCCGCCCATCGCCATGATCGGACTCACGCCGACGTAGCCGAAGAATCGTTCGGGCACGCCCTTCGGGCTCAGCTGATCGCCGACGACGTACGACATGCGGCCCGTCTGGCTCGGAACGTCTTTACGCATCGTGATCCGAGCGTTCTGCCGCAAATTCATCCGATGCGCCACCGTAGAAACGAACGCGACGTACGCATCGGCCGGGTCGGCTTCGTAGGGGATCACGAAGCCGCCCGAGTTCGCCGCGATGCGGGCGCCCATCCCCGCACGGGGGTCGGTGATCGGCATGGTTACGCCGAGCACCGCATTCAGCGTATTCGTCGGATCGTGCGCCATGAGTTGACCGCGGTTCGCACTCGTCGGAATCCAGTCCGCGGGGAGCATCGCGGCACCGCTCCCGTCGGGATACGCGTATTCGCGCAGCGGGCGCGCCGGTTGGACCGCGACCACCGAACCGGACGCGTGCGACGCCGGCGGGCGCGCACCGAGCGAGGCGAGCATCGGCCGCAGGCTCGTCCGCAAATCGGATGGGCGATCGAAGAGCGCGATCACCTGCGCCTCGCCGCCGGATTGCAGCGCGACGATCGCTATCCCGGAGACGGGCGTGCCGCGAAGGCTCGCGTCGAACGCTCCGTACGCCGCGCTGCCGTCCGCGTTCGTGCCGACGCTCTTGACGGTCGGGCGGCTATCGAAATAGCCCCCGCCGGCCGCGATCGCCGCACGCAATCCCGCGACCGCATTCGAAATGCCGCTCTCGTGGCCGACGAGGATCCGGCCGCCCTTGGGGCCCGGGGAGAGCGTGATGCCGGACGCCGTTTTTCCGGGCGGTAGGGAAGCGGCGGAGACCGCCGATGCGAAGGCGACGGTGGCGGCGAGCGAAGCGAAAATGCAGGCGCGCAGAGCGAACACGAACGTGACCTCTCGAGAAGGGATGGCGATCGTCGCCATCTCGAGCGGAAGCGTAGCACGGCCTCCGCGCGCGTGGTATGAGGGAAATCCCTACGCTTTGCGTGCCGACGCAGGCAACGGCGCGGCCCGTGCGCGACTCTCCGGCGATGGACGCACCGCAGGCGCCGGAGCCGCAACCGAAGCCGAGGATCGGGATGGCCGCGCGGCAGATCGCCGTCGAGCTGCTCGTCAACATCGCGGCACCGTACGCGATCTACACCTACGTCGATACGCCGCTCGGCGACGTGCGGGCGCTCATCGCGTCGTCGGCTCCGCCGCTCTGTTGGAGCATCGCCGGATTCGTCCGCAATCGTCGCGTCGATGCCGTTTCGGTATTCGTCCTCGCCGGGATCGTCCTCTCGCTCCTCGCGTTCGTCGGCGGCGGCTCCGTGAAGGTGCTGCAGCTACGCGAGAATCTCGTCACGGGCGTCATCGGCCTCGTCTTCCTCGGCTCGGCGCTCGTCGGCAAACCGCTCATCTATCAGCTCGCGCGCGCGAGCATGGCGAGACAGTCGGCAAACAAAGTGCGTGAATTCGAATCGCTCCGCAAATATGAGGGCTTTCGGAGATCGATGACGTTCATGACGATCGTCTGGGGGGTCGGCTTGCTCGCGCAGACGGCCGTCGCGTGCGCGCTCGTCTTCACGCTTTCGATTCGCGACTATCTCATCGTGGGTCCGATCGTCGGCTACGCCGGGCTCGGCGCGCTCGCGCTCTGGACGGTCTGGTTCGTGCGGCGCCAGCGAGCGCGCTCGGCGAACCTGCGCTGAACGCCGCGGCGAGACCGCGTTCGCGTATGAAACGCGAATTAGATCGCGCGGCGATCCGAACGAGACGATCCGGTTTTCGGTTGTAGTCGGGGTACGGCGCTATCCGCGAGCTCACGGCTCGCCAAGCTCCATCGGAAAGCGAATGATCATGAACATCACGAATTCGATACGGACGCTCGCCGTCGCGGCGGCGCTGGTTCCGGGAGCCATGGTCGCGACAGCGATGCCGAGTTCCGCCCAGGTCGCGATCTCGATCTCGGTCGGGATCGCGCCGCCCGTGCTGCCGGTCTACGAACAGCCGCCCTGCCCCGCGCCGGGCTATCTCTGGACGCCCGGCTACTGGGGCTACAACACCGGCTACTACTGGGTTCCCGGCGCGTGGGTCCAACCGCCGCAGTACGGCGTGCTCTGGACGCCGCCGTACTGGGGCTACGCGGGCGGCCTCTACGGCTTCCACGCCGGCTACTGGGGACCGAGGGTCGGCTTCTACGGCGGCATCAATTACGGCTTCGGCTACGGCGGCGTCGGATTCGGCGGCGGCTATTGGCAGGGCAATGCGTTCCGCTACAATTCCGCGGTGGCCAACGTGAACACCACGTACATCCACAATACGTACGTGCGCAACGTCAGCGTCACGAATACCTATTACGGCCGCACGAGCTACAACGGCGGACCGTACGGGGTCCGGGCGACACCGAACGGCGCCGACTATCAAGCGCTGCGCGAGCGACGCTTCGGTGAGACCGCATACCAACAGCAGCAATTCCATTCCGCCCAGTCCAATCGCGGCCAGTATGCGAGCGCGACCGGCAATCGGCCCGGGACGCTCGCATTGCAAAACAACCGTTCGGGATTCGGTTACGCGAACGAGGTCAACACCCGCCAGGGCAATCAGCAGTCGCGCATCTCCGCGGGCATTCGCGGCGGCGGCATCACGCCCGGCGAAGCGCAAAATCTCGAGAACCGCGACAACAGCATTCACGGCCAAGCGCAGTCGGAACGCTACGCAAACGGCGGTAGCCTGACGGCGGGCGAACGCGCGCAGATCAACCAGCGGCAGAACAACGTGAGCCGCTCGATCTACAACGATCGCCACAATGCGAATAACGACGCGGCCGCCGCGTACCGCAACGGCGAAACGCGCTATCAAGAACGCGGGCAGGCGCAGGGAATCTATCGGCAACAGCGGCCGCTCGGGCCGCAGACCGGATACCGCGGCGTTCAAAACGGCGGATCGTTCCCTCGCGAAGCGCCGGGCAGCGGCGGCTACCGCGCACCGAGACCGCAGGTCGCACCGGGCAGCGGCGGATACAGCCACGCCGGTCCGGCGATGGGCGGCGGCCATCCGGGGGGCGGTGGGGGACCAGCTTGCCCTGCTCGTCTCGCATCGCCCAGGGCACGAACGTCGCCATCCCGACCATCATCGCGCCCCGCTTTTTCATAGTCTCGATGGCGCCGTCCGGGGTCTGTGCGCGGGCGGGGAGCGCGGCGGCCAGTACAACGACGGCG